>NZ_JBTJEN010000005.1:0-375413 GCF_054456575.1 Pseudomonas sp. Eth.TT006 | reverse complement strand
GGCCAGAACTGACAGCGCATCAACTCAACTTGAACCCACCCATCTGCCGCGCCAGATCATCCGCTAAACGCTGCAACATCTGACAATCCTCGCTACACGCCCGCACCTCGCCGGCCGTGGCCCGCGCCAGATCGGAAATGCCCTGCACGTTGCGGTTGATCTCTTCGGTCACCGCCGACTGCTCTTCCGTCGCCGTCGCCACTTGATGGTTTATGTCGCTGATGCGCTCGACCTGCCCGGTAATCGCGGTCAACGAAGCCCCGGTGCGCTGGCTCGATTCCACTCCGGTGCCGGTCGCGGCCTGCCCGGTGCGCATCGAGGACACCGCATTCTCGGCGCCCTGCTTGAGGCTGCCGATCATCTGTTGAATTTCGTCGGTGGACGCCTGGGTCCTGCGCGCCAGGGTGCGCACTTCATCAGCAACAACCGCAAACCCACGGCCCATGTCCCCGGCACGCGCAGCTTCGATAGCCGCGTTGAGTGCCAGCAGGTTGGTCTGCTCGGACACCCCACGAATCACCGCCAGCACCGAATCGATCGACGCCACCTGCTGCGCCAGCTCCCCCACCGCTCCGGCGGCCACGCCAATCTCGTCGGACATGCTTTCGATATGGCGGATCGAGCCACCGACCACTTCCCGCGCCTGCAGCGCTTCATCGCGCGCGGTTTGCGAAGCCAGCGCGGCATTGCCGGCATTCTGCGCGATCTCCTGCACAGTCAGGCCCATTTCGTGAACAGCAGTGGCGACCATGTCGGTCATTTCCTGCTGGCGGCCGGAGCGCTCGGCGGTGTTGTCCACCACCTTCGCCACCTGGCCGACGGCGGTGCGCAAGCGCTCGCTGGTGGTCAGCACTTCGCCGATCATTCCGCGCTGACTGTCGAGAAATCGATTGAAGCCCCGAGCCAGATCGCCCAGCTCATCGGCGCGACTGGAATCTAACCGATGGGTCAAATCTCCACCGCCGCTACCGATTGCTACCAGCGCGGCTGTTACCTGACGAATCGGTCGTACCAATCCCTGGGCCAGCCACACCACCAGCGCCAGACACACCAGCGCTACCAGCAGACCGATGCCGCCACTCATCCACATGGCTTTTCGGGCTTCGGCATAGATCTGCGACTGTGGCACTTCGGCCACCAGTGTCCAGCCGAGATCACGCAGCGGCAGGCTGAACGCGAGGAAGTCTTCGCCGTCGCGCTGGAAGGTCGCGTTCACCGCAGTTTTTTGCCCCATGACGGCTTGCGCCGCTGAAGCACCGATCTGCTCCGCGAGGGTGCGTTTGCCACTGAACTGTGCCTCAGGATGAACCTGGATCAGACCGTCCGAGCGCACGAGATAGACCTTGCCGCGCTCGCCAAAACTGAAATTGTGGATCAGCTCCGACAGCTCTTTCATGCTCAGGCCGAGGCCCGCCACGCCGACGACTTTGCCGGCCTGCTCGACCTTCAGGTCGATGAACAACGCCAGTTCTCCGGTGGCGCCGTCGTTGTCGATATTCAGGGTGCGCGGCTGGTTGCTGTCGAGGAAGGAATAGAACCAGGCATCGGCTGGTTTGGCCCGGCTGAGGGTCCGATCCAGGCCTTTTTCGGTGATGTAATGATTGGACTCGGTGCCGATGATCAGCGCGGTGAACGCTTTGTGTTCGGCGCGGATGCCTTCCAGATACTGAGTGAAGGCCGCCATTTTGCTGCTGTCCTCACCGCCGGCCAGCCAGTCGCGGACCATGCGGTTACTGGCGATGTCCTTGGCGGCGGTCAGTGGCTGGACGAGGATGCGTTCGATGTCGTTGCGCGTCGCTTCGATGCTCGACGGCAGCGCTTGCTCGACCAGATAGCTCTGGGCGAGGCGGTTGACCACCAGGGTATAAATGCCAACCACGATCAGGATGCTGACCAGCAGGGCGGTGCCCATGCTGAGAATCAGTTGCCATTGAATACTGCGACGCCAGAACTGCATGGGAGCACCCCCAAAGAATAAGTGGCCGAAGCAATGCAACAGCCGTGCCGATTGTATACAAACCAATCGACAATTTATTCTTTGGTTGTGCGCAACCCCATCAGCCCTGATTGATGGTCTTGGCGATGGTGTCGACCGTGGCGCTGACTTGCTCTTGGTAACGGTCGAGTTCCTGCTGGTGTTGCTTCTTCATTTCGATCTGCTGCGAGCACAGATTCATCGCCGCCAGCACCAGCAGGCGGTCGCCGATCAGTGTCGGGTATTTGCGTTTGGTGTCGGCCAGTGCAGCCTTGAGCATCAAGGCTGCGTCCAGCAGGGTCTGTTCTTCCCCGGCCGGTGCCTTGATCGAATAGTCTTCCCCGAGAATGGAGATGACTTTTACCCCTGCGGTGCCGTGGTTCATGCGCTGACAGGACCTGCGTTGACGCGATCAACCAGCGCCTGGATGCGCGCGGCGGTGGCGCCGTGCTTTTCTTCCTGTTCCATCAGGCTCAGTTGCAGGCTTTCGTTTTCATCCTTGGCCTGAGCCAGCTCCATGGACAGGGTCTGGTTGGTTTGCGTCAGCGTCTGGTTCTGTTGCACCAAGTCACTGACAAGCTGTTCCAATTGGCTGAGGGATGCTTCCAACATTTTGATCTTCCAGGCGTTTTTCAAAGGGCGCGTACGATAAAGAAAAGTCATTGCCGATGCCAGGGTTTAACCGGCGCAAGGCCTTGATTTTCCTGGTGGCCGACCGTTCTCGCGAGTTTAAAAGACTGTGATCTGCCGATCTGGTTCCTGCACTTCGTCGCCCCAGGCCCCATGCGACAAATACGCACACCACCTCAAGACTTTAGTCGTATGACCGATAAGTCCCTTCATACAGCAGTCTCAGCTCGCATGGATGCGGCCCTTCTTCGGTAAGCACCCATGTCCCTTCGCAATATGAATATCGCCCCCCGGGCGTTCACTGGTTTCGCCCTGATCGGCGGCCTGATGCTGATTCTCGGCGTGTTCGCCTTGAACCAGATGAGCAAAATTCGCGGCGCGGCCGAGGACATCACGTCCAGCAGCGTGCCAAGCATCAAGAACCTCGACGAGTTCACCCAGCTGACCCTGCGCTTGCGCGTGTTGTCGTATCGCTTGCTGGTCAACCGCGAGCCGGACGTTCAGCAAAAGACCATGGAACTGCTGGACTCCCGCAACCAGCAGATCCGCGCCGCCCAATCGGCCTACGAGCCGTTGATCAGCAGCCCGCAGGAACGCGCGGCTTATGATCAATACGTGCAGCTGCTGGGCCAGTACCGGCAGATCGAAGACCGGATGAAAAGCCTGTCGCGCAACAATCAGGTGGATGAGCTGCGCAACCTGCTCAACACCGAGTTGCTGAACAACTCCGAAGCGATGAACACCGTGCTCAACCGCCTGATGCAGATCAACGGCGAGCAGATCAGCCAGACCAATCAGGAAGCGGCCGACCAGTACTCCTCGGCATTCAATCTGGTGGTGACTCTGCTGGTGATCGCCACCGGCCTGACCTTGCTGTTTGCCTGGCTGCTGACCGTCAGCATCACCAAACCGATTTCGAAAGCGCTGGACGCGGCGGAAACCATCGCCGAAGGCAACCTGACCCAGCCGATCCACGTCGACGGCAGCGACGAAGCCGGACGCTTGCTGGCTGCCATGGCCAAGATGCAGGCGAAACTGCGCGACACCTTGCAGCGTATCTCCGGCTCGGCCACACAATTGGCGTCTGCGGCGGAAGAGCTGAACAGCGTTACCGACGAAAGCGCTCGCGGTCTGACCCAGCAGAACAACGAAATCGAACAGGCCGCCACTGCGGTCAACGAAATGACCAGCGCCGTGGAAGAAGTCGCCCGCAATGCGGTGAGCACCTCGGAAGCCTCGAAAAACGCCACCACCTCGGCGGGCGACGGGCGTGACCTGGTGCAGGAAACCGTCAGCGCCATCGAACGCATGAGTGCCGACGTGCAGAGCACGGCGAACCTGATCGGCGACCTGGCGAATGAATCCCGCGACATCGGCAAGGTGCTGGACGTGATTCGCGGCCTGGCGGATCAGACCAACCTGCTCGCCCTCAACGCGGCGATCGAAGCGGCACGTGCCGGTGAAGCCGGGCGTGGTTTCGCGGTGGTGGCCGACGAAGTGCGTGCGCTGGCGCACCGCACCCAGCAGTCGACCAGCGAGATCGAACGCATGATCGGCAGCATCCAGAGCGGCACCGAACACGCCGTGGATTCGATGCGCAACAGCACCGAACGCGCCGAATCGACGCTGAACATCGCCCGTGGCGCCGGCATGTCGCTGGACACCATCAACACCGCCATCGTCGAGATCAACGAGCGCAACCTGGTGATCGCCAGCGCCGCCGAAGAACAGGCGCAAGTGGCCCGCGAAGTGGATCGCAACCTGGTCAACATCCGTGACCTGTCGGTGCAATCGGCAACCGGCGCGAATCAGACCAGTGCGGCGAGCAACGAGCTGTCGCGTCTGGCGCTGGACCTGAACAACATGGTTGGGCGCTTTAGCCTTTGATTTTTTAGATCAAGGTCAAGATCAAAAGCCACCCCCTCACCCCAACCCTCTCCCCCAAGGGGGCGAGGGGAAAGGGAGCAGATTGGGGGCTTTTCAGATCTTGAGTTCGACTCGCAATTGCAAGTCGGTGCAACTCGCATAAACACCGCGGTCAGTCCCCTCTCTGGGGGGAAGGGAGCACATCGGGGGCTTTTCAGATTGTGAGTTCGACTCGCAATTGCAAGTCGGTGCAACTCGCATAAACGCCGCGATCAGTCCCTCTCTGGGGGGAAGGGAGCAGACCGGGGGCTTTTCAGATCTTGAGTTCGACTCGCAATTGCAAGTCGGTGCACCTCGCATAAACACCGCGGTCAGTCCCCTCTCCCTCCGGGAGAGGGTTAGGGTGAGGGCAGCAATCGCCAGCCGAACCCATATCCCGCATACCCCGCTGAAAAGCTTTTTGACAGCACCGCATTTCAACAGGTTAGAATCGCTGGCACGCAGACTGCATGGTCAGTTTGTGCCCGTCTTTACGCTTCTGGAGTACTGCCTTTGAATGCGACGACCATCAACAGCCTGTTCTTGATCGGCGCGTTGCTGGTAGGTGCGAGCATTCTTGTCAGCTCTCTTTCCTCCCGTCTCGGCATCCCCATTCTGGTGATCATTCTCGCGGTCGGCATGACCGCCGGTGTCGATGGCGGCGGGATCATTTTCGATAACTACCCGACAGCCTATCTGGTCGGCAACCTTGCCCTGGCGGTGATCCTGCTCGACGGCGGCTTGCGCACCCGAGTCTCGAGTTTCCGCGTGGCCTTGTGGCCAGCGCTGTCGCTGGCGACGGTCGGGGTGTTGATCACCACCGGACTGACCGGCATGGCGGCGGCGTGGCTGTTTGATCTGAACCTGATTCAGGGCCTGCTGATCGGCGCCATCGTCGGCTCGACCGACGCCGCCGCAGTGTTTTCGCTGCTCGGCGGCAAGGGCCTCAACGAACGGGTGACCGCCAGCCTGGAAATCGAATCCGGCAGCAACGACCCGATGGCGGTGTTCCTCACCGTGACCCTGATCGACATGCTCGCCAGCGGCCAGACTGGCCTGCACTGGAGCCTGTTGACCCACCTGATCCGCGAGTTCGGCATCGGCGGCGTGATCGGTCTGGGCGGCGGCTGGCTGATGCTGCAACTGGTCAACCGGATCAACCTCGCCACCGGCCTGTATCCGATTCTGGTAATCGCCGGCGGTCTGGTGGTGTTCGCCCTGACCAACGCCCTGCACGGCAGCGGTTTCCTTGCGGTGTACCTGTGCGGCCTGGTAATCGGCAACCGCCCAGTGCGCAGCCGCCACGGTATTTTGCACATGCTTGACGGCATGGCCTGGCTGGCACAGATCGGCATGTTCCTGGTACTGGGCCTGCTGGTGACACCGCATGATTTGCTGCCGATCGCCCTGCCCGCGCTGGGCCTGGCACTGTGGATGATTCTGTTCGCCCGGCCGCTGTCGGTGCTGGTCGGCCTGCTGCCGTTCAAGGCGTTCCATGGCCGGGAAAAAGCGTTTATTTCCTGGGTCGGCCTGCGCGGCGCGGTACCGATCATTCTCGCGGTGTTCCCGTTAATGGCCGGGCTGCCGAATGCGCAGCTGTACTTCAACCTCGCGTTCTTCATCGTGCTGGTGTCGCTGCTGGTGCAGGGCACGAGCCTGCCGTGGGTGGCCAAATTGCTGAAGGTGACGGTACCGCCCGAGCCAGCGCCAATCTCCCGTTCCGCGCTGGAAGTGCACATCACCAGCGAGTGGGAGCTGTTCGTTTACAAGCTCGGCGCCGAGAAATGGTGCATCGGCTCGCCCCTGCGTGAGCTGAAAATGCCCGAAGGCACGCGGATCGCCGCGCTGTTTCGCGGCCAGCAACTGCTCCATCCGTCGGGTAGTACGGTGCTGGAAGTCGATGATTTACTGTGTGTGATCGGCCATGAACACAACCTGCCGGCCCTCGGCAAACTGTTCAGCCAGGCGCCACAACGCGGGCTGGATCTGCGCTTCTTCGGCGACTTCGTGCTCGAAGGAGACGCCCAGCTTAAAGCGGTTGCCGCGCTGTACGGGTTGCCGGCCGAAGGTATCGATCCGGACATGACCCTGGGCACGTTCATCGCCCACAAGGTCGGTGGTGCACCGATCGTGGGTGACCAGGTGGAGTGGAACAACACCCACTGGACGGTCGCGGTCATGGACGGGAACAAGATCGGCAAAGTGGGCGTCAGATTCCCCGAAGGAAGTCGCCCGGGTCCCGGTCTCTTCCTCTAAACTGCGTCCATTCTCACTTGCTTGACCGGTCTCTATGCCTACCCTGCGCTCCTTTTTTTTCGCGGCCCTGCTGGGCCTGAGTCTCTCCGTCGGCCCGCTGTACGCCGCCGAACCGCCCTCCAGCGAAGCCGTGCAGGCCAGCCTGGACAAACTGGCCGACAGTAAGCTGCCGGATGCCGATAAAAAGGCCCTGCAAACGGTCCTGCAAGGCACGCTCAATCAGCTCAACAACCGGCATGATTACGAGCAGAAGCTGATCGACCTCAAGCAGCAACTGGCGACAGCTCCCCGGCAGACCATCGAGAACACCCGCGAACTGACGCGCCTCAAGGCCACAGCCGTGGTGCCGGTGGCGCAGCGCTTCCCCAAGGAATCGATCCAGCAACTGGAGCAGATCCTCACCGAGCGTTCGACCCAGCAAAGCGATCTGCAGAAGGCTCTGGCCGACGCCAACAGCCTGATCATCACTGCGCAGACCCGCCCCGAGCGTGCGCAGGCGGAGATTTCCAGCAGCCAGACGCGTATCCAGCAGATCAACACCATCCTCAAGTCCGGCAAGGACGCGGGCAAGACCGTCAGTGCCGAGCAGCGCGATCAGTTGAATGCCGAACTCGCCGCGCTGAACGCGCTGATTCCGCTGCGCCGTCAGGAACTGGCCGGCAACAGTCAGTTGCAGGATCTGGGCAACAGCCAGCATGACCTGCTCTCGGAGAAATCCGACCGCCTCGACCGCGAGATCCAGGAACTGCAGACCCTGATCAACCAGAAGCGTCTGGCGCAGTCGCAGGAAACCGTCACCCAGCAGTCGATCGAAGCACAGAAGGCCGGCGGCAGCAGCCTGCTCGCCACCGAAAGCGCGGCCAACCTCAAGCTCTCCGACTACCTGCTGAAAAGCACCGACCGCCTCAACGAGGTCACCCAGCAGAACTTGCAGACCAAACAGCAGCTCGACACCCTGACGCAAAGCGACTCAGCCCTCGACGAGCAGATCAACGTGCTCAAGGGCAGCCTGCTGCTGTCGAAGATTCTCTATAAGCAGAAGCAGGCGCTGCCGCGACTCAAGGTTGACCGTGATCTGGCGGACCAGATCGCGGACATTCGCCTGTATCAGTTCGAAGTCAGCCAGCAGCGCGAACTGCTCAGCAGCCCGGCGACCTACGTCGACAACCTGCTGTCGACCCAGCCACCGGAGCAAGTCACCCCACAACTGCGCAAGAGCCTGCTGGAACTGGCCAACACCCGCGCCGACCTGCTGGAGCGTCTTAACCGCGAGCTGAGCGCGGTGCTCAATGAATCGATCACCCTGCAACTGAACCAGAAACAACTGCTGAGCACCGCGCAAAGCCTGCGTGCGACCCTCGACGAGCAGATGTTCTGGATTCCCAGCAACAAGCCGCTGGACGCCGAATGGATTCGCAGCGTGCCGGAACGGCTCAAACGCCAGATCGACACCCTGCCGCTGGCGTCGAGCCTGAGCGAGCTGACCGACGGCCTGACTCAGCGACCGTTGCTGTTCCTGCCGCTGGCCTTGCTGATCGGCGCCCTGCTGTGGCGGCGCAAGGCGTTGTACGCACGGTTGAACAAGGTTCACCAGGACATCGGCCATTTCAAGCGTGACAGCCAGTGGCATACGCCGCAGGCGATCCTGATCAATATTCTGCTGGCGATGCCGGTGGCGCTGGGTCTGGGCCTGTGCGGTCTGGCCCTGCAGATCGACGCCCGCGGGCAAAACGCCAATATGGGCGCGGCGCTGCTGCAGATGGGTCAGGCGTGGCTGGTGTTCTACACCGCTTACCGGATTCTTTCGCCGGGTGGCGTGGCCGAGCTGCACTTCCGCTGGGACAAACCGCAAGTCGAGTTCCTCCAGGGCTGGGTACGTCGCCTCGGGCTGGTGGTGATGGCGTTGGTGACCGTGGTGGCCGTTGCCGAGCTGCAACCGGCGGCGCTGGCCGACGATGTGATCGGCATGCCGGTGGTGCTGACCTGCTACGCGCTGATGGCGTGGCTGCTCAGCCGCTTGCTGATCAGCAGCCCGGCCCACGAAAACGCCTCGTTGTTCCGCAAGGCCGTGGGCGTGATGTTCACCCTGCTGCCGATCGCCCTGTTCGTCGCGGTGTGCTTCGGCTACTACTACACCGCACTGAAACTCAGCGACCGTTTGATCAACACCCTGTACCTGCTGATGTTCTGGCTGGTGATCGAGGCCACCTTCGTCCGCGGTCTGGCGGTCGCCGCACGGCGTCTGGCCTACCAGCGCGCCCTGGCCAAACGCCAGGCCGCCAAGGAGGCCGGCGACGGCGAAGCGGTGATCGAAGAGCCGACGCTGGACATCGAAAAGGTCAACGAACAGTCGCTGCGCCTGATCCGTCTGGCGCTGCTCGGCGGCTTCATCGCCGCGCTGTACTGGGTCTGGGCCGACCTGATTTCGGTGTTCTCGTACCTCGACAACATCACCCTTTACGAATACACCAGCGGTACTGGTGCCAACATGAGCATGGTGCCGATCAGCATCGGCGACATGCTCGGCGCGCTGATCATCATCGGCATCACCTTCGCCCTGGCGCGCAACCTGCCCGGTCTGCTCGAAGTGTTCGTGCTGTCGAAACTCAACCTGGCGCAGGGCAGCGCCTACGCGACCACGACCCTGCTGTCCTACGTGATCGCCGGCGTCGGTTTCGTCTCGACCCTGTCGACCCTCGGCGTCAGCTGGGACAAGTTGCAGTGGCTGGTGGCGGCGCTGTCGGTAGGTCTTGGTTTCGGGATGCAGGAGATTTTCGCGAACTTCATCTCCGGCATCATGATCCTGTTCGAACGCCCGGTGCGGATCGGCGACACCATCACCATTGGCAACCTCTCGGGCACGGTGAGCAAGATCCGCATCCGTGCCACGACCATCACCGACTTTGACCGCAAGGACATCATTGTCCCGAACAAGACGTTCATTACCGGGCAACTGATCAACTGGTCGCTGACCGACACCATCACCCGGGTCACGCTGAAACTTGGTGTGGATTACGGCTCCGATCTGGATCTGGTCAAGGAACTGCTGCTCAAGGCCGCCCGGGAAAACCCGCGGGTACTCAAGGAACCCGAGCCGCACGTGTACTTCCTCAACTTCGGCGAAAGCACCCTCGACCACGAATTGCGCATGCACGTGCGTGATCTCGGCGACCGCAACCCGGTGCTCGACGAAGTGAACCGCTTCATCAACCGCGAGTTCAAGAAGCAGCACATCAACATCTCCTTCCGCCAGATGGAGGTGTACCTGAAGAACCTTCATGGCCAGGAATACAAGTTGGTGCCGATCGAAGACGAGAATAAAACCGTCGTGCCGATCAGCGACGAGCAAAAGCCGCTGCAAGAGCCGCCGCCGGCCAAACTCGACTAACCGGTCTATTCCCAGCAGAATGCTCGGACATTCTGCTGGAGCCGGCCCGTGAAAGCCCTCGACGAACTGACCTTCGACAATCGTTTCGCCCGCCTCGGCGATGCGTTCTCCGCCCATGTGCTGCCCGAGCCGATCGACAACCCGCGCCTGGTCGTCGCCAGCCCGGCGGCGCTGGCGTTGCTTGATCTCGAGCCGGCCACCGCGCAGACCCAGGAATTCGCCGAACTGTTCGGCGGCCACAAGCTGTGGGCCGATGCCGAGCCACGGGCGATGGTCTATTCCGGTCACCAGTTTGGCGGCTATACCCCGCAACTGGGCGATGGTCGTGGACTGTTGCTGGGTGAGGTCTACAACAACGCCGGCGAACACTGGGACCTGCATCTGAAGGGCGCCGGGCAGACACCGTTTTCGCGCATGGGCGACGGTCGTGCAGTGTTGCGTTCGTCGATCCGTGAATTTCTCGCTTCCGAAGCGCTGCACGCGCTGAACATTCCGTCTTCACGCGCGGCCTGCGTGATCGGCTCCGACACCCCGGTGTGGCGCGAAAAGCAGGAGCGCGCAGCGATGGTGCTGCGCCTGGCGCCGAGCCACATTCGCTTCGGCCACTTCGAATACTTCTATTACACCAAGCGTCCCGAGCAGCAGAAGCAACTCGGCGAGCACGTATTGGCGCTGCACTTCCCTGAATGCCTGGAACAACCGGAGCCGTATCTGGTGATGTTCCGCGAGATCGTCGAGCGCAATGCCGAACTGATTGCCAAGTGGCAGGCCTACGGTTTCTGCCACGGGGTGATGAACACCGACAACATGTCGATCCTCGGCATCACCTTCGACTTCGGCCCGTTCGCCTTCCTCGATGATTTCGACGCCCACTTCATCTGCAACCACTCCGATGACCAGGGCCGCTACTCGTTCAGCAATCAGGTGCCGATCGGCCAGTGGAACCTCAGCGCCCTGGCCCAGGCCCTGACGCCGTTCATCAGCGTCGAAGCCCTGCGCGAAACCCTCGGTTTGTACCTGCCGCTGTTCCAGGCGCACTACCTCGACCTGATGCGCCGCCGCCTCGGCTTCACCAGCGCCGAAGACGACGACCAGACACTTGTGGAAAACCTGCTGCAACTGATGCAGAACAGCGGCGTCGACTACACGCTGTTCTTCCGTCGTCTGGGCGAAGAATCTGCCGAACAGGCCGTCGCCCGGTTGCGCGATGACTTCGTCGACATCAAAGGCTTCGATGCCTGGGGCGAGCGCTACGTTGCCCGTGTCGCCCGCGATGGCGCAACCGACCAGCAACAACGCCGAGCGCGGATGCATGCGGTCAATCCGCTGTACATCCTGCGCAACTACCTGGCGCAGAAGGCAATCGATGCTGCCGAACAAGGCGATTACTCGGAAGTGCGCCGGCTGCATGCGGTGTTGAGCAAACCATTCGAGGAACAGCCTGGAATGGAGAGCTATGCCGAGCGGCCACCGGAGTGGGGCAAGCATCTGGAGATCAGTTGTTCTTCCTGAACCAGCCTAGATGAACACTTCTGCAGGCACTTTGAAGTAGTCAGCCAGCCAGCGAACTTGCCGCAGGTTCAATTTGCGCTTGCCGTTCAGAATTTCCGAAACGACGGATTGGGTGCCCACACCCGGCAGGTCGCTTTGTGTCAGTCCATGTTCGCGCATCATGTAGCCAAGGACCTCTTCGCCACTCGCCTCGGCCATCGGATGGTGTGTGCGATCCCACTCAGCAATCCAGTCACTGATGATGTCCACCAAACTCGCCAGTGGATGCGATTCATCATCACCGGTTAGCTCAAGGATCTCGCCGACCGCCTGCACCAAGGCATCGTAATCCTCTTCATTTTTCGGCTTGCGAAGCAACGGAGAGACAAACTCCCAGTGCTCGGCAACTGTCTTGATCAAACTACTCATACCTTTCCCTCCTTCCATTTGCCGCGAGCATATTCGCGATGGTCGAGCACGTGCTTGATGTAAAGCCTCTGCGATCGATAACTGACAAAGGCGATCAGCCTCAGTTTGTTTCCACCAATATCGAAAACGTGGAGTTCACCGACCTTGTCGGTCGCAGGAAATATCGACTTCATTGCCGCGAAATCTTTTGGGTAACTTCTGCTTGCAAGGCGAAACCACTGCGCTAGCGCAGTTGCTGCCTGTGGCCACTGCGCTTTGGCCTCTCGAATTGGTTTTTCACTGAACACATGCATGCAACATCCTTATCGCATTCTGCTATGGAAAGTTAATCACAAGATCAAATTATCGCAAATTGCGATAAACCCAGCCGACCAACGGTTTGCCCGGTACGTCTCAGCCTAGGCCCACCATCGAGATCCGCATGATTGAAAATATGAGCAAACGTCTCCAACTAGGGTTTATCGCTCTTCACCGGACCTTGCCCATGACCACCCCACTCCTCATCCCGTGCCCCGCCTGCAACGGCCTCAACCGCATCCCCGCCGAGCGCCTTGGCGATCACCCGAAGTGCGGGCGCTGCAAATCCGCAGTGCTGTCAAGCAAGCCTTTCGAACTCAAGCAAGGTGACTACGCCAGTCAGATCAAGGGTGATCTGCCGTTGCTGGTGGATGTGTGGGCGGATTGGTGTGGGCCGTGCAAGTCGTTTGCGCCGGTGTTCGAACAGGCGGCGGCGCAGTTGGCGGGTAAGTGTCGGTTGGCCAAGCTCGACAGCGAAGCCAATCAGCAGCTGTCGGCGCAGTTGGGGATTCGTTCGATTCCGAGCCTGATTCTGTTCATGAATGGTCGAGAAGTGGCGCGGCAGAGCGGGGCGTTGCCGATGCCGCAGTTGATGGCGTGGTTGCGTAGTCAGGGGATCTGACCCAACACAGAACCTGTGGGAGCTGGCTTGCCAGCGATGGCGGTGGATCAGTCGATGGAGATACTGAATCTGCGGCCCTCATCGCTGGCAAGCCAGCTCCCACAGGATCGTGGATTGTCCCGCTATCAGGCATCTTCAAGCAGGTTATGCAGCTCGACAAACTGCTGCGTCAGTTTGTGCCGCGCATCGAGGTGGATCAGCGGTGTGCTGGCCTGGTGCGATTCGCGCATGCGCACCGAGCTGGTCAGGTAAACCGGCAACACTGGCAAGCCTTCAGCGATCAATTCCTCGAGCATCTGCTGCGGCAGGCTGGCGCGGGCCTGGAACTGGTTGACCACGATGCCTTCGACTTCCAGGCCTTCATTGTGGTCTTCCTTCAACTCTTCGATTTCCGCCAGCAGCCCGTACAGCGCCTGCCGCGAGAAGCTGTCGCAATCGAAGGGAATCAGCACACGATCGGCGGCGATCAGTGCCGACACCGCATAAAAGTTCAGCGCCGGCGGGGTGTCGAGGTAGATCCGGTCGTAGTCTTCCGACAACTCGTCGAGCAACTTACGCAGCTTATTGATCTTGTGCTTGGCCTCAAGCTTGGGCTGCAGGTCGGCCAGTTCGGCGGTGGCAGTGATGATGTGCAGGTTGTCGAACGGGGTTTCGTAGATATCGGCCTGGTTCTTTTTCGAGAACGGCCCTGAAGACAGGGTCTGCTTGAAGAAATCGGCGATGCCCATCGGGATGTCGTCCCCCGTGAGCCCGGTCAGATACTGAGTGGAGTTGGCCTGGGCATCGAGATCCACCAACAGCGTGCGATAACCCTCGCTGGCACTGACCGCCGCCAGATTGCAGGCAATGCTGGATTTGCCCACGCCACCTTTCTGATTGAACACCACGCGCCGCATGACAAAACCTCCGTGTATCAATGAATGACCGAGTGTAGTTGCGCGCGGGTTGGCTTCGCTACCTCGCTGGACGCGGACTACAGGGTCCGGTGCAAATATCTGCATCACAACAGAGCAAAAACCGCCTTCCAGCGCCGAGTTGCCTGACAGACATGTCTGCCTTGATCTGGATAATGGCCAAATGACAGCTTTTCTACGAACCACTCGGTACATTTCGCTGGGCAAAACGTAACCAACATTTGCTACACACTCACCGCACCGGGATAATGCGCGCCACCCGGCGCCCTGCGCCACGTCAGGTCGGCCGCGGCTCTGGCGACTCAAAGCGTCACTACAAGCCCGCAGGGGCGGGATGAACATCCGTGATCAACTTCAACATCGCCCAATGGCGCGCGTGGGCCCCGGGGCTCGACAGCGTGGACGCCTGGCAGGCCTGGAGCCGACAGCCGGTCGTACTCCAGAGCAGCGATGCCGCGCCCGATGTGTCGTTCCTGCCCGCCATGCAGCGCCGGCGTCTCAGCCGCCTGGCGCGGATGGCGTTCAGCGTCGGCTGGCCGCTGGCCGACGGACGGGAGAACCTGCCGCTGGTGTTTGTTTCGCGACACGGCGAAACCCCGCGCACCTTCGACATCCTCAGCGACCTGGCGAAGGACGAACCGTTGTCGCCGACCCAGTTCAGCCTGTCGGTACACAACGCCATCATCGGCCTGTGGTCGATCATGCGCGGCGAAACCAGCGAAATGAGCGCCCTCGCAGCGGCTGGCGACGGCCTCGAACACGGCATGCTTGAAGCCGCAGCGCTGCTCGACGAAGGCGCCCCGGCCGTGTTGCTGATCATCACCGAAGAACAGCCGCCCCAGGCTTACTCGAAATGGATCGACGACGTGCCCTTCCCCTACGCAGTCGGTCTGTTGCTCACCCCGGGTACCGACTGGCGGCTGACCCTGAACAGCGGCCCGGCGGCACTGTCCAAGGCGCACTGGCCGCACGCACTGAATCTGTTGCTAACCCTGCTCGGTCAGCAGTCCCATTGCCAACATGCCTGGAAAAATCGTGTATGGACCTGGCAACGCAACCCGTGACCGAGAAAACCCGCGACGCCTACTACTGGCGTTTGCTGGCCACTGCCGCCAGTTTCGCTCTGTTCGGGCTGGGCGGGCTGTGCCTGCGCATGCTGGTGTTTCCGCTGCTCGGCTGCCTGCCCGGTGATGCCCTGAAACACCGGCAGCGCGCGCGGCAGACGGTCAGTCGGCTGTTCTGGTTTTTCGTCCGGTTCATGGCCCGCAGCGGTGTGCTGACCTATGACATTCAAGGCGCTGAACGCCTCGGTCGTCCGGGGCAGATGATCATCGCCAACCACCCGTCGCTGATCGACGTGGTGTTCCTCATTGGTCTGGTGCGCCAGGCCAATTGCGTGGTGAAGAAAAGCCTGTGGGAAAACCCTTTCACCCGTGGCCCGCTGCGCAGCACCGAATACATCAGCAATGACGGCAGCATGGACATGCTCGACGCCGCCGCCCAGTCTCTGGAAAACGGCCAGACCCTGATCATTTTCCCTGAAGGCACCCGCACCCAGCCGGGGCAGGCACCGGCCTTTCATCGGGGGGCTGCGGCGATTGCCCTGCGCGGTGCGAAAATCGTCACTCCGGTGGTGATCAAGGTCAGCCCGACCACCCTGACCAAGGCCGAACCCTGGTATCGCATCCCCCGCCGCCGCGTGCACTTCAGTTTTCGCGTCGGGGCCGATATAGACCCACAGACTTTCGCCACGCAAGGCCCCGCCCCGCAAGCCTCGCGCAAGCTCAACGACTATTTGCACACCTACTTCATCAAGGAGCTCGCCGAAGATGAGCGATCTGCACCGTGAGATAAAACTGCTGATCATCGACGCCCTCGGCCTCGAAGACATCAGCGTCGACGACATCGGCGACGAGCTGACGCTGTTCGGCGAAGGCCTGGGCCTGGATTCCGTCGATGCGCTGGAACTGGGTCTGGCAATCCAGAAAAAGTACGGCATCAAGATCGACGCCGACGCCAAAGACACCCGTAACCACTTCACCAACGTGGCGAGCCTTGCGGCTTTCGTCACGGCAAAACAGGCAGCTTGAGACCGGACCATGCAAACTCGTGACGATATTTTCAACACCCTGCGCGATGCCTTGGTCGAGCTGTTCGAACTGGAGCCGGAGCGCATCAGCCTGGACTCCAACCTGTATCAGGATCTGGAAATCGACAGCATCGACGCGGTCGACCTGATCGATCACATCAAACGCCAGACCGGCAAGAAAATCGCCGCCGAAGAATTCAAATCGGTGCGTACCGTCGGTGACGTGGTCGAGGCGGTCTTCCGTCTGGTTCAACCGGCCGCATGAGCCGTTTGATCGGCCTCGGCCTGCTGCTGGCGGGCCTGTTGTACCCCTTTGCGGTGTATTTCGGCATGGAGCACTTCGCCCCGTGGCAGTTCGGGCTGCTGCTCGGCAGCCTGTGGCTGGCCCGCGCGCTGACTGGCGAGCGCAAGCCCGGCAGTCTGTGGATGGCTTGCGTGGCAATCGTGTTCTGCGGGTTGCTGGCGCTGTTCGACAGCCCGCTGTTGCTGCGCTGGTACCCGGTGCTGATCAGCGGCTTCATGCTGGTGCTGTTCAGCCTGAGCCTGAAATGGGGCCCGCCGATGGTCGAGCGCCTGGCGCGGCTGCGCGAGCCGCAACTG
The DNA here is from genome assembly GCF_054456575.1 of Pseudomonas sp. Eth.TT006. Lineage (NCBI taxonomy): Bacteria > Pseudomonadati > Pseudomonadota > Gammaproteobacteria > Pseudomonadales > Pseudomonadaceae > Pseudomonas > Pseudomonas sp. Eth.TT006. The sequence goes on along the minus strand of NZ_JBTJEN010000005.1, from coordinate 358,817 downwards.
CCGCCCGAGGCGATCCGCTACACCCGCCAGGTCACCATGGCCTGGAGCGTGTTTTTCTTCTGCAACGGTTTGTGCGCCGCCCTCCTGACCCTGTGGGCGCCGCTGCATTGGTGGATGTTGTACACCGGCCTGATCTCCTACGGATTGATCGGCTTGATGTTTGCCATTGAATGGCTGATACGACAACGGGTAAGAGGCCGTAAATGAACTGGATAAAACTTGAGCACCTGTTGCTCAAGGCCCTGCCGGGGCGAGTCATCACTGACATCCCGGCCCTTGACCACACGCAACTGCGCGAGCAGGCACTGAGCGTTGCCGCCGGCCTGCAGGCGCGCGGCGTGCAACGTATGGCGGTGCATCTGGAAGATGCCGCCGACCTTGCCATCGCCCTGCTCGGTGCCTGGCGCGCCGGCGTCAGTGTGTTGCTGCCTGCCGACCTGCAAGCGCAGACCCGCCAGCGCTGGTCGAGTGAAGTCGATCTGTGGCTGACCGATCACAACGCTGACGTGCACTTGAACGATCTGCTGCAATCGGCCCTGCCCGGCGCGGAGCTGGATCTCGAGCAGTGCCGCCTGAGTCTGTGCAGCTCCGGCTCCAGCGGCGAGCCCAAGCGCATCGAGAAAAACCTGCGCCAACTGGCCAACGAGGTCGAGGCGCTGGAGCAACTGTGGGGGGCGGATCTCGGCGAGGCCTGGATCATCGGCAGCGTTGCCACCCAGCATATCTATGGCTTGCTGTTTCGCGTGCTGTGGCCGCTGTGCGCCGGGCGCGGGTTCGTGCGCAAGCAACTGGCGTTTCCGGAAGACCTGCAACGCGCCAGCCGCGAACACCCGGCCTTCGCCTGGGTCGGCAGCCCGGCGTTGCTCAAACGCATGGGCGACAACCTCGACTGGCCGGCCCTGAGTGCCGTGCGCCGGGTGTTTTCCTCCGGCGGCGCGCTGCCGGCAGAGGCCGCGCACAGCCTGCAGCAACGCTTGCAACAGTGGCCGACAGAAATTCTCGGCAGCTCGGAAACCGGCGGCATCGCCTGGCGTCAGGGCACCAGCCTGTGGCAGCCGTTCGCCGGGGTCGAGCTGAGCCAGGACAGCGACGGCGCGCTGCTGATCGCCTCACCGTATCTGCCGACGGGGCACGTCGAACACACCGCCGACGCCGCGCGCATCGCCGCCGGTGGCCGTTTCGAACTGCTGGGGCGGCTGGACCGCATCGTCAAACTCGAAGAGAAGCGTATTTCCCTGCCGATGTTGGAGCAGGCGCTGGTCGCCCATGAGTGGGTCGCCGAAGCACGGCTGGGCGTGGTTCAGGAAAATCGTGCGGTACTCGGGGCACTGCTGGTGCTCAGTGACGAGGGTCTGTTCGCCCTGCGTGAACATGGCCGCCGCAGCCTGACCGAAGCCCTGCGCAAACACCTCAGTCAACATTGCGAAGCGCTGGCGCTGCCTCGGCGCTGGCGGCTGGTGCGGCAACTGCCGCTGAACAGCCAAGGCAAGCTGCCACAGGCCGACATCGAAGCGCTGCTGCTGGCGCCGCGACCGAAAGGCCCGGAAGTGCTGGAACAAGTCGAAAGCGCTGGCGAATGGAGCCTGCAACTGGCGGTACCGGCGGACCTTGCCTACTTCAGCGGTCACTTCCCCAAAGCCCCGGTTTTGCCCGGTGTGGTGCAAGTCGAATGGGCGCTGAAACTCGGTCAGCAACTGCTGGACCTGCCGGGTAAATTCGCCGGCATGGAAGTGCTGAAATTCCAGCAACTGGTGCGCCCCGGCGATGAAATCCAGCTGCACCTGCGTTTCGATCGCGAGCGCAGCAAACTGTATTTTGCTTACCGCAATGACACCGCGACCTGTTCGAGCGGGCGAATTATTCTGGAGCGCGTAAATGCTTAAGCAGGGTGAGTGCTGCGCACTCAATCGCGAGCAGGCTCACTCCTACAGGATCTGCAGTCATCCTGTGGAGAATCGTCATGCATAACCCGTGCGCCGTGATCCCGGTCTACAACCACGAAACCGCGATCGGCACCGTGGTCGACGCGCTGCTCGCCCAAGCATTGCCATGTATTCTGGTAGACGACGCCAGCACGCCCTCCTGCGCCAAGGTGCTGGATGCGCTGGCCGAACGGAACAATGTCTACCTGGTGCGCCTGACCCTCAATCAGGGCAAGGGCGGCGCGGTGATGACCGGCCTGCGCGAAGCCGCGCGCCTGGGCTTCAGCCATGCCCTGCAGGTCGATGCCGACGGTCAGCACGACCTGCACGACGTCGCCCGTTTTGTCGAGGAGTCCAGCGCCCATCCGGACGCGCTGATCTGCGGTTACCCGCTGTTCGACGACAGCGTGCCCAAGGGCCGACTGTACGCGCGCTACCTGACTCACGTGATGGTCTGGATCAACACGCTGTCGCTGCAGATCCGCGATTCGATGTGCGGTTTTCGTGTGTATCCGCTCGCGCCGACGCTGGCGCTGATCGACTCGGCACGGGTCGGCAAGCGCATGGATTTCGACTCGGACATTCTGGTGCGCCTGGCGTGGCGCAATCAGCCGATGCGCTGGCTACAGACCAGCGTGCATTACCCGCTGGACGGCGTTTCGCACTTCCGTCTGTTTCATGACAACGCGCTGATTTCCAGCATGCACACCCGGTTGTTCTTCGGCATGCTGCTGCGCCTGCCGCTGATCCTCTGGCGCCGGTGGCGAACATGAGCGTCGAGCGCAACGAAAAGCACTGGGCCGACCGCGAAGAGCGCGGCAGTTTCCTGTTGATGAAATTCACTGCGCTGGCGGCCAAAGTCCTTGGCCGGCGCCTGCTCAGCCCGTTGCTGTACGGCATCGTCCTGTACTTTTTCCTGTTCGGCCGCACCGCCCGCCACAGCACCTGGCAGTACCAGCAGCGGCTGGCCGACTGGAGCCAGCGCGCCGATCTGCGTCCGAGCCACCGGCGGGTGTTCGCGCAGTTCATGGCCTTTGCCGATTCGCTGCTCGACAAGCTCGACGTATGGAACGGCAAGCTGCGCATCGAGCAGATCGAAATCATCGACCCGGCATTGCTGCGCAATCAGTTGCGCGGCAGTCGCGGGCAACTGCTGGTCGGCGCGCACCTGGGCAACCTCGAAGTGTGTCGGGCACTGGCGGAAATCGGCGAAAAGGTCACCATGAACGTGCTGGTGCACACCAAGCACGCCGAGCAGTTCAACCGTCTGCTGGGCGAGGCCGGAGCGACCAATCTGCGCCTGATTCAGGTCAGCGAACTGGATCCGGTGATCATGTTGCAACTGCACGAGCGCCTGGAGCGCGGCGAGTGGCTGGCGATCGCCGGCGACCGCGTGCCGCTGCACGGTGGGCGCAGCGTCACCGTGGACTTTCTCGGCCACCCGGCGCCGTTTCCGCAAGGGCCGTGGTTGCTGGCCGGTTTGCTGAAATGCCCGGTCAATCTGCTGATGTGCCTGAAACAAGCGGACGGCCACTATCGCCTGACCCTCGAACCGTTCGCCGACAGCGTGGTGTGGACCCGCCGTGAGCGCGAGCAGGTCATTCATCAGTGGGCCACCCGCTATGCGCAGCGCCTGAGTCACTATTGCCTCGAAGCCCCGCAGCAATGGTTCAACTTTTACCCTTTCTGGAAGACCGATGACGACGCCAACCCATGAGCCGGTAACCTTCGGCGAACGCCCTTTGCGCATCGAAGACGTGCTGGCCCTGGCCAACCGTCAGGCGCCCGTGCAGTTGCAGAACGACGCCGATTACCGTGAGCGCATCGCCAAGGGCGCGCGGTTTCTCGATTCGTTGCTGGACAAGGAAGGCGTGATCTATGGCGTGACCACCGGTTACGGCGATTCCTGCGTGGTCGCGGTGCCGCTGCATCACGTCGAGGCGCTGCCCCGTCATCTGTACACCTTCCACGGTTGCGGGCTGGGCAAACTGCTCGACGCCCAGGCCACCCGCGCCGTGCTCGCCGCGCGGTTGCAGTCGCTGTGCCACGGCGTATCCGGGGTGCGCATTGAACTGCTGGAGCGTCTGCAGGCGTTTCTTGAACACGACATTCTGCCGCTGATTCCCGAAGAAGGTTCGGTGGGTGCCAGCGGCGATCTCACGCCGCTGTCCTACGTCGCCGCGACCCTGTCCGGCGAGCGCGAAGTGCTGTTCCGTGGCGAACGCCGCCAGGCCGCTGACGTGCATCGCGAGCTGGGCTGGACGCCGCTGGTGTTGCGCCCGAAAGAAGCGCTGGCGCTGATGAACGGCACGGCGGTCATGACCGGTCTGGCCTGCCTCGCCTACGCCCGCGCTGACTACCTGCTGCAACTGGCCACGCGCATCACCGCGCTCAACGTGGTCGCGCTGCAAGGCAACCCGGAACACTTCGACGAGCGCCTGTTCGCCGCCAAGCCACACCCGGGGCAGATGCAGGTCGCCGCGTGGCTGCGCAAGGATCTGGCGATCGATGCGCCGACCGCACCACTGCATCGCCTGCAGGACCGCTACTCGCTGCGTTGCGCCCCGCATGTGCTCGGTGTGCTGGCCGATAGCCTGAACTGGCTGCGTTCGTTCATCGAAACCGAACTCAACAGCGCCAACGACAACCCGATCATCGACGCCGAAGCCGAGCGCGTGCTGCACGGCGGGCACTTCTACGGCGGGCACATCGCCTTCGCCATGGACAGCCTGAAAAACCTGGTGGCGAACGTTGCCGACCTGCTCGACCGGCAACTCGCGCTGCTGGTCGACGAGCGCTACAACCACGGATTGCCGAGCAACCTGTCCGGCGCTCCGGCGGATCGCGCCATGCTCAACCACGGCTTCAAGGCCGTGCAGATTGGCACCAGCGCCTGGACCGCCGAAGCCCTGAAAAACACCCTGCCGGCCAGCGTATTTTCGCGCTCCACCGAGTGCCACAACCAGGACAAGGTGAGCATGGGCACCATCGCCGCCCGCGACGCAATCCGTGTGCTGGAACTGACCGAGCAGGTCGCCGCTGCCACGCTGCTCGCGGCGAATCAGGGCGTCTGGCTGCGCGCTCGCGATCAGCATGCTCGGCCGCTGCCACCCGCCCTGGCCGCCATGCACGAAGCGCTGGCCAAGGACTTCCCGCCAGTGATCGAAGATCGCGCCCTGGAAGGCGACCTGCGCCTGTGCCTGCAACGCATCGCCGAGCAACACTGGAGGCTGCATGCGTAGCGCCGGAGTCCTGCACGCCGACACGCAAATACTCGTGCCGTTTTTCGACGTGGACACGATGCACGTGGTCTGGCACGGGCATTACGTCAAATACCTGGAAGTGGCGCGTTGCGCGCTGCTCGACCAGATCGGCCACAACTACACGCAGATGGCCGAGTCGGGCTACGCCTGGCCGATCATCGACCTGCAACTGCGCTATGTGCGTGGCGCGGTGTTCGGCCAGCGCCTGAACGTGCGCGCCAGTCTGGTGGAATGGGAGAACCGCTTGAAGATCAATTACCTGATCACCGACCTGCAGACCGGCGAACGCCTGACCCGTGCCAGTTCGGTGCAGGTGGCGGTCGAGATCAGCAGCCGCGAGATGCAATTGGCCTCACCCAAAGTGTTCACCGACGCGGTGGAAAGGATCCTGCGATGAAGCTGCTCGGCAAATACCTTGGCGCCCTGGCGCTGCTCGCCGTTTCAAGTCTGGCCAACGCCTTCGACCTGCAACAGCTGAGCGAGCAACTGGCGAAACCGGACGTGATCCACGGTCAGTTCATCCAGGAAAAACACCTGCGCGCCCTGCCCCAGCCGCTGATCAGCAAGGGCAGCTTTGTTCTGGCGAAAAACCACGGCTTGCTGTGGCTGCTGAAAACCCCGCTGCAACAGGATTACCGCATCACCGCCAACGGCATTGCGCGCCGTGACGGCAATGGCTGGCAACTGCTGCCGAACAAGAGCGCCGGGGCCGAGCAGAACCGCTTGTTCCTCGCCGTGCTGCAAGGTGACAGCAGCGGCCTGCAACGGGATTTCGAGCTGGCCCTGAGCGGCGACGCACAGCAGTGGAAATTGACCCTGACTCCGCGTTCGCTGCTGCTCAAGCAAGTGTTCAACCGGATCAATATCAACGGCGGTGAGCTGGTGCAGACCATCGAACTGCTGGAAACCCAGGGCGACAGCACCGTGCTGCGCATGCAGGACAGCAGCGCCAGCCAGCCGTTGAGCGACACGGAGCAACATGACTTTGCCGAGTGAACGCAGGCTGCCGTGGCTGTTTCTGATCCTGCTGCTGGCGGTGATCGCGCTGGCCGGCTGGCAGTGGCGCCATGGCGCGCCGCTGTCGGCCAACCTCATGGAACTGGTGCCCGGCACCGACCCTGATGCGCTCGAACTGCGCGCCGAACAACGCATGCAGGAACCCCTCAACCGCGAAATGCTGGTGCTGGTCGGCCACGCCGATCGCCAGCAAGCGGTCGCCATGGCCCAGACCTTGGGCGAGCAATGGCAGGCCAGCGGTCTGTTCGACAAGGTTCAGTGGAACCTGCAGGCCGACCTCCCGGCCCTGCGCACGCAGTTGCTGCAAGGGCGGTTGGCGATGCTCTCGGCGGATGACCGGCAACTGCTGATCGAACATCCCGACGCGTTTATTCAGCAGCGGGTGCAGGCGCTGTTCGACCCGTTCAATGGCTTCACGCTGGTGCCGAGCCAGGACGACTGGCTGGGCCTCACCGGACGCATCCAGAACAGCCAGCCGAAACATGGCGCGGTGCAACTGGACATCGGCAGCGGCGCACTGGTCGCCGATGCCGACGGCAAGCGCTGGGTGCTGTTGCGCGCACGCACCACAGGCAACGCCTTCGACATGAACCTGCCGCTGAAGGTCGCGGATCTGCTGCAGCACAGTCGCGAGCAGGCGGCCAAAGCCGACGTGCAACTGCTGGCCGCCAGCGGTCTGCTCTATGCAGCCAACGGTCAGCAACAGGCCACCCGGGAAATGACCTGGGTCGGCGGCGGCGCCACCCTTGGCATTCTGTTGCTGTTGCTGTTGGCGTTTCGCCGCTGGCGAGTATTGCTGGCATTTGTGCCGGTGCTGGTGGGCATGCTGTTCGGCGCGGTGGCCTGTGTGGCGCTGTTCGGCCACATGCACGTGATGACGCTGGTGCTCGGCTCCAGCCTGATCGGCGTGGCGGTAGATTATCCGCTGCACTATCTGTCGAAGAGCTGGAGCCTCAAGCCGTGGCGCAGCTGGCCGGCGTTACGCCTGACGCTCTCCGGGCTGACGCTGAGCCTGATCACCAGCGCCATCGGCTATCTGGCGTTGGCGTGGACGCCGTTCCCGGCACTGACGCAAATCGCGGTGTTCTCCGCCGCCGGATTGCTCGGCGCTTACCTGTCCGCGGTGTGCCTGCTGCCGGCGCTGCTGAAAAACGTTGAGCTGCAGCCCGCGCAATGGCCGCTGCGCCTCGCCGAACGTCTGGTGCAACTGCGCGAAACCCTGCTGCAACACGTGCGCACGCCGCTGCTGCTGGCGCTGTTGATCGCCTTCTGCGCTGGCGGTCTGGTGCAACTGCAAAGCAAGAACGACATTCGCCAATGGATCGGTGCCCCGCAACACCTGACCGATGAAGCGCAGACCATCGCGCGCATCACCGGCTACCAGCCGACCAGCCAGTTTTTCCTGGTGCGCGCGGCCAATCAGCAGCAGTTGCTGGAACGTCAGGCCGCACTCAGCGAACGCCTGCAGCAACTGGTCAACCTCAACAAACTGCAAGGTTATCTGGCCCTCGATCAATTGCTCAGCCCGCCGAGCCAGCAACAGCAAGTGCGCGAGGCACTGAGCAAACTGCCGCAGTTCTGGCAACCATTGCTCGACCTCGGCGTCCCGCTCGCCGCGCTGCAAAGCGAGTTGCAACAGTTGCAGCAGTTGCCCGCCGAAGACATCGATGCGGCGCTGGCCGGGCCCTTGGGCGAGCCTTACCGCACGCTGTGGCTGGGCCCGACCGATGACGGCGTGGCGGCGATGACCAGCCTGCAAGGGCTGAACAATCCGGCGCTGCTGCGGGTGCAGGCGCTGGATCTGCCGGGGGTGATGCTGGTCGATCGCCTCGGCGAACTGAACAACGTATTCGCCGCGACCCAGATCAGCGCCGCCGAACTGAAACTCGCCTCCTGCGTGTTGATCGTGCTGGTGCTGATCGTGCCGTTCGGCGTCGGCGGCGCCCTGCGCATCGTCGCCCTGCCGCTGCTGGCGGCGCTGTGCAGCCTCGCCAGCCTCGGCTGGCTCGGTCAGCCGCTGACCCTGTTCAGCCTGTTCGGCCTGCTGCTGGTGACGGCGATCAGTGTCGATTACGCGATCCTCATGCGCGAGCAGGTTGGCGGGGCGGCGGTCAGCCTGCTCGGCACCTTGCTGGCGGCGCTGACCACCTGGCTGTCGTTCGGTCTGCTGGCCGTCTCCAGCACGCCGGCGGTGAGCAATTTCGGCCTGGCGGTGAGCCTCGGACTGGCCTTCAGCTTCGTCCTCGCACCGTGGGCCGGACGGCATGCGCACAGCTCCGCCGTCGCGGAGCCGGCAGCATGATGATCGTCGGCTTCTGGCTGATGGCCCTGGCGTTGTTCGCCGTGGCGACCCGTATCGGCCGGCATTTCGGCCTGATTCCGATCGTCAGCCAGTTGCTGCTGGCCAGCTTCGGCCTGCCGTTGCTGATGTATTGCTGGATCGAACCGGGCTGGCAACTCAGCGGCGCCGCACTGATTGCGCCGGGTTGGCTGAAAGACCTCTACAGCCTGAGCTTCGCGCTGCTGCTCGGACACATTCTCAGCGACGTGATCGACCTGCGGCTGGACCGCCAGAGCGTGAAAATCGCCGTGCCGAGTTTTGCCGTGCCGTTCGCTTGCGGCCTCGCAGTCGCTGCCTGGCTGCTGCCGGCGCAACCGTGGCTGAATTCGCTGGCGATCGGTCTGGTGTTCGCGATTACCGCGATCCCGGTGCTGTACCTGTACCTGCGCCACATCGACTACCCGCCCGCCGCCACCCGTCGTCTGGTGCAAACGGCGATCCTGATCGACCTGACCTGCTGGACGCTGTTTGGCCTCGCTCAAGGCAGTCTGCACCTGAGCACTCTGTTGCTGCCACTCGGCCTGGCCTGCGTGCCGGCGCTGCTGTATCTGTTGCGCGTGCGCCGTCCGCTGACCTACAGCCTCGGCTTCTTCGCGCTGCTGGTGCTGGCCGAACACTACAAACTCAACGCCCTGATTTTCGGCATCGGCTACCTGTTGTGCATGGCGCTGCTGAAAGTGCCGTTGGTGTTGCCGCTGCCGGCGCGGTGGATGAGCCGCCTGCAGACGTGGATGGCGATCCCGCTGATCCTCACCTTCGGCATCGTGCAGATCGACGTGCACAGCGCCCTCTCCAGCCTTGGCGCCGGGCAATGGGCGGCGCTGCTGCTGTTGCCGATTGCCAGTAAACTGCTCGGCAACTGGCTGGGTCTGGGCTGGGCCGGTGCGTCGTTCGCAGGGGCCAGTCGCTGGCGCGAAAGTGTGCTGCTGAATATTCGTGGCCTCAGCGAAATCGTCTTTCTCAACCTGCTGCTGCAACAACAACTCATCAGCCCGGCGCTGTACTTCGCGCTGATGCTGATGGGCCTGATCGCGACGCTGTTGCCGGCCCTGATCGGCCTGCATCGCGCGACCCTGAAACTTGCCGCCACCGCCCCCGGGAGCTCACATGCCAAGCGTTGAAATGGAATTCCGTCAGGTCGTGATCATCGGCGCTGGCCCGTCCGGTGCCATCGCCGCCGCTTTGCTCAAGCGCAAGGGCCACGACGTGCTGGTGATCGAACGGCAGCACTTTCCACGCTTTTCCATTGGCGAAAGCCTGCTGAGTCATTGCCTGGATTTCGTCGAAGAGGCCGGCATGCTCGACGCCGTCAACGCCGCCGGTTTCCAGCGCAAGACCGGTGCCGCGTTCGCCTGGGGCGAGCGCTACAGCGCCTTCGATTTCGGCGACACCTTCACCAAAGGCAAACCGACCACGTTCCAGGTGCAGCGCGCCGATTTCGACCAGTTGCTGGCGGATCAGGCGGCACTGCAAGGGGTCGAGATCCGTTACGGCGAGGCCATCGTCCGCGTCGATTTCGACCGCGCCAGACCGCAGCTCGACGTGCTGCGCGAGGACGGCAGCGAGTACCGTGTCGAAGCGGATTTCGTGCTCGACGCCAGCGGTTACGGGCGCGTGCTGTCGCGCCTGCTCGATCTGGAAGCGCCGTCGAATTTCCCGGTGCGTCAGGCGGTGTTCACCCATGTCGAAGATCACATCGACAATCCGGCTTTCGACCGTGAAAAAATCCTCGTCACCACCCATCCAGAGCATCGCGACATCTGGTTCTGGACCATCCCGTTCAGCAACGGTCGCTGCTCAGTGGGCGTGGTCGCGGCCGCAGAACATTTCGCCGGCCGCGACAGCGATCTGGATGCCTGCCTGCGCGGTTTCATCGGCGAAACCCCGAGCCTCGCCGGCGTGTTGAACAACGCCGTGTGGGACACCCCGGCGCGGACGCTTGGCGGCTATGCGGCCAATGTGAAAACCTTGCACGGCCCGGGCTTCGCCCTGCTCGGCAATGCGGCGGAATTTCTCGACCCAGTGTTTTCCTCCGGCGTGACCATCGCCATGCGCTCGGCGAGCATGGCCGCCGCCGTGCTGCATCGGCAGCTGCAGGGCGAAAGCGTCGACTGGCAGCGCGAGTTCGCCGAGCCGCTGAAGCGCGGAGTCGACACCTTCCGCTGCTACGTCGAGGGCTGGTACGCCGGCACCTTCCAGGACGTGATTTTTTATGAAGACAGCCAGGCGGATATCCGCCGGATGATCTGCTCGATCCTCGCCGGTTACGCCTGGGATGAACGCAACCCGTTCGTCAGCGAAGCACGCCGCCGGTTGAAGATGATTTCCGAACTCTGCGCAAAGGACGCCCCATGAATTACTTGAGCGACAGCTACGTCGAGGAAACCCGTTTCGGTTTCTGGTTCCTGCGCAGCCACACCTGGCAGCACCATGTGTTGCGCGTGGCGATCAACGATCTGCGCGGACTGTTCAGCGAATCGCTGCCGGCCAATCCGGTGCTGCTCGATGCCGGCTGTGGCCAGGGCAAATCGTTCCGCCATCTGCGCCAGACCTTCGCCCCACAACGGCTGATTGGCGTCGATGCCGATCCGCACAGCCTGGAGTTGAGCGCCGAAGAAGCGGCGCGCCAAGGCTTCGAGGTCGAGCTGATCGGCAGCGACTGCGCGACGCTTGATGTGGCGGACGCCAGCGTTGATCTGCTGTTCTGCCATCAGACTTTTCATCACTTGGTCGAGCAGGAAAAAGCCCTCGCCGAGTTCTATCGCGTGCTCAAACCGGGCGGTTATCTGCTGTTCGCCGAGTCCACCGAGGCTTACATTGATACCTGGGTGATCCGCTGGCTGTTCCGCCATCCGATGCACATGCAGAAAAGTGCGGCGCAGTATCTGGAGATGATTCGCCAGCAGGGTTTCGAGTTTGCTGAGCGCAATGTGTCCTACCCGTATCTGTGGTGGAGCCGGGCGAAGGATTTTGGCTTGCTGGAGCGGTTGGGATTGCTCAAGCCGAAACCGTTTGGCCAGCGTGAGGAAACGCTGGTGAACGTGGTTGCGCGCAAGCCAATGCAGGAATCCATCTGATGCGCAGCTTTCGATCTGCACACCTGAACCCCTGTGGGAGCTGGCTTGCCAGCGATAGCGGTGGGTCAGACAACATTGATGTTGGATGTGCCATAGCCATCGCTGGCAAGCCAGCTCCCACAGGGGCTCTGGGGTGGCTGATATTGGCGCTCTGCTCTCTGCTGTTAAGCGCCTGCGCCAGCCACGCGCCGCTACCGGCGGCTGAACCGACCCTGCACCTGCCGCTGCAACTGCACATCGAACGCCAGCAAGCCGATCAACGCCAGGACTGGCTATTGGTGATCCAGCACGAAGGTCCCGGCATTCGCTGGTCGATGATGGACCCGCTAGGCATTCCGCAGGCGCGGCAACAACTGATCGCCGGCCACTGGCAGGCCGACGGGCTGCTGCCGCCCAACCCGGAAGCCCGCGAGTTGTTTGCCGCGCTGCTGTTCGCCCTGACCCCGTCCGGCGAGCTGCTGCGCAATTATCCCGATGCCCAGCAACAGGCCGGGCAGCGCTCGCTGCCGCCGCGCTGGGTGATCCGTTATACGCAACCGTTGAGCTTCGAATTGAACCTGCCCCAAGGCCCGCATTATCGGGTCTCTCCCCTCGGTGAACCGACGCCATGACTGCCTACCTCAATGCCCTCGGCGTGATCTGCGCGCTGGGCCGCGACAAGCAACACGTCGCGCAGAATCTGTTTGCCGGCGACTGCTCAGGCATGCGCCTTGAGTCCGGCTGGGTCGCCGAGCGCGCGTTGCCGGTGGCGGCGGTGCAGGGTGAGCTGGCGATGATTCCGGCGGAACTGGCTGACCAGAGCAGCCGTAACAATCAACTGCTGCTGGAGGCCGCGCTGCAGATTCGCGCTGACATTGATCGGGCCATCCAGACCTATGGCCGCGAGCGCATCGGCATAGTGCTCGGCACCAGCACGTCGGGCATCGATGAAGCCAGTCGCGGGCTGGCTCACTACATTCGTGAGCAGCAGTTCCCCGTCGAATACGACTATCGGCAACAGGAACTCGGCGCCCCGGCGAATTTCCTCGCCGACTGGCTGCAACTCAGCGGCCCGGCCTACGTAATCTCCACCGCTTGCACCTCCAGCGCCCGAGCATTGATGAGCTCGCAGCGCCTGCTCGATCTGGGCCTGTGCGATGCGGTGTTGTGCGGCGGGGTCGACAGCCTGTGCAAGTTGACGCTCAACGGTTTCAGCGCGCTGGAGGCGGTGTCCGACCAGCGCTGCAATCCGTTCTCGGTCAACCGCGACGGCATCAACATCGGCGAAGCAGCGGTGCTGTTTCTGATGAGCAAAGAGCGCGCTGATGGCCCGGCCATCGCCCTGCTCGGCGCCGGGGCCAGCTCCGACGCACACCATATTTCCGCGCCGGAACCCAGCGGTCGCGGCGCGCTGCAGGCGATGCAAAAAGCCCTGCACCGCGCCCAGCTGCAAGCGGCGCAGATCGACTACCTGAACCTGCACGGCACGGCAACCCAGCACAACGACGCGATGGAAAGTCTGGCGGTCGCCACGCTGTTCCCGGACGGCGTGGCCTGCTCGTCGACCAAACCGATGGCCGGCCACACCCTCGGCGCCGCCGGTGCGCTGGAAGCGGCGTTCTGCTGGCTGAGCCTGAGCGCCGACAACCCGCAACAGGCGCTGCCGCCGCACGTCTGGGACGCCGAGGCCGATCCTGCCCTGCCCGCGCTGAACTGGGTGACCGCGAACCAGCGCCTGTCGTCCATTGCACCGCGCTACCTGATGAGCAACTCGTTTGCCTTCGGGGGCAACAACGTCAGCCTGATTATCGGAGACGCCCCATGACCGACTGGCCGCTCGCCGAACTGCTGCCGCACGCTGGCGACATGATTCTGCTCGACCGCATTCTCAGTTTCGACGAGGAACAGATTCATACCTGCCTCACGGTAAAGCCCGACGGTTTGTTCAGCCTGGCCGACGGCAGCCTGCCGGCATGGGTCGGCGTCGAGCTGATGGCGCAAAGCGTCGCCGCATTTGCCGGTTGCCACGCCCGGCAGAAAGGTAACCCGGTAGCCCTGGGTTTCCTGCTCGGCACGCGTAAATTCGAGTGCAACGTCGAGGCCTTTGCGGCCGGCAGCGAACTGACCATCCACGGCATCCGCTCGCTGGAAGACGACAACGGCATGGGCGTGTTCGAATGCCACATCCACGGCCCCGGCATCGAAGCCAGTGCCCGCCTGAATGTGTTCCGACCGCCGCAGCCATCCGAATATCTTGAACAACACCGGGAGTCGAACGATGACTGAATCCGTACTGGTCACCGGCTCCAGCCGTGGCATCGGCCGCGCCATTGCCTTGCGTCTGGCCCAGGCCGGACACGATATCGTCCTGCATTGCCGCAGCGGCGTCGCCGAAGCGCAAGCGGTGCAGGCCGAGATCGAAGCACTGGGCCGCAAGGCGCGCATCCTGCAATTCGACGTCGCCGACCGTGAAACCTGCAAAACCATTCTTGAAGCCGACGTCGAAACCCACGGCGCCTATTACGGCGTGGTGCTCAACGCCGGGCTGACCCGCGACGGTGCCTTCCCGGCGCTGAGCGATGACGATTGGGACGTGGTGCTGCGCACCAACCTCGACGGTTTCTACAACGTCCTGCACCCGGTAATGATGCCGATGATCCGTCGCCGCGCCGCCGGTCGGATCGTCTGCATCACCTCGGTGTCCGGATTGATCGGCAACCGTGGCCAGGTCAACTACAGCGCCTCCAAGGCCGGCGTGATCGGCGCTGCGAAGGCGTTGGCGATCGAACTGGGCAAGCGCAAAATCACGGTCAACTGCGTCGCCCCGGGCCTGATCGATACGGCGATGCTGGATGATAACGTGCCGGTGGAAGAGCTGATGAAAATGATCCCCGCACAACGCATGGGCGCCCCGGAAGAGGTCGCTGCTGCGGTGAATTTCCTGATGTCGGCGGAAGCCTCGTACATCACCCGTCAGGTCCTGGCGGTCAACGGAGGCCTGTGCTGATGAAGCGCGTCGTCGTCACCGGCATGGCCGGCATCACCTCACTGGGCAGCGACTGGCAGACCATCGCCGGCAACTTCGCAGCCAACCGCAGCGGCATCCGCCGCATGGATGAGTGGGACCGCTTCAGCGAACTCAACACTCGCCTGGCCGGGCCGATCGATGACTTCGTGGTCCAGCCGCACTGGACGCGCAAGCAATTGCGCAGCATGGGCCGGGTGTCGCGGCTGGCAGTCGGCGCGGCGGAACAGGCACTGGCCGACGCCGGTCTGCTCGGCGACCCAACAATCAAGGACGGGCGCATGGGCGTGGCCTGCGGTTCGTCCACCGGCAGCACCGACGAGATCAAGGCGTTCGGCAACATGCTGCTGAACTCGGTGGCGGAAGGCCTCAACGCCAACTCCTACGTGCGGATGATGCCGCACACCACCGCCGCCAACATCAGCATTTTCTTCGGCCTCACCGGGCGCCTGATCCCGACGTCCAGCGCCTGCACCAGCGGCAGCCAGGGCATCGGTTACGCCTATGAAGCGATCAAGTTCGGCCGTCTGCCGCTGATGCTCGCCGGCGGCGCCGAAGAGCTGTGTCCGACCGAAGCCATGGTCTTCGACGCGCTCTACGCCACCAGCCTGAAAAACGATGCACCGCAGACCAGTCCGCGCCCGTACGACCAGGGCCGCGACGGTCTGGTGATCGGCGAAGGCGGCGGCATGCTGGTGCTCGAAGAGCTGCAACACGCCCTGGCACGCGGCGCAAGAATCCATGCCGAAATCGTCGGTTTCGGCAGTAACGCCGACGGCCAGCACACCACCCGCCCCGAGCAGATCACCATGCGCCGCGCCATGGAGCTGGCACTGGAAGACGCCGGGCTCACGCCGGATGCCATCGGTTACGTCAATGGTCACGGCACCGCTACAGAACAGGGTGACATTGCCGAAACACTGGCCACCAGCAGTCTGTTCGGCGAACGCATGCCGATCAGCTCGCAGAAGAGTTTCCTCGGCCACACGCTCGGAGCCTGCGGGGCGCTGGAGTCGTGGTTCAGCATCGAAATGATGAATCGCGATCTGTACGTGCACACGCTCAACCTCGACGAGGTCGACCCGCACTGCGGCAAGCTCGATTACCTGCGCGGCGAATTCCGCGCAATGCAGCACGAGTACGTGATGAACAACAATTTCGCTTTTGGTGGCGTCAACACCTCGTTGATTTTCCGCCGCTGGCCATAACCCTATCCATTCAGGTCAAGGAGACCTTCATGCGTTTCGCCAAGCTTGCCATCGCTTCCCTGCTGCTCTGCGCCTTGCCAACAGTCAGCCAGGCCCGTGACACCCAGATCTTCCTGCCATTCGACAAAGCCGTGGCCGAAGCGACCCGCAGCGGCAAGATCGACGGCAGTGTGAAGTTCTACCTGGCCGGCACCACCCCGGCCGGCAAAGTCACCGTCGTCAGCAGCGGCGCCGTGACCAACAAGAAGACCAATGCCTTCAACAAGTCCGATCAAGTGGCCTGCGAATGGGTCGTGCAGTCGGCCATCATCAGCCTGCACCAGGCGGCAAAAAATGCCGGCGCCAACGCCGTGACCAACATCGTCAGCTTCTACAAGAGCAACGAGCGCAAGGATTCGCAGAACTACGAATGCCATGCCGGCGCGATCATGGCCGGTGTTGCGTTGAAAGGTGATCTGGCGAACGTGCAGTAACCGCCGGAGCACTGTCGCAAGGGCGCCATCGGGCGCCCTTTTCGTTTTCAGCATCTACGGGAATTGGGTGCACGTTGATTGATGACGGGTTAAAACTTACCACCGCGAGAAAAGGGCTCTACTGGCGCCTTTTTCATCTATTACTCAAAAAACAGCACATAAGGAAAGCTCAACGTGTCATTTAGGAAGCGTCCGACACTCAGTACATTTTCTACTCTGTAAGGTTGATGCCGCCGCGATGAAGCGGTACACCCCAAGGACGAAAAAATGCGTAAAAAAGCGGTTATCGTTTTCAGTGGCGGCCAGGACTCAACAACCTGTTTGATCCATGCATTACCAAATTACGATGAAATTCACTGTGTGACGTTCGATTATGGACAACGCCACCGCGCAGAGATCGATGTGGCCCGACAACTCGCCAAAGCGTTCGATGTGACCGCCCATAGCGTGCTAGACGTTAACCTGTTGAATGACTTGACCGTCAGCAGTCTGACACGTGAGAACATTCCGGTTCCGACCGCCAACCCGTTCGGTGCTGTATTGCCTAATACATTTGTTCCGGGAAGGAATATTCTATTTTTAACTTTGGCTTCCATTTACGCATATCAGATCCAGGCACAGACTGTTATAACAGGCGTATGTGAAACGGACTTCTCTGGCTATCCGGATTGTCGAGATGATTTTATAAGCTCATTCAATGCAGCAGTCCGGATTGGAATGGAATACGAACTGAATATTGAAACCCCACTTATGTGGCTGACCAAGGCCGAAACATGGGCACTGGCTGACCACCATGACCAATTGGACTTGGTCCGCCATCAGACTCTGTCTTGCTATAACGGCATCAAAGGCAGTGGCTGTGGCGATTGTGATGCTTGTAGTTTGCGATCGAGAGGACTCGAAGCATTTTTGAAAAACAAGAAAAAACACTTAAACAGCATCAGATACAGATTGAAATTATATTAATCCTATGACGAACAGGGGCGAGAGCCATAAGCGCGCCCCTGCCAATCCAGAGCTCAAACAGCCTTGTTTTCCATTACAAACTTTTTAAACAAGCTTCTCACGCCATACGCGGGGAGAACATTGAAAAATGCGAAGAACATCTTTATGGCGATTTGCACGCAAATTATTGATGCAATTTCCGAACTAGACATAACACCATAAAAAGCGATAAAACAAAAAAGTATACTATCAATTAAAACCGCAAAAAAAGTACTTAAAAAAACCCGCAGAAAAAGATATTTAGAACTCGTCAACTCCTTAATCTTGCACAGCAAATAGGAATTAACATATTCTGAAAACAGAAACGAGATAGACGACGCCAATAAAACCGCAGACACATGCGATATCACTTCAGCATATGGACCATCCAATTTCCAGCCTGGCATACCTGGCATAGCTTCTACTGCACTTAACAGCAATATAATCATCGCATTACCTATAAATCCAAAAAAAATTGCTTTTCTCGCCAGCCTGAATCCATACAATTCATTAAGCATATCTACAACTAGAAATGTAAGGGGATAAAGAAACACTCCCGGCGTTAAAACAATATCCAGCTTTTCTAGATATATCAATTTTGTCGCACCGATGTTCGAAAACACATAAAGCACTAACAGTAGGAGATTCAGCCCCGTGTATACCACCCATGAGCGCTCGTTTCTATCCGTCATATCATAAGCAGTCACCACGCTCTCTGTGGCGTAATACTTCCTGTATACGCTCTTGATTTCCGCCTTACTCAAATCATCCATCACATCGCTTCTGAGCAGCTCTGCCAACTTTAGCTTAATCAGCTTTCCTGTTGAGACGATCATCACCACAGCAAGTTTCTTTTCGGTTTCAAAAGCCAGTAATTTATATTTTCGATTCCCAAGATCAGAAACTACCGACATTGAACCTCTCCTCTACCAACTCGCCTATGACGCACACCCCTGAATCTAGATGAGAGCCAATAACGATCATAAGTTTTCTCGCACTCCTGTCATAAACCAGATTCTCTGCACTACTGCTCGTAACGCCTTTCCTCACTATCAATAGATCACCTGCATCATTTCCCCCGCTTGTTTTGCCTTCCAAAAGTACACCTATAAGATTACTGGCCATACCAAAGTAATAGGTCAATGGATGCGACACCACCAGTTCTCCGATCCTTTTATCCAGGCTCTGTAAAAGAAAAGACTCTTTGATGACAGGCACGGCAGCAGGATTCTTGTTTCCATGGAGTGACAGAGTCGCTTCGATTATTTCTTTCTCCTCAAAATCGACTGATTCGATTTCCTCGTAAGAGACACCAAAAAAATCCGATATTTTGCGAATAGTCGACTGCTGAACATTCACCACTCTCCCTTCCAGGATATTGTAGATGGTTGTTCTGGTTAGCCCACTGGAATTACACAACGAAATACGTGATTCCCCTCGACTATCTATGAGGTACTTTACATTACGCTTTAATTTTTCCGTCCTTTCTTTCTTATGCATTTACGTATCTACCAATCACTAGGGAGATTAAAAACATCAGCAGAAGGCAGGGGCTTATTTTTTCGACACATGCCCACTACTGACCGACAAACAGGAAAACATCACCACCGCAACTGAATTGTACAGCCACAAATCATCGTTTAAGTCGAAGTTTAACCAAACAAATAATTCAGGGAAAAATCCCACAAGAGAAAAAGAGCGAGCTTACAAATTTATTAACGAATCATTTATTTACACAAACGTTAATATTTTTGATCAGTTTTTATGATTTTTTTAGATATAAATAGACGGGCGCCAGCTCATAAAACACTGCCGATCCGTTATGAACAGCTGGAATGGACACCGCTTTTCACAAAAAACAAAGGGAGCTCAACAATGACAAATCTCGACTCTGAGCATTTGCAGTCGCCTGCCACAAAACATCCATGGTTCGAACAGCGTCAAACCATCGACCCCTTCACCAATCATGGTTCGCAGAACCGTGAGTCGACTGACATATTCACCATCCTCCCGAATATTGGCACCGAGTCACTGCTCTGCCATGCCAGCGAAAACCTTGCTTCGCTAAGCGTCATGGCTACGAATCTCGCAGGCGAAATGGAGGGGTCATACCGCAACGTGACGCTGGCCATTCAGCAGCTCATCGTGCTGAGCGAATTGTTAGTGAACCGGGCACTAGACAACCTGGATCCACCTTGAGATGGCCCGAGGCCTCAATCAACGTTAGCCAGCGCATACCGACGTATTTACCGAAGGAGCTTTTTTGTCATGGACCGATACAGACCTATTACTGGAATCGACTGCACAATCCCAACATTGCTGATAGACACTGAAGCACCTTTGGATGTACTTCACGAAATAGCCACCTATCGCATACGCACCGCGACGCAGTTTCTTGAAAATCTGGCATTCAGTGAGGGGATCTACAGTGAGCTGGCAAAGGTTTTAGTCACCTCGTTACGCGATGGCTGCGACTTGCTCGACGTCATCGGGCGCCGCTTGCAGGATGACGTTGCGGTTTAGGAGGCACAGAATTTAACCGCAGGAACGACAAAGGGCGCCTTTCGGCGCCCTTTCACAAACAGGCTGACTTGTCATCGCTCGTCACCTGTCTGGCTCTTTGATGGCTGGTTACCCAGGATCCTCAGAGTCTCACAAGCCCCTTTCGGGAACGCAGGCAGTATTGCCTGAAATGGCAGTGCCCCACAACCGCCCCTCAGGCAGTTCCGTTACCGGAAATGTAGAGGCCCTGATCCCTCCTCATCTGAACGACTACTACACTTGGAATGCGGGCCTGGACCAAATGCCTGCCAAACCGGCGAGCCCTGTCCATCGATCAACCGCGGTTCTCTTTCACCGTCAAGGAGATGACCATGCACGTGAAAGCCCTGATTACCGCCACCCTCCTCGGGCTGTTGCCCAGTACCAGCCACGCCACCCATCTGATGTACATGCCGTTCGAAACAGTGCTGTCAGACGCGATTCGCGCCGGACGGCTGGATGGCAGTGTGAAGTTCTATCTGATCGGCAACGGGCCGCAGGGCACGCAGCAATTGCTGCGCCGGGATGTGGTCAGCGATTTGCGCACCAACGGTTTCAACAAGAGTGACAACGATTCCTGCGAGTGGGTGCTGCAGTCGAACCTGATCAAGTTGCAGGCCGAGGCCAAGCGGGTCGGGGCGAATGCGGTGGTCAACATCGTCAGTTATTACGACCAGCATGTGCGCAAGGATCTGAATACCTATGAGTGCCGGGCAGGGGTGTTTGCCACGCGGGTGGCGTTGAAGGGGGATCTGGTGCGGTTGCCTCAGTAGAGCGTTTGAATATTTCTCGGGCGCTGCCTCTGGCCTCTTCGCGGGCAAGCCCGCTCCCACAGGGTATTGGGTGTAGTCAAACTGTGTGTACGACACCGAAAACTGTGGGAGCTGGCTTGCCCGCGAAGAGGCCGGCAGCCATCACACAATTCAAGGCTCAACCTTGCGCGTGAGCAACTCGACAAACGCCTTGGCCATCGGCGATTTCTGGTCCTTGCGCTGCACCAGCCACACCGCCGACACCGCTTCCGGGTCGAGCAGCGGTCGATAGACCACGCCATCAATGCGCATGCGCTGGTAGGACGCCGGTAACACCGAAACCCCCAGCCCGGCGGCGACCAGACCGATGATGGTCATCGCCTCCCCGGCTTCCTGGGCGAAGTGCGGACTGAATCCGGCATCGCGCGCCAGGCTGAGCAATTGCGCATACAGCCCGCTGCCGTAGCTGCGCGGAAAGAACACGAACGGCTCCAGCGCCAGCGCCGAGAGGAACAGCCCTTCCTCGCTGCCCTGCGCCAGCGGATGTTTGGCGCTGAGTACCGCGACCAGCGGCTCTCGCATCAACTCGACCACACTTAACGAATCCGGCAGACCCAGCGGACGCATGATGCCGACTTCGATCGACTGATCCACCAGCGCATCCGCGACCATGGTGCTGCTCATCTCCCGCAGGTTCAGATGCACCGCCGGGAACCGCTGGCGAAAGGCAAAGATCGCTTGGGGGATAGTCGAATTGAACGGCGCCGACGAGGTGAAGCCGATCTTCAACTCACCGAGCTCACCGAGTTGCGCACGCCGGGCGACATCCGCGGCTTTGTCGACCTGCGCCAACACCAACCGCGCCTCTTGCAGAAACAAGCGGCCGGCCTCGCTCAGTTCGACCCGACGATTGGTGCGCTCGAACAGTCGTGCGCCGACCTCTTGCTCCAGCGCCTGGATCTGCTGGCTCAGCGGCGGCTGAGAAATACCCAGCACCTGAGCCGCGCGGCCGAAATGCAGTTCTTCGGCAACCGCGATGAAGTAGCGCAAGTGACGCAATTCCATGAACACCCCATTAAGTCGTTAAAGCTATCAAACAGGTCGAACAATATATTGGATAGAAACATTAGCCAGCTATATGATTTTTTCATTGCCTGCCTGGCCGTGCCCTCCGAGGTCTGAAGTGAAAACAGCTGCCGCCCCCCTCGCCCATGAAATCCCGCCCGCTGCCGCGGACGATGTGCTCGCCGAGCTGCAGGAGATTTACATCGAAAAAGGCACGCCGATGTTCATGCGCACGGTGCTGGCGCTGTTCAGCGGCGGCTTCGCCACCTTCGCCCTGCTGTATTGCGTGCAGCCGATGATGCCGTTGCTGTCCCACGAATATTCGATCAACGCGGCGCAGAGCAGCCTGATTCTCTCGGTGGCGACCGGCATGCTGGCCTTCGGTCTGTTGATCACCGGGCCGATCTCCGACCGCGTCGGGCGCAAACCGGTGATGGTCGCGGCGCTGTTCGCTGCCGCCCTGTGCACCATCGCCAGCTCGATGATGCCGAGCTGGCACGGCGTGCTGATCATGCGCGCGCTGATCGGCCTGTCGTTGAGCGGCCTGGCGGCGGTGGCGATGACCTATCTCAGCGAAGAGATCCATCCGCAGCACATCGGCCTGGCAATGGGGCTGTACATCGGCGGCAACGCGATTGGCGGGATGAGCGGGCGATTGATCACCGGGGTGCTGATCGATTTCGTCAGCTGGCACACGGCGATGCTGGTGATCGGCGGCCTGGCGCTGGTCGCGGCGGCGGTGTTCTGGAAGATCCTCCCCGAGTCCCGCAACTTCCGCTCGCGCTCGCTGCACCCGCGCAGCCTGCTCGACGGCTTCACCATGCACTTTCGCGACGCCGGCCTGCCGCTGCTGTTTCTCGAAGCGTTCGTGCTGATGGGCGCGTTCGTCACCCTGTTCAACTACATCGGCTATCGCCTGCTGGCCGCGCCGTACCATCTGGATCAGGTGTATGTGGGGCTGCTGTCGGTGGTGTACCTGTCGGGGATCTACAGCTCGGCGAAGATTGGTTCGCTGGCGGACAAACTGGGGCGGCGCAAGGTGTTGTGGGCGACCATCGCGCTGATGTTTGCAGGCCTGGCACTGACCATGTTTACGCCGCTGTTGCTGGTGATCGTCGGCATGCTGATCTTCACCTTCGGCTTCTTTGCCGCGCACTCGGTGGCGAGCAGCTGGATCGGGCGGCGGGCGACCAAGGCCAAAGGACAGGCATCGTCGTTGTACCTGTTCAGTTATTACGCCGGCTCCAGCATCGCCGGGACGGCGGGCGGGGTGTTCTGGCATCTCGGCGGGTGGAATGGAATTGGTTTGTTTATCGGCGCGTTGTTGCTGGTGGCGCTGGGGGTGGCGTTGAAACTGGCGAAGTTGCCGCCGCTCGGCGGAGTCAAAGCCTGACAAAAACCCCCTGTGGGAGGGGGCTTGCTCCCGAATGCGGTGAGACAGTCAATGAAGATGGTGCTGAACCACCGCCTTCGGGAGCAAGCCCCCTCCCACAGTTGATCTGTTTTCGCCCCCAGATCGTGGAAACAAAAACGCCCGGCATTTAGCCGGGCGTTTTTTATTGTCGGGCGATCACTCGTGGTACTGCGCCGACAACTCGTGCACCGCACGCAGGAAGGCGCCGGCGTGTTCCGGATCGACCTCAGGGGTAATGCCATGGCCGAGGTTGAACACGTGGCCGCTGCCCTTGCCATAGCTGGCCAGAATGCGCCCGACTTCGGTGCGGATCGCTTCCGGTTTGGCGTAGAGCACGGTCGGGTCCATGTTGCCTTGCAGGGCGACCTTGTCGCCAACGCGGGCGCGGGCGTTGCCGAGGTCGCAGGTCCAGTCCAGGCCCAGTGCGTCGGCACCGGCTTCGGCGATGCTTTCCAGCCACAGGCCGCCGTTTTTGGTAAAGAGGATCACCGGCACCTTGCGCCCGTCGTGCTCGCGGATCAGGCCGCTGACGATTTTCTTCATGTAGGCCAGGGAGAATTCCTGGTACGCCGCCGCCGACAGGTTGCCGCCCCAGGTATCGAAGATCTGCACCGCTTGCGCGCCGGCCTGGATCTGGCCGTTGAGGTACGACGTCACCGACTGCGCCAGCTTGTCCAGCAGCAGGTGCATGGCTTGCGGGTTGTCGTAGAGCATGGCTTTGGTCTTGCGGAAGTCTTTCGACGAGCCGCCTTCGACCATGTAGGTCGCCAGGGTCCACGGGCTGCCGGAGAAGCCGATCAGCGGCACGCGGCCGTTCAGTTCGCGGCGGATGGTGCTGACCGCGTCCATCACATAGCCGAGATCCTTGTGCGGATCCGGAATCGGCAACGCTTCAATGTCGGCCAGGGTGCTGACGACTTTCTTGAAACGCGGGCCTTCACCGGTCTCGAAGTACAGGCCCTGGCCCATGGCATCGGGAATGGTGAGGATGTCAGAAAACAGGATCGCCGCGTCCAGTTGCGGATAGCGGTCGAGCGGTTGCAACGTGACTTCGCAAGCGAACTCCGGATTCATGCACAGGCTCATGAAATCACCGGCGTGGGCACGGCTGGCGCGGTATTCAGGCAAGTAACGGCCGGCCTGGCGCATCATCCACACGGGGGTGACGTCAACGGGTTGCTTGAGCAGGGCGCGGAGGAAACGGTCGTTCTTCAGGGCAGTCATGTCGGCATCCGGAAAAAAAGTGCGGGCATTTTCTCAGAGCGCGACGCAAAAGGCACGGATGCAGGTCAGCCTTTTGTCTATCGGGTCAATTTATTGCGTTGGAAATGCGCTATCAGCAACACCCGGAAACCAACGTGGGAGCGGGCTTGCTCGCGAAAGCGCCGGCACATCCAACATTGCAGTTGGCTGACAGACCGCTTTCGCGAGCAAGCCCGCTCCCACATTTTTGATCGCATTTCAGGTTGAAATGTAATCAGACGCCCAGGTAATCCAGGATCCCTTCAGCAGCATTGCGCCCTTCGAAGATCGCCGTCACCACCAGGTCGGAACCGCGCACCATGTCGCCACCGGCGAAGATTTTCGGGTTGCTGGTCTGGTGTTTGTACTGACCTTGCTCAGGCGCAACAACGCGGCCCTGACTGTCGGTCTGGATCTCGAACTGTTCGAACCACGGCGCCGGGCTCGGGCGGAAACCGAAGGCGATGACCACGGCGTCGGCCGGGATGATCTCTTCGGAGCCCGGGATCGGCTCGGGGCTGCGGCGGCCACGGGCGTCCGGTTCGCCGAGACGGGTCTCGACCACTTTGACGCCTTCAACCTTGTCTTCACCGACGATCGCGATCGGCTGGCGGTTATAGAGGAATTTCACGCCTTCTTCCTTGGCGTTTTTCACCTCTTTGCGCGAGCCGGGCATGTTCGCTTCGTCACGACGATAAGCGCAGGTCACCGACTTGGCGCCCTGACGGATGGACGTGCGGTTGCAGTCCATCGCCGTGTCGCCACCGCCGAGTACCACGACCTTCTTGCCTTTCATGTCGACGAAATCTTCCGGCGACTTTTCAAAGCCCAGGTTGCGGTTGACGTTGGCGATCAGGAAGTCCAGCGCGTCATACACGCCCGGCAGATCTTCACCGGCAAAACCGCCCTTCATGTAGGTGTAGGTGCCCATGCCCATGAACACCGCATCGTATTCGGCGAGCAGTTGCTCCATGGTCACGTCCTTGCCGACCTCGGTGTTGAGGCGGAATTCGATGCCCATGCCGGTGAAGACTTCGCGGCGATTGCTCAACACGGTCTTTTCCAACTTGAACTCGGGGATGCCGAAGGTCAGCAGACCGCCGATTTCCGGGTTCTTGTCGAACACCACCGGGGTCACGCCACCACGCACCAGCACGTCAGCGCAGCCCAAGCCCGCTGGCCCAGCACCGATGATCGCGACACGTTTGCCGGTCGGTTTGACCTTGGACATGTCCGGACGCCAGCCCATGGCGAACGCGGTGTCGGTGATGTACTTCTCGACCGAACCGATGGTCACCGCGCCGAAGCCGTCGTTGAGGGTGCAGGCACCCTCGCACAGACGATCCTGCGGGCACACCCGGCCGCAGACTTCCGGCAGGGTGTTGGTCTGGTGCGACAACTCGGCGGCCTGGAGGATGTTGCCCTCGGCCACCAGTTTCAGCCAGTTGGGAATGAAGTTGTGCACCGGGCACTTCCATTCGCAATACGGGTTGCCGCAGCCCAGGCAGCGGTGGGCCTGATCGGCCGACTGCTGGGGTTTGAACGGTTCGTAGATCTCGACGAACTCTTTCTTGCGTTGACGCAACAGTTTCTTCTTCGGATCCTTGCGCCCGACATCGATGAACTGGAAGTCGTTATTCAGACGTTCAGCCATTGTTAAAACCTCATCAAACTCTTCAGGCGCATATCACTGCGGGTTGGCACGAGTGCTGGAAAGCAACGATTTCAGGTTGGCAGCCTTCGGCTTGACCAGCCAGAAACGACGCAAGTAGTCATCGAGGTTCTCGGCGAGTTCACGACCCCACTCGCTGTCGGTTTCCGCGACGTACTCGTTCAGCACGTTTTGCAGGTGGCTGCGATAGGCTTCCATCGCCTCGCCGCTGATCCGCTGGATTTCCACCAGTTCGTGGTTGACCCGGTCAACGAAGGTGTTGTCCTGGTCGAGCACGTAGGCGAAACCACCGGTCATGCCAGAGCCGAAGTTGTAACCGGTCTTGCCCAGGACGCAGACGAAACCACCGGTCATGTACTCGCAGCAGTGATCGCCAGTGCCTTCCACAACCGTGTGGGCACCGGAGTTACGCACGGCGAAACGCTCGCCCGCGGTGCCAGCGGCGAACAGCTTGCCGCCGGTAGCGCCGTACAGGCAGGTGTTGCCGATGATGGCGCTGTTCTGAGTCTGATAGACGCTGCCCTTCGGCGGCACGATGACCAGTTTGCCGCCGGTCATGCCTTTGCCGACGTAGTCGTTGGCGTCGCCTTCCAGGTACAGGTTCAGACCGCCGGCGTTCCACACGCCGAAGCTCTGCCCGGCAGTGCCCTTGAAGCGGAAGGTGATCGGCGCTTTCGCCATGCCCTGGTTGCCGTGCTTGCGCGCGATTTCCCCGGAGATCCGCGCACCGATCGAACGGTCGCAGTTGCAGATGTCCAGATCGAACTCGGCACCGCTGAGGTCGTTGATTGCCGACGAGGCCATCTCGACCATTTTCTCGGCCAGCAGGCCCTGGTCGAACGGCGGGTTGCGCTCAACGCCGCAGAATTGCGGCTTGTCCGCCGGGATATGATCGCTGCCCAGCAGCGGGGTCAGATCCAGGTGGTTTTGCTTGGCAGTCTGGCCCTCGAGCACTTGCAGCAGATCGGTGCGGCCGATCAGCTCTTCGAGGGAGCGCACGCCAAGTCTGGCCAGCCACTCACGGGTTTCTTCGGCGACGTAGGTGAAGAAGTTCACCACCATGTCGACGGTACCGATGTAGTGATCCTTGCGCAGCTTCTCGTTCTGCGTCGCAACGCCGGTGGCGCAGTTGTTCAGGTGGCAGATGCGCAGGTATTTGCAGCCCAGGGCGATCATTGGCGCAGTACCGAAGCCGAAGCTTTCAGCGCCGAGGATTGCTGCCTTGATCACGTCGAGGCCGGTTTTCAGGCCGCCGTCGGTCTGCACCCGGACCTTGCCGCGCAGGTCGTTGCCGCGCAGGGTCTGGTGGGTTTCAGCGAGGCCGAGTTCCCACGGTGCGCCGGCGTACTTGATCGAGGTCAGCGGCGAAGCACCGGTGCCACCGTCGTAGCCGGAGATGGTGATCAAGTCCGCGTAGGCCTTGGCCACACCGGCAGCGATGGTGCCAACGCCCGCTTCCGCTACCAACTTGACCGAAACCAGCGCCTTCGGGTTGACCTGTTTCAGGTCGAAGATCAACTGCGACAAGTCTTCGATCGAATAGATGTCGTGGTGCGGCGGCGGCGAAATCAGGGTCACGCCCGGCACTGCGTAACGCAGTTTGGCGATCAGCCCGTTGACCTTGCCGCCCGGCAGTTGCCCGCCCTCGCCCGGCTTGGCGCCTTGCGCGACCTTGATCTGCAGCACTTCGGCGTTGACCAGGTATTCCGGGGTCACGCCGAAACGGCCAGTGGCGACCTGCTTGATTTTCGAGCTCTTGATGGTGCCGTAACGTGCTGGATCCTCACCGCCTTCGCCGGAGTTGGAACGCGCGCCGAGGCGGTTCATGGCTTCGGCCAAGGCCTCGTGGGCTTCCGGCGACAGCGCGCCCAGCGAGATACCGGCGGAGTCGAAGCGCTTGAGCACCGATTCCAGCGGTTCGACTTCGCTAAGGTCCAGCGGCGTGTCGAGGGTCTTGACCTTGAACAGGTCACGAATCATCGACACCGGACGATTGTCCACCAGCGAGGTGTATTCCTTGAACTTGGCGTAGTCGCCCTGCTGCACAGCGGCTTGCAGGGTGTTGACCACGTCCGGGTTGTAGGCGTGATATTCGCCACCGTGGACGAACTTCAGCAGACCGCCCTGCTGGATCGGCTTGCGCGGGCTCCAGGCTTCAGTGGCCAGGGCTTTCTGCTCGGCTTCGATGTCGACGAAACGCGCACCCTTGATCCGGCTCGGTACGCCACGGAAGCTCAGCTCGCAGACTTCTTCGGACAGGCCGATGGCCTCGAACAGCTGCGCACCACGGTACGAAGCGATGGTCGAGATGCCCATCTTCGACAGGATCTTCAGCAGACCTTTGGTGATGCCTTTGCGGTAGTTCTTGAACACCTCATAGAGGTCGCCCAGCACTTCACCGGTACGGATCAGGTCGCCCAGCACTTCGTAGGCCAGGAACGGATAGACCGCCGAGGCGCCGAAACCGATCAGCACCGCGAAGTGGTGCGGATCGCGCGCGGTCGCGGTTTCCACGAGGATGTTGGAGTCGCAGCGCAGACCTTTTTCGGTCAGGCGGTGGTGCACCGCGCCGGTGGCCAGGGAGGCGTGGATCGGCAGTTTGCCCGGGGCGATATGGCGGTCGCTCAGAACGATCTGGGTACGCCCGGCACGCACGGCTTCTTCAGCCTGATCGGCAACGTTGCGGATCGCCGCTTCGAGACCGACGCTTTCCTCGTAGTTGAGGTCGATGATCTGCCGCTCGAAGCCCGGACGCTCGAGGTTCATCAGCGAGCGCCACTTGGCCGGCGAAATAACCGGCGAGCTGAGGATCACGCGTGAGGCGTGTTCCGGCGATTCCTGGAAGATGTTGCGCTCGGCACCAAGGCAGATTTCCAGCGACATCACGATCGCTTCACGCAGCGGGTCGATCGGCGGGTTGGTGACCTGCGCGAACTGCTGGCGGAAATAGTCGTACGGCGTGCGCACACGCTGCGAAAGCACGGCCATCGGCGTGTCATCGCCCATCGAGCCCACGGCTTCGTAGCCTTGCTCGCCGAGCGGACGCAGGACCTGATCACGCTCTTCGAACGTGACCTGATACATCTTCATGTATTGCTTGAGCTGATCGACGTCGTAAAACGCCGAACCGTGGTCGTTGTCTTCCATGGTCGCCTGGATACGCAAGGCATTCTTGCGCAGCCATTGCTTGTACGGATGACGGGACTTCAGACGGTTGTCGATCGCATCGGTGTCGAGGATCTGCCCGGTTTCGGTGTCCACGGCGAGGATCTGCCCCGGACCGACACGGCCCTTGGCGATCACGTCCTGTGGCTGGTAGTTCCAGACGCCGATTTCCGAGGCAACGGTGATGAAACCGTTGGTGGTGGTGACCCAGCGCGCCGGGCGCAGACCGTTACGGTCGAGCAGGCACACCGCGTAGCGACCGTCGGTCATGACCACGCCGGCCGGGCCGTCCCACGGCTCCATGTGCATCGAGTTGTACTCGTAGAACGCACGCAGATCCGGGCCCATGGTTTCAACGTTCTGCCACGCCGGCGGAATGATCATCCGCACGCCACGGAACAGGTCGATGCCTCCGGTGACCATCAGTTCGAGCATGTTGTCCATGCTCGAGGAGTCGGAACCGACACGGTTGACCAGCGGGCCGAGTTCTTCCAGATCCATCAGATCATTAGTGAACTTGGTCCGACGGGCCTGCGCCCAGTTGCGGTTACCGGTAATGGTGTTGATCTCGCCGTTGTGGGCGAGGAAGCGGAATGGCTGCGCCAGCGGCCATTTCGGCAGGGTGTTGGTGGAAAAGCGCTGGTGGAACACGCAGATCGCGGTCTGCAGGCGCTGGTCACCGAGGTCCGGATAGAACGCGGCCAGGTCGGCCGGCATCATCAGGCCTTTATAGATGATGGTCTTGTGCGAAAAGCTGCAGATGTAGTGGTCGGTATCGGCGGCGTTGGCCACCGACGAGCGACGACGGGCACTGAACAGCTTGACCGCCATGTCCTGATCACTCAGGCCTTCACCACCGATGTACACCTGCTCGATCTGCGGCAGGCGCTCAAGGGCCAGGCGGCCGAGGACACTGGTGTCGATCGGAACCTTGCGCCAGCCGATCAGTTGCAGGCCTTCAGCAAGGATCTCGCGGTTCATGTGCTCGCGAGCGGCTTCGGCCTTGGCCGGATCCTGATTGAAGAAGACCATGCCCACGGCGTACTGCTTGGGCAGTTCGACGCCAAAGCTTTCCTGGGCAATCGCGCGCAGGAAGGTATCAGGCTTTTGAATCAGCAGACCGCAACCGTCACCGGTCTTGCCGTCGGCATTAATCCCACCGCGGTGGGTCATGCAGGTCAGGGCCTCGATGGCCGTTTGCAAAAGGGTATGACTGGGCTCGCCCTGCATATGGGCTATCAGGCCGAAACCGCAGTTATCCTTGAATTCATCTGGTTGGTACAGACCTGCTTTCATAGACACTTTCTCACCAGGCTGCCTCTTTACGAGGCAAATTTCTTTTCAATTCAACCACTTGCTTGCCGCGCCGAACGTACGCCGGCTTTGCGGGGGCAAAAGGGTGGTCATTGTACACAGCGACACAGAGGCTCACAAATTTGACGACGAAATGTCGCAAATTCATGTCGCATTTGTGAAAGGTTTAAAGCGATCTGCTGTGCTAGTCAAAACTTTTTTAATTTTGACTGCAACGACTCAAAGACTACTGTGACGCAGACACCACAAGGCACGCGGTCTGTAGAGACGGCGCGCACTCGTAGAAATTTTGAGGTGCTTGGAGAGGCGGCCTGGGTAAGGCCGCCGAATCTTCAGCGAGTTGTTGCCAGTTCCTGTTGGACGCTGGCGACAGTGCGAGGCCAAGGTTTACCAGCCTGAACCTTCGCTGGCAAGGCCTTGATGGCAGAAACGGCTGCATCACGATTGGCAAAGCTGCCATAGGTGATCACGTAGAGAGGCTTGCCGTTGAGGACTTTCTTGAAATAACGGTACTCGCCGCCCTGCTCCTTGACGAAGTTCTGCGCGGTCGCTTCGGAGCTGGTGCCGAGAATCTGCACCACGTAGTTGCTGGTCGGCTGACCGGCGTACCAGCTGCCACCGGCCGCTTTGGCCACGGTAACCGGCTTCTCGGCCGGCTTGGCGGCCGCTGCAGGCTTGGCCGGAGCTGGTGCCGGTTTGGCCACTGGCGCTGCCGGAGCAGGCTTGGCGGTGGCGACCTGAGTCGGCGCCGGAGTCGGTTTGGCCGCAGGGACAGGGACTGGCGTCGGTGCCGGACCTGCCGGAACGCCCGCAGGCGGTGCGGAAGTGGTCACGGTCGGCGGGGTCGCGCTGGAGCCTTCGACCGGTACACCGTCGTCACCTTCGGTAATGCCGCCAGCGGCTTCGGCCAACGGGCCACGCATCACCGGCTGCGAGTTGCCGACCAGCGGCAACGGCATCGGCTGGGTATTGCCGGCGAACTCGACGTTCGGCGCGCCACCCTTGGCGCCCTGACCCAATGGCAGTTGTGCCTGTTCGTTGGCGGGTGCGCCGGTGGTTGGCGCCTTGTTGCGACCCGGCATCAGCCAGGCGGCGGCGACCGCGACCACAACGACGGCGGAAATCGCCAATACGTGTTTCTTCGGCATGTTGAACCCCATACTTGGACGCTTGACCGCAGAGCGGCTGGCAATCATGACTTCGATCAGTGCATCGCGAGCGACCTGGTTGATGTTGCCAGGCCAGCCCTCCGAGCTTTCGTGAATCTCAGAGATCTGATCCGCGGTGAAAAGTTCGACACCCCGGCCCGCACCTTCGAGCCGTTGGTCGAGATATTCGCGGGTCTCTTCTTCGGTATACGGCTGCAGTTCGATGACGTGGAAGCGCTCTTCCTCGAGGTGCAAGGCCTCCAGTTGCGCGATCAGCGACGATTCACCAAACAGGAACACGTGCGGGCGCCCTTCCGGTGCACCGGCACCCAGCGCCATCAATGCTTCGAGGGCGGATTCGTCGAGCTGCTCGGCGTCGTCCACCAGCAGATAGACTTCCTGACCGGTCAGGGCGAGCTGTACAACCTGCGCGAGAATCGCACCGACTTCGGCCTGCGCCACGTCCAGCGCCTGGGCCACCTGACGCAACACGCCAGCCGCATCACCGGCGCCACGGGCGGAAACCACCACGCTCTGCACCGATTGCTTGTTGGTGCTGGCAACCAGCGCCTGACGCAGCAGCGTCTTGCCGCTGCCTTGCGGGCCAGTGACTACCAGCAGCAGCTGGCTGTAACGCGCCAGGTGGTGCAATTGACCGAGCACCGGCTTGCGCTGGGCGGGAAAGAATTTGAAGCCCGGGACCCGCGGCGCGAAAGGGTCGTGACTTAACTGGAAATGGCCGAGGAACGCCTCGTCGGCATGCAAACTAGTCATCGGAATCTTATTAACCTTTAAGCTGAGCCAGAGCGCGGTAATCCGCACCCAGCGTGGCCTGTAGAACCTCTTTCGGATAATCGGCGGTCACCACCGCTTCGCCCATCCGGCGCAGCAGCACCAGGCGCAGACGACCGTCGATCACTTTTTTATCAATTGCCATATGTTCGAGAAAATCGGCTTCGCTCATCTCCTGCGGCGGAACCACCGGCAGACCGGCACGCTGGAACAGACGAATGCCGCGATCGCGGTCCTGCTCGCTGATCCAGTCCAGACGCGCGGACATCTCCAGCGCCATCACGGTGCCAGCGGCCACCGCTTCACCATGCAACCAGACACCATAGCCCATGTGGGTCTCGATGGCGTGGCCAAAGGTGTGGCCGAGGTTGAGCGTGGCGCGCACGCCGGTTTCCTTCTCATCGGCGCCGACCACTGCAGCCTTGGCGGCGCAGGAGCGCTCGATCGCATAAGTCAGGGCTTGCTGATCCAGCGCGCGCAGGGCATCGACATTCTCTTCGAGCCAGCTCAGGAACGGCTCATCGCAGATCAGCCCGTACTTGATGACTTCCGCCAGACCGGCCGACAGCTCACGCGCCGGCAGGGTTTTCAGCGACGCGGTATCGATCAGCACCACGTTCGGCTGATAGAACGCGCCGACCATGTTCTTGCCCAGCGGATGGTTGATGCCGGTCTTGCCGCCCACCGACGAATCGACCTGCGACAGCAGTGTGGTAGGAATCTGGATGAAGTCGACGCCGCGCTGGTAGCAGGCAGCAGCGAAACCGGCCATGTCACCGATGACCCCGCCGCCGAGGGCGATGATCGTGGTCCGGCGGTCGTGACGGGCAGTCAGCAGGCCGTCGAAGATCAGTTGCAGGGTTTCCCAGGTCTTGAAGGCTTCGCCGTCCGGCAGCACCACGGAAATCACCGAGTACTGCGCAAGGCTTTGGGTCAGACGTTCAAGATAGAGCGGCGCAACGGTTTCGTTGGAGATGATTGCCACTTGCCGCCCATGGATGTGCGGCGCCAGCAACTGGGGCTGACCCAACAAACCTTCGCCAATATGAATCGGGTAGCTGCGCTCGCCTAGATCGACCTTGAGTGTCTGCATGTGTCCCCACAGTGAAGATGGAAGCAGGCGTCCTGCCTTGAATGATTGGATGTCCGCGACCTTTGGCTGATGTGACGCCGCTCGCATGCCATCCGCCACAACCTCGACGGCCGTGACAGGTCGCCGAGGATAGCGCATTTCCGGCGGCGCTTTAACGGGGTGGAAGCTGTGCCAGGCGGTCGAGAATATCGAGCACCACCATGCGCGGCGGCCGTTCGTCGGTTTCCACCACCAGATCGGCGATCTCCCGGTACAGCGGATCGCGGATCTCCAGCAAGTCACGCAGGGTTTTTGCCGGATCGGCGGTGCGCAGCAACGGCCGGTTGCGATCGCGGGAAGTGCGGCCAACCTGCTGTTCAACGGATGCGTGCAGATACACCACCCGCCCGCCCGCATGCAGGGCCTTGCGGTTGGCGTCCCGCATCACCGCGCCGCCGCCGGTCGCCAGCACCACGCCGTCGAACGCGCACAGCTCGGCGATCATCGCCTGCTCACGGTCGCGAAAGCCGGGCTCGCCTTCCTTGTCGAAGATCCACGGGATATTGGCACCCGTGCGCAGCTCAATTTCCTTGTCGGAATCTTTGAACGGCAGGCGCAGCTCTTTGGCCAGCAACCGGCCGATGGTGCTTTTGCCAGCGCCCATCGGTCCTACAAGAATCAAATTTCGCACAGAATCAATGACTCACAGCAATCGCCTGATTATTCATGATACGCGGAGTGAGAAATACCAGCAGCTCGGATTTTTTCTCCGAAACCACATCACGCCGGAAAAGGCGGCCAAGATACGGCACATCGCCAAGAAATGGCACCTTATCTACGACCTTGCTTTGAGTATTTGAGAAAACGCCGCCGATCACGATGGTCTCGCCGTCGTTTACCAGCACTTTGGCGTTGACCTCGTTCTTCTTGATCGGCGGTACATCCTGCACTTTGTTCAGGTAGTCCGGTTCATCCTTGGTGACCTTGACCTCCATGATGATGCGATTGTCAGGGGTGATCTGCGGCGTCACTTCCAGTGACAGCGATGCCTCCTTGAACGACACCGACGTCGCGCCACTGGAGCTGGCCTCCTGATATGGAATCTCGGTGCCCTTGAGGATCTTCGCCGTCTCCTTGTCCGAGGTGACCACTTTCGGCTGGGAGACGATTTCGCCGTTGCCGGTCTTTTCCATCGCCGTCAGTTCAAGGTCGAGCAGCACGTTATCGGTGATGAAGGCGATGCCGATCCCCGAGGTATTGCCGACCGTACCCATGTCGACGAACGGCGAGTTGCTGCTGGTACTGCCCGGGGTGCCAATGGTGGTCGAGGTGCCGTTACTCACCCCGGAGGTGTTCCAGTTGCCCTTGTTCTGGACCGAACCGCCCCAGCGCACGCCCAGGCTCTTGTCGTAATCGACGTTGGCCTCGACGATCCGCGCCTCGATCATGACCTGACGCACCGGAATATCCAGTTGCGCCACGATCCGCCGCAGTTCGTCGAGACGATCCTGGGTCTGGTAGGCAATGATGTTGTTGGTGCGCTCATCCACCGTGATCGAACCGCGCTCGTCGATCTTCGCTTCAGCGCTGGTCACCGACTGGAACAGCTTGGCAATGTCCGCTGCCTTGGCGTAGTTCACCTGCAGCAATTCGCGCCGCAGCGGCGCCAGTTCGGCGATCTGCTTCTGCGATTCCAGTTCCTGGCGCTCGCGGGCGGCGATTTCATCAGCCGGCGCCACCAGCAACACGTTGCCGATCTTGCGCTTATCCAGGCCTTTGGTTTTCAGCACCAGATCCAGTGCCTGATCCCACGGCACATTCTGCAGGCGCAAGGTAATCCCGCCCTGCACCGTGTCGCTGGCCACCAGATTGAGGTTGGTGAAGTCGGCGATCAGTTGCAGCACCGAGCGTACGTCGATGTCCTGGAAGTTCAGCGAAAGCTTTTCACCGCTGTAACTGTTGCGGTCGACGTTGCGCTTTTGCAGATCGTCGACCGTCATCGGCCGAATGCTCACGGTCAGTTTGTTATCGGTCTGGTAGGTCGAATAGTCGAACGTGCCGCTGGGTTCGACCGTGATGACAGCGCGATCACCGGTGGCGGCGCTGTTGACGTATTGCACCGGGGTGGCGAAATCCTTGACGTCGAGGCGTACCCGCAGGCGGTCGGGCAACTGGGTCCGGGCAAAGCTGAGGATGATCTTGCCATCATGTTCCTGAATGTCCGGGGCAATGGTCGGGTCGGACAGATCGATGACCACGTTGCCCTCTCCCGCCGCACCGCGCTGAAAATCGACGCCACGAATGGCCTTGGCAACAGGCGCGTAAGCCTTCGCCGGCGCCGCGACCGGGCGCGGCGCAACCGCAGCGGGGCGCGTAGCCGCAGGTCTGGCGCCCTGCCCGACCACCACCAACAGATTGTTGCCTTCGACCCGCGCAGCGTAGGGCGTCAGTTGCGTCAGGTTGATGATCAGGCGTGTCCGGTCGTTGGCCTCGACCACCGTGGCGCTGCGTGCGTTGCCGCTGCCCAACTCACGGGTCTTGTTCGTCAGTTGGCTGGAAACGCCCGGCAGATCCAGCGCGATGCGCGCCGGGGATTCGGTGGTGTAGCCCTTGGGCTGTGGCGGCGGTCCGTCGAACGACAGCTTCAGCTCGACCCGGTCACCGGGCAACGCCGCGACATCCAGCGCTTTGAGGCTGGCCGCCTGAACCATCGGTGACAACAGCGCTATCCATAGCGAAAAACCGAGGGTGGAAAAAATCCTGTTCATTGTTCGACTTCCACTATGAGTGCTCTTTCAAAGGAATGGTGCGCGGACGCTCCAGCCAGGCGCCTTCGCCGTCGGGCACGATCTCGACCACATCGACCTGGGTGGCGCTGATGGCGACGATGCGCCCGTCGTTGCGCCCCAGGTAATCGCCGACTTTCAACCGATGCACGCCACCCGCGCCGCGCAGCAGGGCAAAGGAGCCGGAGGCGTTGGAGATCGTGCCGACCATTTCAAACTGCTCGATGTTGAAACCTTCCAGGTACTGTTTGACCCGGTGCGGGTCGGGTTTGACATTGCGCGCACCACGCTGCTGCCCGGCCAGATCGACCCGCACCTGACGCGAGAACGGGCTGCGCAAGTTGGCCGCGCTGTAGGTGAACGTCGGATAAGAGTGAAAAGTCGGCGTCGGTTCGATCCGGCCAGCCGGCCTCAGGCGCACTTCGTTCATGTAGGCATCGAGGTCGCCGAATTCATCACTGCTGCCGCAACCGCTCAGCCCCAGCAACAGCACCGACAGGGCGAAATAACGCATCGGGGTCATTTTTCCAGCCCCTTGTCGTTATAGCGGTAAGTCTTGGCGAGGATGCTCATGCGCAGCTTGGTCCCGCCATCCGGGTTGGCGGGCTCGAGTTCGAAATCATGCAGCGTGACGATCCGGGGCAACCCGGCGACGCCGCTGACGAAGGTGGCGAGGTCGTGATAGGCGCCGGTGACGGTGATCTGGATCGGCAGTTCGATGTAGAACGGCTGAGTGACTTCGGGCAACAGCTTGATTTCTTCGAATTCCAGCCCGCTGCCCAAACCAGTGCGCGTGATGTCCTCCAGCAGCCCCGGAACCTCGGTATCGCTGGGCAGTTGCCGCAGAAGCACGCCGAAGGAGTTCTCCATTTCCTTCATCTGCTCGGTGTACGGCTCCAGATTGGCGGCCATGCGCGCCTTGCTGGCGAATTGTTCCTTCAAGGTGTCTTCTTCCTGACGCTTGGCTTGCAGCTGGTTTTCCATGTCGCTGATGAAAAAGTTATAGCCAAGCGCCAACACCAGCACCGCCAAGAGTGCCCCGGCGATGGTCTTCACCGCGGCCGGCCACGAGCCGATGTTGCTGGTATCCAGATCGTTGAAGTCGATATTGCGCAAACCCTGCAGCCATTCGGACGGTTTCATTTATCGCCCTCCACAATGGCTGGCTGCGTTTGACGGACGGTCAACTGAAAGACGTTGGCCTGATCCACCTGACCGGCGGTCGTCGCTTTCACCTCGTTGAGGCTGGGCGCATCAAACCAGTCGGAAGCATCCAGATTGCGCATCAGCTCCGACACCCGATTGTTGGACTCGGCTGCACCGCTGATGGACAGGGTCTTGCCCTGCAGTTTCACGCTGGTGAAATACACGCCATCCGGCAGCGTGCGCGCCAGTTGATCGAAAATCCGCCCGCTGATCTGTCGGTTACCCTGCAGGTCCTGGATGATGCGCATGCGTTCGACCAGTTGCTGACGCCGCGCCTTGAGGTCACTGATCTGCTTGATTCGTTCGTCGACCACGGCGATCTGCTTGCCGATATAGGCATTGCGCGCGGCCTGCCGCTCGATGGCGGCACTGAAGATCTGATCGGCGATGAACAACGCGCCCACCGATCCGACGAAAACCCCGGTCAGGATCAGCAGAAAGCGTTTGCGCCGTTCTTCGCGGCGCTCCTCACGCCAGGGGAGTAGGTTGATCCGCGCCATCAGTCGAAACTCCTGAGCGCGAGCCCGCAGGCAATCATCAGGGCCGGCGCGTCACTGGCCAGGGCCCCGGCGTTGACTTTGCTGCTCAAGGCCATGTTGGAAAACGGGTTGGCGACCTGGGTCGGCGTGCCCAGACGCTGCTCGATCAGGCGATCCAGTCCCGGCACCGAGGCCGTGCCGCCGGCCAGCAGGATGTGATCGACCGCGTTGTATTGCCCGGAGGCAAAGAAGAACTGCAGCGAGCGCGACACCTGCTGCACCAGCGCCTCGCGAAATGGCTGCAGCACCTCGCTGACGTAGTCGTCGGGCAGACCGCCCTGCTTCTTCGCCAGGCCAGCCTGCTCGACGGTCAGGCCGTAGCGGCGCTGGATTTCCTCGGTCAGTTGCCGGCCACCGAACAGTTGCTCGCGGGTGTAGATGATGCGGCCGTTATGCAGAACGCTGAGGGTGGTCATGGTCGCGCCGATGTCCACCACCGCCACGGTCAGGCGCTCCTGCGAGGCTGCCAGCTGGGTGGCGAGCAGGCCGAACGAGCGCTCCAGCGCGTAGGCTTCGACATCGACCACCCGCGCGGTGAGCCCGGCCAGCGCCAGCGCCGCCTCGCGGACTTCAACGTTTTCCTTGCGACAGGCGGCCAGCAGCACATTGACTCGCTCCGGGCTGCGCGGCGAAACACCCTGGACCTCGAAATCGATGGCCACTTCATCCAGCGGATAGGGAATGTACTGATCGGCCTCGATCTTCAGCTGGTTTTCCAGCTCGTCGTCGGTCAGCCCGGCATCCATTTCGATGACTTTGGTGATCACCGCCGAGCCGGCCACCGCCACCGCCACGCTGCGGGTGCCGGTGCGCGCCTTGGCCAGCACCCGGGACAAGGCCTGGCCCACGCCTTCGAGTTCGGCGATATTCTTTTCGACCACAGCGCTGGGCGGCAGCGGCTCCACTGCATAGGCCTCGACCCGGTAGCGGTCGCCCTGCCGGCTCAACTCCAGCAGCTTCACCGAGGTGGAGCTGATGTCGATCCCCAGTAACGTATTGGTCTTTTTATTGAAGAGTCCCAGCACTACCAATTCCCTATGACTTTCCGTGAGTTACGGACTCTGTAATACGCATTGCGTTCCTTCACCCCGTCTTGACAGAAGCGCAAATGACGCCCCCAGCAGAAAAGTGCTTATAATGCGCAGCGTTTTTTTCCGCTTTTTACTGCCGGCCCAGGTCGTTCTGTGTGTTCCCGGAACCCTGTCGCCACATTCATTCTTTGCCTGGATGTTCAAAAGCCTTGATTCGTCTGCTGAAATTTTTCGGTTGGTCCATCGTCGCCGTTTTCTGCGGACTGCTTTTAGGTCTCAGCGGCGCGTTTCTTTACCTTAGTCCGGGTTTGCCGTCTGTGGAGGCGCTGCGAAGCATTCAGTTGCAGATTCCCCTGCGCGTCTACAGCAGCGACAACAAGTTGATCGCAGAATTTGGCGAAATGCGCCGGACTCCGATCCGTTTCGCCGACATTCCGCCCAATTTCATTAATGCGTTACTAAGTGCTGAAGACGACAATTTCGCCAACCACTATGGCGTCGATCCAAGCAGCCTGATGCGTGCGGCGACCCAACTGGTGAAAAGCGGCCACATCCAGTCCGGCGGCAGCACCATCACCATGCAGGTGGCCAAGAACTTCTTCCTGACCAGCGAACGCAGCTTCTCGCGCAAAACCACGGAAATTCTCCTCGCCCTGCAGATCGAACGGCAGCTGACCAAGGACGAGATCCTCGAGCTGTACGTGAACAAGATCTACCTGGGCAACCGCGCCTACGGCATCGAGGCCGCTGCGCAGGTGTATTACGGCAAGTCGATCCGCGACATCAGCCTGGCGCAGATGGCGATGATCGCCGGCCTGCCGAAAGCCCCGTCACGCTTCAACCCGCTGGCCAACCCGGCGCGCAGCAAAGAGCGTCGCGACTGGATCCTCGGGCGCATGTACAAGCTCGGGAAGATTTCCGAGGCCGACTACACCGCCGCGATCAACGAGCCGCTGAACGCCAGCTATCACGTACCGACCCCGGAAGTGAACGCGCCGTACATTGCTGAAATGGCCCGCGCCGAAATGGTCGGCCGCTACGGCAGCGACGCCTATACCGAAGGTTTCCGCGTCACCACCACGGTACCGAGCAACCTGCAGGAAATGGCCAACACCGCCCTGCACGAAGGCTTGATGACCTACGACCAGCGCCATGGTTACCGTGGCCCCGAGTCGCGTCTGCCGGGCAAGACCCACGAAGCATGGGCCACCGAGCTGACCAAGCAGCGCACCATCAGCAGCCTGGAGCCGGCCATCGTCACGCAGGTCGACAAGAACGGCTTGCAGGTGCTGACCCGTACCGGCGAAGAACACGTCGCCTGGGACACCATGAAATGGGCGCGACCGTTCCTCAATACCAACAGCATGGGTGCCGCGCCGCGCCAGCCGTCGGATGTGGCGCAGGTCGGCGATCTGATTCGCGTGCAGCGTCAGCCGAACAACTCGCTGAAGTTCAGCCAGATTCCGCAGGCGCAAGGCGCGCTGGTGTCGCTGGATCCGCAGAACGGTGCGATTCGCTCGCTGGTCGGTGGTTTCGCTTTCGAGCAGAGCAACTACAACCGTGCGCTGCAGGCCAAGCGTCAGCCGGGCTCGAGCTTCAAGCCGTTCGTCTACAGCGCCGCGCTGGACAGCGGTTACACCGCAGCGACCCTGGTCAACGACG
Source organism: Pseudomonas sp. Eth.TT006 (assembly GCF_054456575.1). Lineage (NCBI taxonomy): Bacteria > Pseudomonadati > Pseudomonadota > Gammaproteobacteria > Pseudomonadales > Pseudomonadaceae > Pseudomonas > Pseudomonas sp. Eth.TT006. Next base: position 318,127 of record NZ_JBTJEN010000005.1, on the reverse strand, counting down.
CGCCGATCGTGTTCGTCGACGAATACCTGGACAAGGTCTGGCGGCCGAAGAACGATACCAACACCTTCCTCGGCCCGATCCGTCTGCGCGAGGCGCTGTACAAGTCGCGTAACCTGGTGTCGATCCGTCTGCTGCAGGCGATGGGTGTAGGCAAGACCATCGACTACATCACCCGCTTCGGCTTCAACAAGCAGGATCTGCCGCCGAACCTGTCGCTGGCGCTGGGCACCGCAACCCTGACGCCGATGGAAATCGCCACTGGCTGGAGCACCTTCGCCAACGGCGGCTTCAAGATCACCCCGTATATCATCGACAAGATCGAAAGCCGTAATGGCGACACGCTGTTCGTCGCCAACCCGCCGACCGTGCCACAAGGCGTGTCGGCCACCGACGGCCTGGCTGCACCAGCCACTCAGCCGATCACCGTCAACGCCGCGCCGGTTCCGGGTGAAGCCCCGGGCGCTACCGCCGCGCCACAGACGCCGGCCGTGGCCGAGCGGATTGTCGACGGCCGCACCACTTACATCCTCAACAGCATGTTGCAGGACGTGATCAAGCTCGGCACCGGCCGCCGCGCACTGGCCATGGGCCGCAGCGACATCGCAGGCAAAACCGGTACCACCAACGAATCGAAAGATGCGTGGTTCTCCGGCTACAACGGCGATTACGTGACCACCGTATGGACCGGTTTCGACCAGCCGGAAAGCCTCGGTCGCCGCGAGTTCGGTGGCACCGTGGCGCTGCCAATATGGATGAACTACATGTCGGCGGCACTGAAGGACAAGCCGCCGCATGTGCAGCCTGAGCCGGAAGGCATCCTCAGCCTGCGGGTGGATCCGGTCAGCGGCCGGGCAGCGACGCCTAGCACGCCTGGGGCCTACTTCGAACTGTTCAAGTCCGAAGATACCCCGCCATCGGTGAACGAGCTGGGTAACGGCGTCGTACCGGGCAGCCCGCTGCCGGCGGATGAGCAGGCGCCGATCGATTTGTTCTGATCCAGCAACATTGAAAAGCCCCGCCTTCGATTGAAGTGCGGGGCTTTTTATTGCCTGGAGCGAAGATCAAAAGATCGCAGCCTTCGGCAGCTCCTACAGTATTCACGAACGAACACTGAACCTGTAGGAGCTGCCGAAGGCTCGGGCCGCGTTCGGACGATCTTTTGATCTACCTAATAAAAAACCCCGACTCTCACGAGCCGGGGCTTTCGGTTGAAGCGCTACAACGACTTAGCCGTTGAACACTTCATCCACGCTTTTCAGCGGGTAGTTCTTCGGATACGGCAGGGTCGCCACACCAGTCTCGATCGCGGCTTTGGCCACGGCGTCGGAGATCAGGGTGATCAGGCGCTTGTCCATTGGCTTCGGAATGATGTACTCACGACCGAATTCCAGCGGCGCGCCACCGTAGGCGTCGCACACGTCCTGTGGCACTGGCAGTTTGGCCAGTTCACGCAGGGCATTGGCGGCAGCGATTTTCATTTCTTCGTTGATGCGCTTGGCGCGAACGTCCAGAGCACCACGGAAGATGAACGGGAAGCCCAGGACGTTGTTGACCTGGTTCGGGTAGTCCGAACGGCCGGTGGCCATGATCACGTCACTACGGGTGGCGTGAGCCAGTTCCGGGGAGATTTCCGGATCCGGGTTGGAGCACGCGAACACGATCGGGTTGGCGGCCATCAGCTTCAGTTGCTCGGCGGTCAGCAGGTTCGGGCCGGACAGGCCGACGAACACGTCTGCACCATTGATGGCGTCGTCCAGGGTGCGCTTGTCGGTCGCGTGAGCGAAGACAGCTTTGTACTGGTTCAGATCGTCACGGCCGGAGTGGATCACACCGGTACGGTCAACCATGAAGATGTTCTCGACCTTGGCACCCATGCTCACCAGCAACTTCATGCAGGAGATGGCTGCTGCGCCGGCGCCGAGGCAGACGATCCTGGCTTCCGGCAGGGTTTTGCCGGCGATTTCCAGGGCGTTGATCATACCGGCCGCGGTCACGATCGCGGTACCGTGCTGGTCATCGTGGAACACCGGAATGTCGCACTGCTCGATCAGAGCACGTTCGATCTCGAAGCACTCAGGTGCCTTGATGTCTTCCAGGTTGATGCCACCGAAGGTGATGGAGATGCGCTTTACGGTGTCAATGAAGGCTTGCGGGCTTTCGGAATCGACTTCGATGTCGAATACGTCGATACCGGCGAAGCGCTTGAACAGTACGCCTTTACCTTCCATCACTGGCTTGGAAGCCAATGGGCCGAGGTTACCCAGGCCGAGAATCGCGGTGCCATCGGAAATGACTGCAACCAGGTTGCCCTTGCCGGTGTACTTGTAGGCCAGTTCAGGATCGCGGGCGATCTCACGTACTGGTTCAGCTACGCCGGGGCTGTAGGCCAGCGACAGGTCGCGGGCAGTAGCAGTGGCCTTGGTGAGCTCGACACTCAGCTTCCCCGGACGAGGATTGGCATGATATTCGAGAGCGGCAGTTTTCAGATCAGACATTTTGGCATTCCGCTTTTTTACTGTTGGACAGACTGGTCAGCGAGGATACGCGCCTCGCATAGTCCCCACAAGACTGAGCAGTCACCCCTGTCAAGCGCCCTGTCCTACGACTTTGGGCCAAGAGCCACGGCGCACAAGGGTTGGACTGTTCACAATCGACAGAAAAAATGTCTACAACTTTTTTCAGCGAGCGCTTTGCAGCATCGATGGATCGGTCAGTGGCAACAGCCAGCGCGGTTGCCCCGATTTCAGGCCGCCGCGCCGTGATCGATCAACGATCCACCCGCGCGCCTCGATCTGCGTGCCTTTCAGCGCCTGCCAGCGGGACGCGTCGAATTGTCCGACAAGATTGGGCGCAACGCGCAATACAACCGAACCCTGCAACTCGATCCAGATTCCGCCACGATTGCGCTGAACCTTGCTCACACGCCCGCTGATCACGGCGAAACCGGAATCCTCAATCTGCTGCGCTTTCAGTACAGGCGACTGGCGCCAGAGGCCGCGACCGGTCTGCCGCGCACTGCGCTCGGCTGCCTGTTGGCAAGCGACCAGATCGACGTTCGGCGCCACCGCGACCTGAAATCCGAGGCCGTCGGCGAGCATTTGCGCTTCAAGATTGGCGCCGCCGGCACTGTAGACGTGCGCTAGGGTGCGGCCGTAATGGTCCTTGGCCTGCTTGCCCGGCAGCAAACCGACCCGACCGCCGCTGTCCGCCACCAAGGCTTCGAGGCGTTTGCGCGCGGCCACGGCGAAGGGCTGGTCGCCGCGCCCCTGCCTGCCCAGTTCCGGTGTGTTGAGGCCGATCATGCGCACACTGCGCCCATCGCTCAGGCGCAACGTATCGCCGTCGACCACGCGCTGCACGCTGACACTGCTCAGGCCGGCGGGCGCCGGGCAAAAGGCCTGGGCCGCGGACAGCCAAATCGCAGACACAAAAAAGGCGCCCACAAGGGACGCCTTTTTCATCAGTCTGGAGAAGTCGAAACGACTTTCCAAAATGATCAGCCTCAGGCTTTTTTGCCGACGCCGAAAGTAGCGAAACGGTCTGCGAACTTCTGCACACGGCCGCCGGTGTCCAGAGTCTTCTGCTTACCGGTGTAGAACGGGTGGCATTCGTTGCAAACGTCGATCGCCAGGGCTTTGCCGAAGGTCGAACGAGTTTCGAACTTGTTACCGCAGGAGCAGGTAACAGCGATTTCTGGGTAATTCGGGTGGATATCGGCTTTCATGGTGCATTCCTCAGGCTAGCGTGCCGCCATCCAACACTATTGTTGAATACCGCACGTAATTAGGCCGCGGATTCTACCAGACAATGTCAATCGCGCAAGCTGTCCCTGAGACCGACCGTCTGCTAGGCTCCCGGCCTTTAACGCATTCCATTGTGGGAGCGGGCTTGCTCGCGAATGCGTCGTGCCAGTTAATGACTCAGTGCCTGACACACCGCATTCGCGAGCAAGCCCGCTCCCACAATTGATCTGCGCTTGCCCCTTCCTTGCGTTTATAGAGATCTCCCCGCGTGCCCGACGCCATTCTGCGCCTCGCCCTGCCTTCGCCCCTGCGCCGCCTGTTCGATTATCGAGCGCCGGCCGGGGTGTCGCGTGACCGGTTGCAGCCGGGCATGCGCCTGCGGGTGCCGTTCGGTCGGCGCGAGATGATCGGGATTCTGGTCGAAGTCACCGACACCAGCGACGTGCCGTTGGAAAAACTCAAACCGGCGCTGGCCCTGCTCGATACCGAACCGCCGCTGCCGCCAGCCCTGTTCAAGCTGTGCCTGTGGACATCGCAGTATTACCAGCACAGCCTTGGCGACACCTTGAGCTGGGCGTTGCCGGTGCTGCTGCGTCAGGGCGAACCGGCCGAGGCTCGCCAGGAGCGCTTCTGGTCGATTACGCCCGACGCCAGCCTCGATGATCCGCGCATCGCCCGCGCGCCACGCCAGCGCGAAGCACTGGCGACCTTGGCGCAGCATCCGCACGGCGTCGCCCATCAGTTGTTGAGCAAGCTGATGCTGAGCAAAGACAGCCTCGATCTGCTGCTGGCCAAGGGTCTGGTGCAGGTGGACATCCGCCGGCACGCCCCGGGCGTACGGCACGAACACTGGCTGGCGCAGCCGGAACTGCCGCTGAACAGTGAACAACGCGCCGCTTACGAGGCGATCCGCGCCGGGTTCGACAGTTATCACGCGTTTTTGCTGGCGGGCGTCACTGGCAGCGGCAAGACCGAAGTCTATCTGCAACTGATCCGCGAGACCCTCGAAGCCGGCAAGCAGGCGCTGGTGCTGATCCCGGAAATCAACCTCGGGCCGCAGACCCTGGCGCGTTTCGAGCAGCGCTTCAACGCACGCATCGCCCTGCTGCATTCGGCGGTCAACGACCGCGAGCGGCTCGATGCCTGGCTCGCCGCCCGGGACGGCGAGGCCGACATTATTATCGGCACCCGCTCGGCGCTGTTCACCCCGATGAAAAACCCGGGGCTGATCATCATCGACGAAGAACACGACGGCTCTTATAAACAGCAGGAAGGCCTGCGCTACCACGCTCGGGATCTGGCGCTGGTGCGCGCCCGCCAGGAAAACATTCCGATCGTGCTCGGCTCCGCCACACCGTCGCTGGAAAGCCTGCACAACGCCTACACCGGGCGCTATGGTTTGCTGCGCCTCAACGAGCGGGCCGGTGGCGCCAAACAACCGCGTTTCCTGCGTCTGGATGTGAAAAGCCGTCCGCTGGACAGCGGGATTTCCGGGCCGATGCAACAAGCCATCGGCCAGACCCTCGCCGCCGGCCAGCAGGTGCTGGTGTTCCTCAACCGCCGCGGCTTTGCGCCGACGCTGCTGTGCCACGATTGCGGCTGGATGTCCGAGTGTTCGCGCTGCGATGCGCGGATGACCGTGCACCAGCGCTATGGCGAACTGCGCTGCCACCACTGCGGCAACGTCGAGCGCACGCCGCGCCAGTGCCCCAAGTGCAACAAGGTCGACTTGCGTCCCGTGGGCGCCGGCACCGAACGCGCCGAGGAGCGGCTGGCGATTCTGTTCCCGGACTACCCGGTGCTGCGCGTCGACCGCGACAGCACTTCGCGCAAGGACGCGATGAATCAGTTGTTCGCGACAATCCAGAAAGGTCAGCCGTGCATTCTGGTCGGCACTCAGATGTTGGCCAAGGGGCATCACTTCCCAAGGGTTACGCTGGTATCGATTCTGGACGCCGACGGCGGACTGTTCTCCGGCGACTTCCGCGCCAGCGAGCGCATGGCGCAATTGATTGTGCAGGTGGCCGGGCGCGCCGGGCGGGCTGAAGAGCCGGGCAAGGTGATCATCCAGACGCACCTCGCTGACCATCCGTTATTGGTGCAGTTGACCGAGCAGGGTTACTTCGCCTTTGCCGAGCAGGCCTTGAGTGAGCGCCGCGCCGCCGGGCTGCCGCCGTTTTCGCATCTGGCGCTGTTGCGCGCCGAAGCGCACAAGCCGGGCCAGGCAGAGGGCTTTCTCGATGAAGCCTGCAGCGCCGCCGAGCGTTTGCTCGCCGAACACCGTCTGGGTGGTATTGAGCTGCTCGGGCCGGTGCCGGCGCCGATGGAGCGGCGTGCCGGGCGCTATCGAGCGCAGCTGTTGGTGCAGGCGACGGCGCGGGCACCGCTGCATCGGTTGCTCGCCAGCTGGTTGCTGGAGCTGGAGCAGATGCCGAGCGGGCGCGCGGTGCGCTGGTCGCTGGATGTTGATCCGGTCGATTTGTATTGAAGAGCAAAAGATCGCGGCCTGCGGCAGCTCCTGCAGAAAAACGCTAAACCCTGTGTAGGAGCTGCCGCAGGCTGCGATCTTTTGCTTCTAATGTCACCACATATCCACATCCTGCCTGCTAAGGTTGGCAAGCCCGTCTTCGCAACGGATAATGCCCAGTTTTTCCACCCGCGCATCGATGCGCCGCCGCGCTTGCGGTCGAAAGAGAAGACCATGAAAGACACCATTCGCCAGCTGATCCAACAAGCCCTCACCCAACTCGTCAACGAAGGTGTGTTGCCTGAAGGCCTGTCGCCGGCGATTCAGGTGGAGAACGCCCGTGACAAGACTCACGGCGACTTCGCCAGCAACATCGCCATGATGCTGGCCAAGCCTGCGGGCATGAAGCCGCGCGATCTGGCGGAGAAAATCATCGCCGCGCTGCCGGCCGACGAAAACGTCAGCAAGGCGGAAATCGCCGGCCCGGGCTTCATCAATTTCTTCCAGAACACCCAGGCCCTGGCCTCGCGCCTCGACGCCGCCCTGGCCGACGCTCACGTTGGCGTGCGCAAGGCCGGCCCGGCGCAGCGTACCGTGGTCGACCTGTCGGCGCCGAACCTGGCCAAGGAGATGCACGTCGGCCACTTGCGCTCGACCATCATCGGCGACGGCGTGGCGCGCGTTCTCGAGTTCCTCGGTGACGAAGTGATCCGTCAGAACCACGTCGGCGACTGGGGGACCCAGTTCGGCATGTTGATGGCCTATCTGCAGGAAAACCCGATCACCAGCGACGAGCTGTCCGATCTGGAAAACTTCTACCGCGCTGCCAAGCAGCGTTTCGACGAATCCCCGGAGTTCGCCGACCGTGCCCGTGGTCTGGTGGTCAAGCTGCAGGCCGGCGACGCCGAGTGCCTGGCGTTGTGGACCCGGTTCAAGGACATCTCGCTGTCGCACTGCCAGAAGATCTACGAACTGCTCAACGTCAAACTGACCATGGCCGACGTGATGGGCGAAAGCGCCTACAACGACGACCTGATCAACGTGGTCAACGACCTCAAAGCCGCCGGCATGCTGGTGGAAAGCAACGGCGCCCAGTGCGTGTTCCTCGACGAGTTCAAGAATGCCGACGGCGAGCCGCTGCCGGTGATCATCGTCAAGGCTGACGGCGGTTACCTGTATGCCACCACTGACCTGGCCGCCGTGCGCTACCGCAGCGGCAAGCTCAAGGCTGACCGCGCGCTGTATTTCGTCGACCAGCGTCAGGCCCTGCACTTCCAGCAAGTGTTCGCCGTGGCACGCAAGGCCGGTTTCGTGACCCATCCGATGGAGATGGAGCACATGGGCTTCGGCACCATGAACGGCGCTGATGGCCGTCCGTTCAAGACCCGTGACGGCGGCACCGTGAAACTGATCGACCTGCTCACCGAAGCGCAGGAACGTGCCTACAACTTGGTCAAGGAAAAGAACCCGGAGCTGGCCGAAGACGAACTGCGCAAGATCGCCAAAGTGGTTGGCATCGGTGCGGTGAAATACGCCGACCTGTCCAAGCACCGCACCAGCGACTACAGCTTCAACTTCGACCTGATGCTCAACTTCGAAGGCAACACCGCGCCCTACCTGCTGTATGCCTACACCCGTGTGGCTGGCGTTTTCCGCAAACTGGGCAAGGATTTCAGCGAAGTCGACGGCCAGATCGTCCTCGAAGCCGCACACGAGCAGGAGCTGGCAGCCAAGCTGGCGCAGTTCGGCGAAGTGCTGAACAACGTTGCGGAAAAAGGCACCCCGCACATCCTCTGCACCTATCTGTACGACGTTGCCGGTCTGTTCTCCAGCTTCTACGAGAACTGCCCGATCCTCGCCGCCGAAACGCCGGTCCAGATGCAGAGCCGTCTGCGTCTGGCCGCGCTGACCGGCCGTACTCTCAAGCAAGGCCTGGAACTGTTGGGCCTGGAAACTCTGGAGCGCATGTAAGTTGGCTGCCAAGAAAAAACCTGCACCCAAGCGTGGCGCCAGCCGTTACCAAGCTCCTGCAAAGCAACCGATCCCGGGCTGGCTGTGGATGGCCATCGGCCTGACGGTCGGCGCGTTCATCGTGTTCCTGATGAAACTGGAGCCGGGCAAGGGCAGCGACACGGTCAAGCGCGAGAAAGTCGAGCAGGCACAACAGCAGAAAGCGTCGAAGATCGCCGAGGCCAACAAGACCCCGCCGAGCCCGACGCAACCAGTGAAGCCGAAGTACGACTTCTACACCCTGCTGCCGGAGTCGGAAGTGATCGTGCCGCCGGACGCCGTGCCGGAGAAAACCCTGCCGACGCCGCAAGTGCCGAACATCCCGACGACGCCGGTAACCCCGGCAGAAGCGGCGAAGATCGACACCGCGCGTGCGCAGGCAGCATTGGCCGGGATCACCCCGCCGCCAGCGCCACCGGTGAGCAAAGCCGCGCCCGTGACCAAGTTCTTCCTACAGGCCGGCTCGTTCCGCAAGGAAACCGATGCCGACAAGGTTCGAGCGCAGATCATCCTGCTGGGCCAGGCCGTTTCGGTCGAGTCGGGCACGGTGAAGGACGAAACCTGGTACCGCGTCCTGGTCGGCCCGTTCAGCAACCGCGAACAACTGACCACGGCACAGAAACAACTGGCCGGCGCCGGCTTCAGCAACCTGTTGTTACAACAACGCCAGAGCCGCTGATTATCCATCGTGGGCACCTCTCCCGGAGGTTGCCCACAATCCCTGTGGTGAGGGGATTTATCCCCGACCGGCTGCGCAGCAGTCGTAAATCCGGCATTCGCGGTGTGTCAGACCGATTGCAATTGCAGGTTCAAGGGCCGCTTCGCGTCCCATCGGGGATAATCCCCTCGCCACAGTCGTCACACACCATTCGTCTCCCATTACCCTTCCCGGTTGAAATCCTCTCCAGCACCCCCATATGAATGGGCATAAGGCACTTTCGCCCCGCTGCGTGGAGACTCTTCCCTTGACCACCATCGTTTCAGTCCGCCGCCACGGCAAAGTCGTCATGGGCGGCGACGGCCAGGTTTCTCTCGGCAACACCGTGATGAAAGGCAACGCGAAGAAAGTTCGCCGCCTGTACCACGGCCAGGTCATCGCCGGTTTCGCCGGTGCCACCGCCGACGCCTTCACCCTGTTCGAACGTTTCGAAGGCCAGCTCGAGAAACACCAGGGCCACCTGATCCGCGCCGCCGTCGAACTCGCCAAAGAATGGCGTACCGACCGCTCCCTGAGCCGCCTCGAAGCCATGCTCGCGGTCGCCAACAAGGACGCCTCGCTGATCATCACCGGCAACGGTGACGTGGTCGAACCCGAAGACGGCCTGATCGCCATGGGTTCCGGCGGCGCCTTCGCCCAAGCGGCGGCCAGCGCGCTGTTGAAAAAGACCGACCTGTCGGCCCGTGAGATCGTCGAAACCGCCCTCGGCATCGCCGGCGACATCTGTGTATTCACCAACCACACCCAGACCATTGAGGAGCAGGATCTCGCTGAATAAGCCTGACGCGGCCTGTGTGCCACGGCTTGTTTCTGCTTGAGGACCGCCAATTATTATGTCCATGACTCCCCGCGAAATCGTCCACGAACTCAATCGCCATATCATCGGCCAGGACGATGCCAAGCGCGCCGTCGCGATTGCCCTGCGCAACCGCTGGCGCCGCATGCAGCTGCCTGAAGAGCTGCGCGTTGAAGTGACCCCGAAGAACATCCTGATGATCGGCCCGACCGGTGTCGGTAAAACCGAGATCGCCCGGCGTCTGGCGAAACTGGCCAACGCGCCGTTCATCAAGGTCGAAGCGACCAAGTTCACCGAAGTCGGCTACGTTGGCCGCGACGTCGAATCGATCATCCGTGATCTGGCCGACGCCGCGATCAAGATGCTCCGCGAGCAGGAAATGACCCGCGTGCGTCACCGCGCCGAAGACGCCGCCGAGGACCGCATCCTCGACGCCCTGCTGCCACCGGCACGCATGGGCTTCAGCAACGAAGAAGCGCCAAGCAGCGATTCCAACACCCGTCAGCTGTTCCGCAAGCGCTTGCGCGAAGGCCAGCTGGACGACAAGGAAATCGAGATCGAAGTGGCTGAAGTGGCCGGCATCGAAATCGCCACGCCGCCGGGCATGGAAGAGATGACCAGCCAGTTGCAGAACCTGTTCGCCAACATGGGCAAGGGCAAGAAAAAGGCACGCAAGCTCAAGGTCAAGGAAGCGCTGAAGCTGGTGCGCGATGAAGAGGCCGGGCGTCTGGTCAACGAAGAAGAGCTGAAAGCCAAGGCACTGGAAGCGGTCGAGCAGCACGGCATCGTGTTCATCGACGAGATCGACAAAGTCGCCAAGCGCGGCAATGTCGGCGGTGCCGACGTGTCCCGTGAAGGCGTACAGCGCGACCTGCTGCCACTGATCGAAGGCTGCACCGTCAACACCAAACTGGGCATGGTCAAGACCGACCACATCCTGTTCATCGCCTCCGGTGCGTTCCACCTGAGCAAGCCGAGCGATCTGGTGCCAGAGCTGCAGGGTCGTCTGCCGATCCGCGTCGAACTCAAGGCGCTGAGCCCGGAAGACTTCGAACGCATTCTCAGCGAACCGCACGCCTCGCTCACCGAGCAATACTGCGCACTGCTGAAAACCGAAGGCCTGAACATCCAGTTCCAGCCGGAAGGCATCAAGCGTCTGGCGGAGATCGCCTGGCAGGTCAACGAGAAGACCGAAAACATCGGTGCCCGTCGCCTGCACACGCTGCTCGAGCGTCTGCTGGAAGAGGTATCGTTCAGTGCCGGCGACCTCGCCAGCGCACACGATGACAAGCCGATCCTGATCGACGCCGAGTACGTCAACAGCCACCTGGGCGAATTGGCGCAGAACGAAGACCTGTCCCGCTACATTCTGTAGAGCTGCAAGCTGCAAGCTGCAAGCTGCAAGCTGCAAGCTGCAAGCTGCAAGCTGCAAGCTGAGTTAAGCTTGCAGCTTGTTGCTTGCAGCTCAAGGCTGTTTTTATGATTCCTACCGACATCAAACTGCACAAAGCCTCGAAAACCCTGACGCTCACATACGCGTCCGGCGAGGAGTACACCCTGCCCGCAGAATTCCTGCGCGTGCATTCCCCCTCCGCCGAGGTCCAGGGCCACGGCAAACCGATCCTGCAATTCGGCAAGCTGCATGTCGGCCTCAGCGGTCTGGAACCGGCCGGTCACTACGCACTGAAACTGACCTTCGACGACGGTCACGACAGCGGCCTGTTCACCTGGGATTACCTGTACGAGCTGGGGCGACGCCATGACGCACTCTGGGCCGATTATCTCGCCGAGCTCAAAGCCGCCGGGAAAACCCGCGATCCGGACCAGTCGATCGTCAAGCTGATGCTCTAGTCCGAGACTCTTGCTCTTTAGAGGGCATTTTCTAAATTCATCTGTTTGAATGCTCCGCTGTGTGGCCGAGGATCGGCCTGCTTGCGAAAAAAATTAAACTCGGGTAACCAATGGAGCTGGCAAGTTCCCTGCAATGCTCTACGACTGTAAAGCAGCTATGCAGAATTAACGGTCACCCGAGCAGTAGTACCTGGCATCTGGCTGTGGAACTGCACAGCACCAAACCGGGTACTCGTCTCAGGACAATGGAGCGTCGTAGATGAGTAACAAGAATAACGATGACCTGAAGTATCAAGCCTCGGAAAACACCCTGGGGCTTAATCCCGTCGTTGGGCTGCGCGGAAAGGATCTGCTGGCCTCTGCTCGAATGGTGCTGACCCAGGCCATCAGACAACCGATCCATAGCGTCAAGCACGTGACCCATTTCGGTCTCGAGCTGAAGAACGTGCTGTTCGGCAAATCCGAACTGCAACCGGCCAGCGATGACCGTCGCTTCGCCGATCCGGCCTGGAGTCAGAACCCGCTCTACAAACGTTATCTGCAAACTTACCTGGCCTGGCGCAAGGAGCTCCATGCCTGGATCGACGACAGCAGCCTGTCGCCCAAAGACATCGCCCGCGGGCACTTCGTGATCAACCTGATGACCGAAGCCATGGCCCCGACCAACACGGCGGCCAACCCTGCGGCAGTCAAACGCTTCTTCGAGACCGGCGGCAAAAGCCTGCTCGATGGCCTCTCGCATCTGGCCAAGGATCTGGTGCACAACGGCGGCATGCCGAGCCAGGTCAACATGGGCGCGTTCGAGGTCGGCAAGAGCCTTGGTATCACCGAAGGCGCGGTGGTGTTTCGCAACGACGTGCTGGAGTTGATCCAGTACAAGCCGATCACCGAGCAGGTTCACGAGCGGCCGCTGCTCGTGGTGCCGCCGCAGATCAACAAGTTCTACGTCTTCGATCTGAGCCCGGACAAGAGCCTGGCGCGCTTCTGCCTGCGCAATAACGTGCAGACCTTCATCATCAGTTGGCGCAACCCGACCAAGGCCCAGCGCGAGTGGGGCCTGTCGACCTACATCGATGCGCTGAAGGAAGCGGTCGACGTGGTCACCGCGATCACCGGCAGCAAAGACGTGAACATGCTGGGCGCCTGCTCCGGCGGCATCACCTGCACCGCCCTGCTCGGCCACTACGCCGCGATCGGCGAGAACAAGGTCAACGCCCTGACGTTGCTGGTCAGCGTGCTCGATACCACCCTGGACAGCGATGTCGCCCTGTTCGTCGACGAACAGACCCTGGAGACCGCCAAGCGTCACTCGTATCAGGCCGGCGTGCTCGAAGGCAAGGACATGGCCAAGGTCTTTGCATGGATGCGTCCGAACGACCTGATCTGGAACTACTGGGTCAACAACTACCTGCTCGGCAATGAGCCGCCGGTGTTCGATATCCTGTTCTGGAACAACGACACCACCAGACTCCCGGCCGCGTTCCACGGCGACCTGATCGAAATGTTCAAAAACAACCCGCTGACCCGCCCCAATGCACTGGAAGTGTGCGGCACGCCGATCGACCTCAAGCAGGTCACCGCCGACATCTTCTCGCTCGCCGGCACCAACGACCACATCACCCCGTGGAAGTCCTGCTACAAGTCGGCCCAGCTGTTTGGCGGCAAGGTCGAGTTCGTGCTGTCGAGCAGCGGGCATATCCAGAGCATTCTGAATCCGCCGGGCAACCCGAAATCGCGCTACATGACCAGCGAAGGCCTGGCCGCCAATGCCGATGAATGGCAAGAGAACTCGACCAAGCACACTGATTCCTGGTGGCTGTACTGGCAGGCCTGGCAGGCCGAGCGCTCGGGCGAATTGAAGAAAGCACCAACGAAACTCGGCAACAAGGCATTCCCGGCAGGCGAGGCTTCGCCGGGCACTTACGTTCACGAGCGATAACTGACGCACCTCACTCACCTGTGGAAGCGGGCTTGCTCGCGAAAGCGGTCGATCAGCCAACATCAATGGCGACTGACACGACGCCTTCGCGAGCAAGCCCGCTCCCACAGGTGTACGAGGTGATACTGAGATTGACCCACAGGGCCTTGACGCATGCCGCAACCGTTCGTTTTCCGTACCGTCGACCTGGATGGGCAGACCCTGCGCACCGCGGTACGCCCCGGCAAGCCTCATTTGACGCCCTTGCTGATATTCAACGGCATCGGCGCCAACCTGGAGCTGGTGTTTCCGTTTGTCGCGGCGCTGGACCCGGATCTGGAAGTGATCGCCTTCGACGTGCCCGGTGTCGGCGGTTCGTCGACGCCGAGCCGACCGTATCGTTTCCCCGGGCTGGCCAAACTGACGGCGCGGATGCTCGATTACCTCGACTACGGTCAGGTCAACGTCATCGGCGTGTCCTGGGGTGGTGCGCTGGCGCAGCAGTTCGCCCACGACTATCCCGAACGCTGCAAGAAACTGGTGCTGGCCGCGACTGCGGCCGGCGCAGTGATGGTGCCGGGCAAGCCGAAAGTGCTGTGGATGATGGCCAGCCCGCGACGCTACATCCAGCCCTCGCACGTGATCCGCATCGCGCCGATGATCTACGGCGGCTCGTTCCGCCGCGACCCGACGCTGGCTGCCAGCCATGCGGCCAAGGTGCGTTCGGCGGGCAAGCTCGGTTACTACTGGCAACTGTTCGCGGGCCTGGGCTGGACCAGCATTCACTGGCTGCACAAGATCCATCAGCCGACCCTGGTACTGGCCGGCGACGACGATCCGCTGATCCCGCTGATCAACATGCGCATGCTCGCCTGGCGCATTCCCAACGCCCAGTTGCACATCATCGATGATGGTCATCTGTTCCTGATCACCCGCGCCGAAGCCGTGGCGCCGATCATCATGAAGTTCCTCGAGGAAGAACGGCAGCGCGCCGTAATGCACCCGCACCCGACACCGTTGGGCGGCTGAAGCGCAGCGGCAGGTTTTATGCAGGGTTTTCGACGAAAAGCGTGGCAGGACGCGGCGCAGGCAACAACCCATAACAGCGACTATGGTGTTCTGGTTCGGTGAGTTTGTTTTTGACCTGAAGACGAAGGAGTGTTGAGTCATGCGCGACAAACCTGCGACGGGCACAGTGCCCAGTCCTGCCGTGTTCATCAATGCACAAAGTGCGATGACCGGCCTGCGTGGCCGCGACTTGATCTCGACGTTGCGCAGCGTCGCGGCCCACGGTCTGCGCAATCCGCTGCACAGTGCCCGGCACGCCTTGAAACTCGGCGGCCAGCTCGGGCGCGTGCTGCTCGGTGAAACCCTGCACCCGATCAACCCGCAGGATGCGCGGTTCGCCGACCCGGCGTGGAGCCTCAATCCGTTTTACCGGCGCAGCCTGCAGGCGTATCTGGCCTGGCAGAAACAGGTCAAGAGCTGGATTGACGAAGGCAGCATGAGCGAGGACGACCGCGCCCGTGCGCACTTTGCCTTCAGCCTGCTCAACGACGCCGTGGCGCCCTCCAACACCCTGCTCAATCCGCTGGCGGTCAAGGAGATGTTCAACTCCGGTGGCCACAGCCTGGTGCGCGGCCTGAGCCATCTGTTCGATGATCTGCTGCACAACGACGGCCTGCCGCGCCAGGTGACCAAACAGGCTTTCGAGGTTGGCAAGACCGTCGCCACCACCACCGGCGCCGTGGTGTTTCGCAACGAGATGCTGGAACTGATCCAGTACCGGCCGATGAGCGAAAAGCAGTACGCCAAGCCACTGTTGGTGGTGCCGCCGCAAATCAACAAGTACTACATTTTCGACCTCAGCCCGCACAACAGCTTCGTCCAGTACGCCCTGAAGAACGGCCTGCAGACTTTCATGATCAGTTGGCGCAACCCGGATGTGCGCCATCGCGAATGGGGCCTGTCGACCTATGTCGAGGCCGTGGAAGAGGCGATGAACATCTGCCGGGCGATCACTGGCGCTCGCGACGTCAACCTGGTGGGTGCCTGCGCCGGCGGCCTGACCATCGCCGCGCTGCAGGGCCATCTGCAAGCCAAACGGCAGCTGCGGCGAGTCTCCAGCGCGACCTATCTGGTCAGCCTGCTCGACAGCGAGATCGAAACCCCGACCACGCTGTTTGCCGACGAGCAGACCATCGAAGCCGCCAAGCGCCGCTCCTATCAGAAAGGTGTGCTCGACGGGCGCGACATGGCCAAGGTGTTCGCCTGGATGCGCCCCAACGATTTGATCTGGAGCTACTTCGTCAACAATTACCTGTTGGGCAAAGAGCCGCCAGCCTTCGACATCCTCTACTGGAACAACGACAACACCCGCCTGCCCGCCGCGTTCCATGGCGACCTGCTGGACTTCTTCAAGCACAACCCGCTGACCCACCCCGGCGGTCTGGAAGTCTGCGGCACGCCGATCGATCTGCAGAAAGTCACGGTCGACAGCTTCAGCGTGGCCGGCATCAACGACCACATCACGCCGTGGGACGCGGTGTACCGCTCGACCCTGTTGCTCGGCGGTGAGCGGCGCTTCGTGCTGTCCAACAGCGGCCATGTGCAAAGCATCCTCAACCCGCCGAGCAACCCGAAAGCCACTTACGTCGAGAACGGCAAGCTGAGCAGCGATCCGCGCGCCTGGTACTACGACGCCAAACGGGTTGATGGCAGTTGGTGGCCGCAGTGGCTGGAATGGATTCAACAGCGCTCCGGCGCCCAGCGCGAGACCTTGATGACCCTCGGCAACCCGAACTATCCACCGATGGAGGCAGCACCCGGCACCTACGTGCATGTGCGCTGACGCTTAACCGAATTTTTCTAAGAAGACTGGATGAAAACCCGCGACCGGATTCTCGAATGTGCCCTGCAACTGTTCAACGAAAAGGGTGAGCCCAATGTCTCCACCATGGAAGTTGCCAATGAAATGGGGATCAGCCCCGGCAACCTCTACTACCACTTCCACGGCAAGGAGCCGTTGATTCTTGGACTGTTCGAGCGCTTCCAGAACGAACTGGCACCACTGCTCGATCCGCCGTCGGATGTCGAGCTGGCGCCGGAGGATTACTGGCTGTTTCTGCACCTGATCGTCGAGCGCCTGGCGCAGTACCGCTTTCTGTTCCAGGACCTGTCGAACCTCGCCGGACGCCTGCCGAAACTGGCCAAGGGCATTCGCAACCTGCTCAATGCCTTGAAGCGCACGCTGGCGTCGTTGCTGGCGCGGTTGAAAGCAGGAGGGCAACTGGTCAGTGATACCCAGGCGCTGGGGCAACTGGTGGAGCAGATCACCATGACCCTGCTGTTTTCGCTGGACTATCAGCGGATTCTTGATCGCGAGGGTGAGGTCAGGCTGGTCGTGTACCAGATCATGATGCTGGTGGCGCCGCATTTGCTGCCGCCGGTGAAGGTGGCGACCGAGCGGATGGCATTGCAATATCTCGAAGATCACGACTGACCCCAAAAGCCCCCTCACCCTAACCCTCTCCCGGAGGGAGAGGGGACTGACCGCGAGATGCTTGGTAATTACGCCGACCTGAAAGTGTTGTACCGAATCCATAATCGACGCGAACTTTCAGGTCGATGTATAACGCCAGACACCTCGGTCGGCCCCCTCTCCCTCTGGGAGAGGGCTGGGGTGAGGGGCTTCCTGGATCAGACACACAAAAACGCCCGACCTTCACAGGCCGGGCGTTGGCTTTTGCCCTGAAGAATCAGGACTGACTGGTTGGCGTCGACGGCGTCGATGCAGCAGTCGGAGCAGGCGCCGGGGTTGGGGCCGAGGCGGAGTTCGACGTGCTTGCCAGTGCGGCCGGCGTGGTCACCGGTTTTGGTGCAGCGGCTTTCGGCGCGGCCGGTTTTTTCACTGCCGGTTTTTTCGCCGCAGGCTTGGCAGCCGGTTTGGCCGCAGCGGTTTTCGCCGCTGGTTTGGCGGCCGGTTTCGCTGCAGTTTTGGCGGCTGCCGGTTTGGCTGCAGCTTTCGCGGCGGGCTTGGCGGCGGCGGTTTTTGCCGCTGGTTTTGCCGCTGCAGTTTTCGCCGTAGGCTTGGCCGCGGCTTTTGCTGCGGGTTTGGCTGCAGCTTTGGCCAGTGGCTTGGCTGCGGTTTTCGCCGCAGGTTTAGCCGCGGCAGTTTTGGCGGCCGGCTTGGCGGCAGCGGTTTTCGCCGCGACCGGTTGGGTTTTCAGACCGGTGAGTTTCTCGATCTGCTTGGTCAGGGTTTCAACCTTGCTGTGCAGCGCTTTGACTTCATTGCGGCTTGGCACACCCAGGCGCGAAATCGCGCTGTTCAGGCGCTTGTCGAAAGCCCCTTCCAGCTCGTCCCACTTGCCCAGTGCGCGATCTTTCACGCCGCTGATGCGCGACTTGGCTGAGGAAGCGGAGTCCTTGGCGGCATCGACTTTTTTGCCGACGGCCGACTTGGTGAGCTTCTCGGCTTTCTCGCCGTCTTTGACCAGTGACTCGAAGAGCTTGCTGCCGTCAGTGTCGATCTTCGAGTACACGCCTAAACCAGCCAGCCAGATTTTGCGGGAGTAGTCTTCGACTTTCCCAATCCACGAGCTGCCTTCTTTATCGGTGTTCTTTTTGCCAGCCATCCCGTTCTCCTTAAGATTTACGCGCGACGCGTTCGAGCAATGCCGTCAGCTCATCGAGCTTAGCAGAGAGTGTCTCAACGTCATGTTTAGACGGAATGCCGATACGATTCAAGGCGCTTGCCACACGGGAGTCGAACGCCTTCTCGACCTTGTCGAGCCGGTCTTCGACGCGACCTTTGAACGAGCTGACTTCGCCCTTGGCTTCATCGATCTCGGCGTTGGCCGCTTCGAGTTTTGCGGTGACGACCTTTTTGCCTTTCTTTTCAACCGTTTGACCAGCCTTGATCAACTCCTGAAAGTAGTCGCTACCTTCCTGGCCAACCTTGGCGTAGGCCCCCAGGCCTGCCAGCCAGATCTTGCGGGCATAGGATTTGACGTCGCTCAGAGCAGAATTCGAAGCGTCGATTTTTTTCTTCAAAATGACTTTGGCCATGGTGCACCTCACGCGCAGAAGGTTTGAGGAACTGCCCGCAGATGTGTCGGGCTCAGGCACAAAGTAGGGAGAAAAATTAGAAACGGCACCCTAACAACTGACATAAAAGCACGTCAGGACAAACACGAAACCTGTGGGAGCGGGCTTGCCCGCGATGAGGGCGGCACATCCAGAAACTCTGTTAACTGACCCACCGCCATCGCGGGCAAGCCCGCTCCCACAGGGATTCGGGATTCAGCAAAAAAAGCGTCAAACCAACGCTTTGTCCAGCGCCTTCTCGATCTCGGCTTTGATCATGCCGCTCATGGCCGACATCATCAGGCCCAGTTCCACATCGACCCTGATCGAGTCGTCGGCCACGTGTACCGCGCCTTTCACGCCCGAGCGCTTGAGGTTCAGGGTGTCGCCGGACCACTGCGGCTCCAGACCGTATTGGTCGGAGAGTTTCTGCGCCAGCTTGTCGGCCTTCTCGCGGGCGGCTTCCTTGCCCAGGTTGTGGGCACGCTCAACACTGATTTTGGCCATGACAGGACTCCTGATTTTTGAATGTAGCGATGAATGCTTGTCGGTAAATCTTGACCGCGTCTGCGGCAAATCGTCCCGAAGGTTGCCCATCTTACCTTTAGCCATTCCAAGACAAAGCATGGCTTGGGGATTAGAATGTCGCGCATTCTCTTTTGGTGACAGCGATATGACTGATCAGCGCAAAGGCAGCGATGCCGAACCCACCACTCACTTCGGCTTCAAAAACGTTCCGGAAAGCCAGAAAGCGGAAAAAGTCGCTGAGGTGTTCCACTCGGTAGCCGCCAAGTACGACCTGATGAACGACCTTCTGTCGGGCGGCATGCACCGTCTGTGGAAGCGCTTTGCGATCGAACTGTCGGGCGTGCGCAGCGGTAACCGCGTGCTGGATATCGCCGGCGGCACCGGTGACCTGACCAAAAAGTTCTCGCATCTGGTCGGCCCGACCGGCCAAGTGGTACTGGCCGACATCAACGAATCGATGCTCAAGGTCGGTCGCGACCGCCTGCTGGACCTGGGTGTATCGGGCAACGTCGAATTCGTTCAGGCGGACGCGGAAAAGCTGCCGTTCCCGGACAACCACTTCGATTGCGTGACCATCGCTTTCGGCCTGCGCAACGTGACGCACAAAGAAGACGCCCTGCGCTCGATGCTGCGTGTGCTCAAGCCCGGCGGGCGCCTGCTGGTGCTGGAGTTCTCCAAGCCGACCAACGCGCTGATGTCCAAGGCCTACGACGCCTACTCGTTCGCTTTCATGCCGCTGATGGGCAAGCTGATCACCAACGACTCGGAAAGCTATCGCTACCTGGCCGAATCGATCCGCATGCACCCGAATCAGGAAACCCTGAAGTCGATGATGGTCGACGCCGGCTTCGACCGCGTGACCTATCACAACATGACCGCAGGCATCGTCGCCCTGCACCGCGGCATCAAACCCTGATGCTGCTCACCGGGCTGCTCGCCAGCGTCGAACTCGGTCTGAACCGGGTGCTGCGGCTCGACAGCACGGCGCTGCCGCGGCTGGCGCATCTGACCGGCAAGGTGATTGCCGTCGATTGCCGCAACCCGGCACTGCAACTGTTTATCCTGCCGAGCGACGAAGGTTTGATGCTGGCGTCCCACTGGGAAACCGGGGTGGATTGCACCTTGCGCGCGCCCGCGTCGAGCCTGGCGAAACTGGCCGTAAGCAAAGACAAGACCGCGGTGCTGCACGCCCCGGAAGTCGAGCTCGACGGTGACAGCGGCGTGCTGCTGGAACTGGCTGGTGTGCTGCAGGACCTCGAGCTGGACTGGGAGTACGAACTCTCGCGCTGGCTCGGCCCGGTCGCCACGCAACTGATTGGCGGTCACCTGCGCAGCCGCGCACGCTGGTATCAACAAGGATTTGCCAGCCTCAACCAGAACCTCGCCGAATACCTCGCCGAAGAATCGCGCACCCTCGTCGGGCAGCGCGAAGCCGAAGCGCGATTCAGCGAACTGGACCGGATCAAACTTGATCTGGAACGTCTCGAGGCGCGTTTCGAGCGCCTTTCCCGATCCCTCGACCCAAGCGATAACGCATGAAGCTGCTTGCCGTCCGCCGTCTGTTGCGCATTCAGCGCGTCGTGATCCGCTACCGCCTCGATGACCTGCTGTTCGAGCTGCCGCTGCCGTGGTTTCTTCTGGCGCTGCGCTATGTGTTGCCGTGGCGCTGGCTGCCGCGCAAGAAGCTGGAGCTGAACCGTGGCGCGCGCCTGCGCCTGGCGTTGCAGGATCTGGGGCCGATCTTTATCAAGTTCGGGCAGATTCTCTCGACCCGCCGCGATCTGCTGCCGGAAGACATCGCCGATGAGCTGATGCTGCTGCAGGATCGCGTGCCGCCATTCGATTCGCAGCTGTCGGTCAAGCTGATCGAAGAGCAACTGGGCAAGAAGATCAGCGAAGTGTTCAGCCGCTTCGATGTCGAGCCGCTGGCCTCGGCCTCGGTGGCGCAAGTGCATGCCGCACAGCTGAAAACCGGCGAAGAAGTGGTGGTCAAGGTGATCCGTCCGGGCCTGAAACCGGTGATCGCCCAGGACCTGGCGTGGCTGTTCATCCTCGCCCGCGCCGCCGAAAAAGTTTCCGCCGATGCGCGCCTGCTGCACCCGGTGGACGTGGTGCTGGACTACGAAAAGACCATCTACGACGAGCTCGATCTGCTGCGTGAGGCGGCCAACGCCAGCCAGTTGCGGCGCAATTTCGAAGGCTCGCCGCTGCTCTACGTGCCGCAAGTCTACTGGGACTGGTGCCGGCCGAAAGTGCTGGTGATGGAGCGCATCTACGGGATTCAGGTGACGGATCTGGCGACCCTCGCCGATCAGCGCACCGACATGAAAATGCTCGCCGAGCGCGGCGTGGAGATCTTCTTCACCCAAGTGTTCCGCGACAGTTTCTTCCACGCCGACATGCACCCGGGCAACATCTTCGTCAGCACCGTCAACCCGTGGAGTCCGCAGTACATCGCGATCGACTGCGGCATCGTCGGCAGCCTGACCCCGGAAGACCAGGACTATCTGGCGCGCAACCTGTTCGCCTTCTTCAAGCGCGACTATCGCCGCGTGGCGCAGTTGCACATCGATTCGGGCTGGGTGCCGGCGGAAACCAAGCTCAACGAATTCGAAGCGGCGATCCGCACCGTGTGCGAACCGATCTTCGAAAAACCGTTAAAAGATATTTCATTTGGCCAGGTGCTGATGCGCCTGTTCCAGACCGCTCGGCGCTTCAACATGGAAGTCCAGCCGCAGCTTGTGCTGCTGCAAAAGACTCTGCTGAACATCGAAGGCCTCGGCCGTCAGTTGTACCCGGATCTGGATCTGTGGAACACCGCGCAGCCCTTCCTCGAGCGCTGGATGCGCGAGCGCGTCAGCCCGAAAGCCTTGCTGGGCAACGTGCAGAGCCAGTTCGAACAACTGCCGCATCTGGCCAACATGGCCCGCGATTTGCTCGAACGCATGTCGCAACCGCACGCCTACGACCCGCCACCACCGTGGCACCGACGCAAGGACGACTGGTTCCTGCGCCTGCTCGGTTGCGCGCATCTTGCCGGCGGGGCGATCCTCGCCATCGGCGGCCCGCTGCAGGAGTTGGGGCACTGGCCGGCCGGAATCATGGTGGCAGTCGGTTTGTATCTGGTCGTTCGCCGATAGCAGGAATAAGCTGCAAGTTATAAGCTGCGAGCTGCAAGCCGGACGTTACCGTGACACCGCAATCTGCTTTTACTTGCAGCTTGAAGCTCAACGCTTGTAGCTGCGTTTCGGGAATTGAAGATGAAAAACTGGCTGGACGAGATCAAGTGGGACGCCGATGGCCTGGTGCCGGCGATTGCCCAGGATCACAAGACCGGACGCGTGCTGATGATGGCCTGGATGAACCGCGAAGCCCTGGCGCTGACCGCAGCGGAAAACCGTGCCATCTACTGGTCACGTTCCCGTGGCAAGCTGTGGCGCAAGGGCGAAGAGTCCGGCCACGTACAGACGCTGCATGAAATGCGTCTGGACTGTGACGCCGACGTGATCATCCTGATGGTCGAACAGATTGGCGACATCGCTTGCCATACCGGCCGTCAAAGCTGCTTTTACCGGGTCTTCGAGAACGGCGACTGGAAGACCGTCGATCCGGTGCTGAAAGACCCGCACGCTATCTACTGCGCAGGACACAAACATGAGTGACACCCTGACCCGTCTGGCCCAGGTGCTGGAGGAGCGCAAAGGCGCCGCAGCCGACAGCTCGTATGTCGCCAGTCTGTATCACAAGGGCCTGAACAAGATTCTGGAGAAAGTCGGCGAAGAGTCGGTCGAAACCATTATTGCCGCCAAGGATGCCGCCATCAGCGGTGACTGCAGCGATGTGATCTACGAGACCGCCGACCTGTGGTTCCACAGCATGGTCATGCTCGCCCAACTGGGGCAGCATCCGCAGGCCGTGCTGGATGAACTGGATCGCCGCTTTGGCCTGTCCGGACACGTCGAGAAAGCCTCGCGCCCGTCCGCCTGAACACTTTTTAGAGAGGAACAGCAACATGGGCATTTTTGACTGGAAACACTGGATCGTCATTCTGGTTGTCGTGGTGCTGGTGTTCGGCACCAAGAAACTGAAAAACCTCGGCACCGACGTCGGTGAGTCGATCAAGGGCTTTCGCAAAGCCATGAACGACGACGAGAAACCTGCTGCCGATCCGACCGTAACGCCTGCGCAACCGGTACCACCGGTACAGCCGCAAGCCACCGCTCAGGCCAACCCGCCGCACACCATCGACGTGCAGGCGCAGAAAGTCGAAGAGCCGATCCGCAAAGACGTGTGAGCACTGACTAATGTTTGGTATCAGCTTCTCTGAACTGCTGCTGGTCGGCCTCGTTGCCCTGCTGGTGCTGGGTCCCGAGCGTCTGCCGGGCGCTGCGCGCACCGCCGGCCTGTGGGTCGGGCGCCTGAAGCGCAGCTTCAATGCGATCAAACAGGAAGTTGAACGTGAAATCGGTGCCGACGAGATCCGTCGGCAGCTGCACAACGAGCACATCCTGTCGCTGGAGCAGGAAGCGCGGAAGATTTTCACCCCGGTTCAGCAGGAGCCGACGCCGGTCGAGCCTGTGGGGGAGCAGACGATTCATGCGCCTGCAGTGCCTGTGCCTGCGCCCGTGATAGCACCGACAACACCTGCGCCTGCTGCTGCAGAACAATCGGTTGAACACGTAGCTCAAACCGCCGCGCCGATCACACCAGCGCCTCACGACCCAACACTGCCGCCGCGAGCCCCATGAGCGATCTCCCCGAAAACGACCAGCACATGCCGCTGGTCTCGCACCTGACCGAGTTGCGCACCCGCCTGCTGCGTTGTGTGGCGGCGATCTTCATCATCTTTGCCGGGCTGTTCGCCTTTACCCAGCAGATCTACACCTTCGTCTCGACCCCGCTGCGCCAGTACCTGCCAGTCGGCGCAACGATGATCGCCACTGACGTGTCGTCGCCGTTCCTGACGCCGCTCAAACTGACGATGATGGTCTCGCTGTTCCTCGCGATTCCGGTGATCCTGCATCAGATCTGGGGCTTCATCGCACCGGGCCTGTACAAGCATGAAAAGCGCGTTGCCGTGCCGCTGCTGGTATCGAGCATCCTGCTGTTCTACACCGGCATGGCGTTCGCCTATTACTTCGTGTTCCCGCTGATCTTCAAGTTCTTCGCCGCCGCCACCCCGGCCGGCGTGGAAATGATGACCGACATCGCCAGTTACCTCGACTTCGTGATGACGCTGTTCTTCGCCTTCGGTGTGGCGTTCGAGATTCCGGTGGCCGTGGTGCTGCTGGTGTGGATCGGCGTGGTCGACGTCAAATACCTGAAGAAGATTCGCCCGTACGTGATCATCGGCTGCTTCGTGGTCGGCATGATCCTCACCCCGCCGGACATTTTCTCGCAGACCCTGCTGGCGGTGCCGATGTGGATGCTGTTTGAAATCGGCATTCTGTTCGCAGGCCTGGTCAGCAGGCGCGAACGTCCGGACGAAAACCCGGCCGACGATCACAACGACCAGCCGCCAGCGACCCAGGCATGAACCTGCTGTTGCTCGAAGAGGCCGACTTCATCGCGGCCGACCGCGTCGTGCTGCGTGATCGGCGCCTGACCCACATGCAGGAAGTGCATCGCTCGCAAGTCGGTGACAGCCTGCGGGTCGGGCGTATCAACGGGCTGATGGGTTCGGCCGAATTGCTGCGCCTTGAAGCCGATGAAGCGGAACTGCGCGTCAGCCTCGATCAGCCACCACCGGCCAAGTTGCCGCTAACCTTGGTGCTGGCCCTGCCGCGCCCGAAGATGCTGCGCCGGGTGTTCCAGACCGTGGCGACCATGGGCGTGTCGAAGGTGATTCTGGTCAATAGCTACCGGGTCGAGAAAAGCTTCTGGCAGACGCCGTTCCTGGAACCGGAAGCGATTCGCGAGAATCTGATCCTTGGCCTCGAACAGGCCCGCGATAGCGTGCTGCCTGAGATCATCATCGAGAAGCGCTTCAAACCGTTTGTCGAAGACCGTCTGCCAGCGATCACTGAAGGCACCCTCGGCCTGGTCGGCCATCCCGGCAACTACCCGCCGTGCCCGCGCGCCCTGAACGAACCGGTGACCCTGGCCATTGGCCCCGAAGGCGGCTGGATTCCCTACGAGATCGATCTGCTGGGCAAAGCCGGCCTGCAACCGGTGCAGCTGGGCGAGCGCATCCTGCGCGTCGAAACCGCCGTCACCGCCCTCCTCGCCCGCCTGTTCTGACCCCCCTCCCCTGTAGGAGCTGCCGAAGGCTGCGATCTTTTGATCTTGCTTCTAAAAAACAACATCAAAAGATCGCAGCCTGCGGCAGCTCCTACAGGGAGCGTGCGGAACCTGTGGATAAATGGCTTACAGATTGCCATCACCCGGCCGATACCCTCTTCATAAGTCCAATTAGTAGTGGTCCGAGGGGAGTCGTCGCATGTACCGTTGGTTAGCCGAGAGTCTTGGAAACGTCAGCGTCAAACGCAAGTTGGGAATCGGTTTCGGCCTGGTGCTGTTGCTGACGCTGTTGATCACCTTCACCGGCTGGACCGGCATGAGCGGCATTATCAGCCGCGGTGACAAGCTCGGCTTTATCTCCAGCCTCAACGAACTGACCAAGGACCTGCGCCTGGCGCGCCTGGACTATGAAGCACGCCGTGGCGAACAGGGCCCGGGCGCGGTCAACGACTTGCTGACCAAACTGGAAAGTGGCCTGCAGACCGCGCGCAGCCTGATCGAGCAGCCATCCGATGCGGCCATGGTCGATCAGCAACTGGCCGCCGTCGCCGAGTACAAACGCGCCTTTGGCCAAATGACCCAAGCCACCGTGCAACGCGAAGACGCCCGCAGCAAGCTCGGCGCCAACGCCGACAATGCCGTGGCCAAGGTGAGCGAAGTCGAGAAATCCATGCTGCAGGGCGACAGCGTCGCGCAATTCAACAGCGTGATCGAGCTGAGCAAGCTGCTGCAGCAGGCGCGCTATCAGGTGCGTGGTTACACCTACAGCGGCAAGGCAGATGCGGAACAGCCGGCGCTGGACGCCATCGACAACGCCCTGAAAAATCTCGAGAGCCTGCCGTCGAAACTGCCGGAACAGCACATCGCCAACCTGCAACAGGCCACCGATTCGATCAAGGCCTACCGCGCCGCCGTCAGCCAGTTCCGTGACTCCCAGGTGAATAACGCCAAGGCCGGGCTCACCATGACCGCTCAGGGCGATATCCTGCTCGACGTCAGCAAGAAACTCACCGAATCGCAGACCGTCGTGCGCGACACCGATGCCGCTCACGCCAAGAACATGCTGATCATCGCCACCCTGCTGGCGGTGTCGTTCGGTTTGCTTGCGGCGTGGGCGATCACCCGGCAGATCATCATTCCGCTGAACCAGACCCTGAAAGTCGCCGAACAAGTGGCTGCCGGCGATCTGACTCACAATCTGGTGTCGCAGCGCCAAGACGAACTCGGCCAGTTGCAGCGTTCGATGCAGAGCATGACCCAAGGCCTGCGCGTATTGATCGGCGGGATCAGCGACGGCGTTACCCAGATCGCGAGCGCCGCTGAAGAGCTGTCCGCCGTTACCGAGCAGACCAGCGCCGGGGTCAACAATCAGAAGGTCGAGACCGATCAGGTCGCCACTGCCATGCACGAAATGACCGCCACCGTGCAGGAAGTTGCGCGCAACGCCGAGGAAGCCTCGGAAGCTGCAGTGGCCGCCGACCAGCAGGCCCGTGAAGGCGACAAGGTGGTGGGTGAAGCCATCGCCCAGATCGAGCGTCTGGCGGCGGAAGTCAGCCACTCCACCGACGCCATGGGCGAACTCAAGCGCGAGAGCGACAAGATCGGCAGCGTGCTCGACGTGATCAAGTCCGTGGCCCAGCAAACCAACCTGCTGGCGCTCAACGCCGCGATCGAAGCAGCCCGTGCCGGTGAGGCCGGGCGTGGTTTTGCGGTGGTCGCCGACGAAGTGCGCAGCCTCGCCCAGCGCACCCAGAAGTCCACTGAAGAGATCGAAGAACTGATCGTGGGTCTGCAGAACGGCACCCAGCAAGTGGCGACCATCATGGACAACAGCCGCAGCCTGACCGACAGCAGCGTCGAACTGACCCGCCGTGCTGGCAGCTCACTGGAAAGCATCACCCAGACCGTATCGGCGATTCAGGCGATGAACCAGCAGATCGCCGCAGCGGCCGAGCAGCAGAGCGCCGTGGCCGAGGAGATCAACCGTAGCGTGTTGAATGTGCGGGATGTGTCGGAGCAGACCTCGGCAGCGAGCGAAGAGACCGCGGCGTCGAGTGTCGAGCTGGCACGGTTGGGGACGCATTTGCAGACGCTGGTGGGACGGTTCAAGGTTTGAGGTGATTCATCCATCTCGGTTCGCTTTGGACCGAGGTGATGCTATCGCTGGCAAGCCAGCTCCCACATGATTTGTGTCGGTCACAAAGGTTGTGTTCAACCCGATCACTGTGGGAGCTGGCTTGCCAGCGATGGCGTCGGAGGGGACGCCGCAGTTACAGGACCTGACGCAAGAAAGCCTGCGCACGCGGATCCTTCGGTGCATCGAAGAACTCGTGCGGTGCGGCATCTTCCAGCAGTTTGCCGTGATCGAAGAACAGCACCCGATCCGCCACTTCCCGGGCGAAGCCCATTTCGTGGGTGACGCAGACCATGGTCATGCCTTCCACGGCCAGGTTCTTCATCACGTCCAGCACTTCACCGACCATTTCCGGGTCGAGGGCCGACGTCGGTTCGTCGAACAGCATGACTTTCGGCTCCATCGCCAGCGCCCGGGCAATCGCCACACGCTGTTGCTGACCCCCGGACAGGCGTGAGGGAAACTCGTTGGCCTTTTGTGCGATACCGACCTTTTTCAGCAGCTCCATCGCCTTGGCCTCGCGCTCTTTCTTGCCGCGCTTGCGCACGACTTTCTGTGCCAGACAAAGGTTTTCCAGCACGGTCATGTGCGGGAACAGGTTGAAATGCTGAAACACCATGCCGACTTCGCGGCGGTAGGCGTTGACGTCGGTTTTCGGGTCGGCCAGTTGCAGGCCGTCGATGCTCACCGAGCCCGAATCGAACGCTTCCAGGCCATTGAGGCAACGCAGGAAGGTCGATTTGCCGGAACCGGACGGGCCGATCACCACCAGCACTTCGCCCTTGGCCACCGTGGTGCTGACGTTATCCACGGCACGCACCACCTGACCACGGGTGTCGAAGACTTTTACCAGATCGCGGACTTCAATCACTTTGCGCGAGCCTCCGCTCTAGCCGACTGGCGAATTTCGACAGCGGCAGGTTGATCAACAGGTACAGGCCGGCGACGCAGAACAGGATTTCGAACGGCGAGAACGAGGTGGTGATGACTTCGCGACCGCTTTTCAGCAGTTCGGTGATCGCGATCACCGACACCAGCGAAGTGTCCTTGACCAGACTGATGAACTGCCCGGCCAGCGGCGGCAGCACGCGCTTGAACGCTTGCGGCAGCACCACGTGACGCATCGACTGACCGGCGCTGAGACCGAGCGAACGCGCCGCTTCATTCTGGCCACGGGCGATCGACTGCACGCCGGACCGGATGATCTCGGCCACGTAGGCGCCGGTAAACAGCGACAGCGCGGCAATCCCGGCGAACTCGCGGGACAGGTTCATCACCGTGCCGATGAAGAAGTAGAAAATGAAGATCTGCACCAGCAACGGCGTGCCGCGCACCAGTTCGACGTAGGTGCTCGACAGGTCGCGCAGGGTCGGGTTGCTCGACAGGCGGCACAGCCCGGTGACCAGACCGATCAGCAGCCCGAGCACACCCGAGACTACCGATAGCCACAGCGTGGTCCACAGCCCCCACAACAGCGGCCCTGCCGCCCAATGCCGGGTCACACCCACGACGTCGCCTTCAGCCACATCGTCGCCCTGAGCGAATTGCAGGCTGTTCTCGTCGACGGTCAGGTGCTGCTCGTCACCGGCGTCGTTACGCAGGGTGACTTGCGCGCTGCCGCCCTTGCGCACCAGTTCGGTGACCGTGGAGATGTCGCTGGCGCGCTGGGATTCTTCGGCCTGATAGGCGAAGTATTGCGGCACGCGATTCCAGCGCCATTCGTAGGACATCAGCGACGTGGCGTAATACAACGCGCCCGCCAGGCCGACCAGCACCAGCACGGTCAGGACGTGCCAGGGCCATTGGGCTTTTTTCTGTTTCATTGCAGGTTCCGGATTTTATGTTGCTCTGGAGGGCCTCCTCGCGAGCAAGCCCGCTCCCACCATTGGAATGCATTTCAAATGTGGGAGCGGGCTTGCTCGCGAATGGGGCGACTCGGTCTGTCTGACCGGGCTTATTCCATGTCCTTGAGCCACTCGGTGCTCTTGAACCACTTGTCATGGATGCGATCGTAGGTGCCGTCTTCGTGGATCTGGTGCAGGAAGTTGTTGATGAAGTTGAGGCTGTCGTAATCGCCCTTCTTCAGGCCGAAGGCCAGCGGCTCGTAGGTGAACGGCTTGTCGAGGAACACCAGTTTGCCGGCGCCGACCTTGTTCACCGCGACCACGTTGTACGGCGCGTCGTAGATGAACGCGTCGGCCTTGCCGTTGACCACGTCGAGCACGGCTTCCTGCTCGTTGTCATAGCCGTGGTATTTGGCTTTGGCTATCAGCTTCCTGGCGACCATCTCACCGGTGGTGCCGAGCTTGGAGGTGATGCGGTAGTCGGCAGTGTTCAGGTCCTTATAGGACTTGATGGTGCCTTCCAGCTCCTTGCGGATCAGCAGGGTCTGGCCGACCACGATGAACGGTTCGCTGAAGTTCAGGCGCAGGTTGCGCTCCTGAGTCAGGGTCATGCCGCTGCCGATCATGTCGAACTTGTCGGTCATCAACGCCGGGATGATCCCGTCGTAACCGGTGGAGACCAGCTCCAGCTTGACGCCCATGGCCTTGGACATGGCTTTGAGGATGTCGACTTCGAAGCCGATGATCTCGCCGCGCTTGTTGGTCATTTCGAACGGCATGTAGGTCGGATCCATACCGACTTTCAACGTGCCGCGCTTGACCGCGTCATCGATCGCGCCGGCCTGCGCCGCATTGACTGCAACCAGTGCCGTGACGCCGACCAGCAGCATCGACAGATACTTCTTCATCTTCAAGTCCCCAAAACCATTGCAATTGCGGCGCGAAAACCAGCAGTGACAGGCAAAAAAGCCCGGGTGCGCCAATTCGGGGACGGATGCTAACGCACTCGTTTTTTTGCACAAGGTTTAATGGACGATTTGTTTAATATTCAAAGGCCGACCCTCACCCCAGCCCTCTCCCGGAGGGAGAGGGAGCCGACCGAGTTGTCTTACGCTATACATCGGCCTCAAATGTCGAGTTGATTATGGATTCAACACCGCTAGATCAGGTCGGCGTATCTCTGGAGCATCCCCCGATCAGTCCCCTCTCCCTCCGGGAGAGGGCTAGGGTGAGGGGGCTTTTCAGCAGGCCAAAAAAACCCCGCAACATCGCGGGGTTTCTTTATCAGGCCGGCTGAGCCTGCATGCTCAGCGGACGCAATGGCAGCAACGGCGCATGCGGATCGGCTTTCACCGACGCCCGCCATGCATCCAGCCACTCGCTGTGACCTTCTGCCCAGACCTGCTCGTGCAGACGCGCCAGAGCTACCGGATCGCTCAGCAGTTGCAGGCGATCATGGTTGCTCAGCGCCGCCGGGCCAGCCTTCAGGGCGTGACGTACGCGTTCCTGACGCAGCCACTCGATCGGTTCGGCCTGACCGTGACGGGCCGTCGCCAGCGCGCACGCCAGGGCGTTCTGCTGCGGATCGACCACGGCGCGGATAAAGCCGTCGTTCAGTGCGTGCCAGCGGTTCTCGTGGGTGTACTGGTCGGTCGCCAGCAGCGCCTGCGGCGGATTGTATTCCTCAGGGATGAGGAACAGGCTCTCGTCACGGGACTTGAGGCCCAGACCGACACGGCTGGAAATCACCGACACCGGGATCGATAGCATCAGCGAACCGACAATCGGCACCAGCCACCACAGGAAACTCGGGTTCAGCCAGATCACCAGCAGCGCCCAGCAGAAGCCCAGCAGGGTCTGCGGACCGTGGCGTTTGACCGCCTCGCTCCATGGCGTGGAGTCGTCGTCACGCTGCGGCGAGTTCCAGGTCGCGGCCCAGCCGAGGAACGCGGCAAGGACGAAACGGGTGTGGAAAATCATCCGCACCGGCGCCAGCAGCATGGAGAACAGCATCTCCAGCAGCATCGACAGGGTCACCTTGAACTTGCCACCGAACTCTTTCGCGCCCTTGGCCCAGATCAGGATGATGCTCAGCAGTTTCGGCAGGAACAGCAGCACGATGGTCGTCGAGAACAACGCGATCGCCTTGTCCGGGTGCCATTGTGGCCACAGCGGATAGAGCTGACGCGGCTCGAGGAAGTACTGCGGCTCCATCAGGGTGTTCACCGCCAGCAGCGCGGTCGACAGCACCAGGAAGAAGAACCATAGCGGCGCCGACAGATACGACATCACGCCGGTGAGGAACACCGCGCGGTGCACCGGGTGCATGCCTTTGACCAGGAACAGGCGGAAGTTCATCAGGTTGCCGTGGCACCAGCGCCGGTCACGTTTGAGTTCGTCGAGCAGGTTTGGCGGCAGTTCTTCGTAGCTGCCCGGCAGGTCGTAGGCAATCCACACGCCCCAACCAGCCCGACGCATCAGCGCGGCTTCAACGAAGTCGTGAGACAGGATCGCCCCCGAGAACGCACCCTTGCCCGGCAACGGCGCCAAAGCGCAGTGGTCGATAAACGGCTTCATGCGGATGATCGCGTTGTGCCCCCAGTAGTGGGATTCACCCAACTGCCAGAAGTGCAGACCGGCGGTAAACAGCGGGCCGTACACGCGAGTGGCGAACTGCTGCATGCGCGCATACAGGGTGTCCATGCCCGACGCCCGCGGCGCGGTCTGGATGATCCCGGCGTCCGGCGTGGCTTCCATCAGGCGTACCAGACTGGTCAGGCACTCACCGCTCATCACCGAGTCGGCGTCGAGCACGACCATGTACTTGTAGTCACCGCCCCAACGACGGCAGAAGTCGTCGAGGTTGCCGCTCTTGCGCTTCACACGACGGCGACGGCGGCGATAGAAGATCTTGCCGAAGCCCTTGGCTTCGCGGCAGACGTCCAGCCAGGCCTGTTGTTCGGCGACGCAGATATCCGTGTCGTTACTGTCACTGAGGACGAAGAAGTCGAAGCGGTCCAGATCACCGGTGGCCGCGACCGATTCGAAGGTGGCGCGCAGACCGGCGAATACCCGAGGCACGTCTTCGTTGCAGATCGGCATCACCAGTGCGGTGCGCGCGTCTTTCGGAATTGGCTCGTTGCCGGCGCTTTTGCCGGAGATACGGTATTTGTCGTGGCCGGTGAGCAACTCGAGGAAGCCCATCAGCGCCGTCCAGAAACCGGCCGAGACCCAGCAGAACAGAATCCCGAACAGAATCAGGATGCTGGTTTGCAGCGCGTACGGCAGCACTTGCGTGGCGGTTTGCAGCAGCGGCTGGTGCAGCACTTCGTCCAGATCGACGAACGACCAGCCCTGATACGGCATGATGCCTTTCATGTACCAGCCGGCGACGATGGTCTGGCCGAGCATCAGCAGCAACAGAATGTAGCGACGGATCGAACCCACGGTACGCCAGCGCGCGGCCGGCAGCACGTTCTCGTCCTTCGGCGGCTGTGGCGGGTTGGTGCGCCCGGTCAGGCGGCGCCAGCCACGCACCAGAATATTGGTGCGCCACGGTTCCGGCACGACTTTGGTCCGACGGATCGGCGGGGTCGCCTTCATCGCGACCCGGCCGCTGGCGTCGAGCACCAGCATTTCCGCGTCTTCCAGTTCCTCGGCAGTGCTCAGGGTCAGGCGCTTGCCCACCGAAGCCTGGGCGGCTTCGGCAGGAGCGTCGAACGTCGGCGACGACAGGCGCTGGTGCAGTTCACTGAAGGACTGGCAGCCCGCGAGTTCCGCGCGCTGCTCATCGGTCATCGGCAAATGCGCCAGATACTCGGACAGAGTTTCTGGCTGTACTTGAGAGTTACTCATCGGCAGGCAACTGATAGCTCCAGGTCTCGGTCAGGACTTCTTCAGTCGGTGCCGATTCCGGTGTGGCTGGGGCCGCGTTCGCAGCCGCTGGCTGCTTGGCGTCTTTGTTAGCCTTGTCCTTGGCATCCGTAGCGGGCTTGGCGTCGGCGTGTTTGGCTTCGGCGGCCTTGGCTTCCTTGTCTTCCTTCTCTTGTTGCTTGGCAGCGACCTTGTCCGCCTTGGCTACCGACGAATTCGACGCCGGTACCAAAGACTTGGCCAGATCCGCGGTCACCACTGGCTGAACCAGAGCGGCACGCATTTCGGTCGACTTGCTCGCGTCCTTGATCTTCATCCGCAACGTCAGGCGCCAGCCCTTGGTTTCCGGGTTGTAGCGCACGCTGTTTTCGACCAGCTCGGCGTTATCGCCAACGCTGACCTGACTGCGCACGTCGGCGTCCGGGGCCAGAGCGGCCAGCGACGGGCCTTCGAAATCGACCAGGTACGCAACGCTGCCATCCGGTTGACGGATCAGGTTCGACTGTTTGACGTCACCGGTGGAACGCAGGGTCTGCTTGACCCAGGCGCTGTCGGGGGCGTGAATCGCCGCTTCGTCCATGGTCCAGTGCAGACGGTAGGCGAAGTCCAGCGGCTTGCCTGGCTCCGGCATGGTTTCCGGGCTCCAGAACGCAACGATGTTGTCGTTGGTTTCGTCAGCAGTCGGAATCTCGACCAGATCAACGGTGCCCTTGCCCCACTCGCCCTTCGGCTCGATCCAGGCGCTTGGGCGCTTGTCGTAGCGGTCATCGAGGTCTTCGTAGTGGCTGAAGTCGCGGCCACGCTGCAGCAGACCGAAACCACGCGGGTTCTCGACGCTGAAGTTGCTCACGGCCAGGTGTTTCGGGTTGTTCAGCGGACGCCAGATCCACTCGCCGTTGCCGGCATGGATCGACAGACCGCTGGAGTCGTGCAGTTCACGACGGTAGTTGAGGACTTTCGACGGCTGGTTGGCGCCGAACAGGAACATGCTGGTCAGCGGCGCGATGCCCAGTTTGCCGACCTTGTCACGCAGGAACATCTGCGCCTTGACGTCAACAATGGTGTCGCTGCCTGGACGCAGGATCAGACGGTAGGCACCGGTGGCGCGCGGCGAGTCCAGCAGGGCGAAGATCACCAGGTGCTTGTCGCCCGGCTTCGGCTGTTGAATCCAGAATTCGCGGAAGCGCGGGAATTCTTCACCCGACGGCAGCGCGGTATCGATCGCCAGACCACGGGCCGACAGCCCGTAAGTGTGACCCTTGCCAACGACGCGGAAGTAGCTCGCGCCGAGCATGGTCATGATTTCGTCTTGCTTGTCGGCCTTGTTGATCGGGTACAGCACACGGAAACCGGCGTAGCCCAGTTGTTCAGTGGCCTTCGGATCGAACTTGAGGTCGCCGAAATCGAAACGGGACGGATCGTATTTGATCTCTTCGACGGTGTTCGCCGTGATTTCGTTGATTTTCACCGGCGTATCGAAGTGCATGCCCTGGTGATAGAAGGACAGCTTGAACGGCGTCTTCTGATCGGCCCACTCCGCCTTTTCGGTGAGGAAGCGGATTTTCTGGTAGTCCGCGAACTTCATGTCGCGGAATTCGTTCGGCAGGTTGCTGCGCGGGGCTTCGAACTTCTGCCCGGCCAGCTCTTTGGCCTTGGCCGATACATCGTCAAGATTGAACGCCCAAAGCTGACCGGCGCTGAGCAGGCACAGGAGCGCCGAACCCGCTACCAGGGCACTTCGCATGCGTTTGGCAGACATTTTTGCTGCATTACTGGGACTAACAATCACGAGCAACCCTCGCCGAAAACAGATCAAAAAACCAACGGCCAGCTATCTATACGCCAGGTTGGCGAGCATTGTTCCGACTCCACTGGGGCAAAATGATTCCCCAATCGGATCCAGACAAGTCTCTACCTAAGTCAAAAATGGACCAGCGAACGCTGATCCCCATAGCGCGCGATTATCTAGTAGCCCGCGTTACAACGCATCAGGGGTAACCAAGTATTTATCGCGAAAAACGCCTGTTTTCAGTCGAAAAGCCCTTGAAAACATGTTTCAAGCGCTTTCACGTCTGTAACAGGAAGGTTACCGGGCCATCATTGACCAAGTGCACCTGCATATCCGCGCCGAATCTACCTGATGCCACAGTGCCATGCATCTGTTTCGCTTGGTTCAATAGATAGTCGAACAATTCCTCGCCCAATGCCGGAGGGGCTGCGGTCGAAAAACTCGGGCGCAACCCGCTTTTGGTGTCGGCAGCGAGGGTGAACTGAGAGACCAGCAGCAACCCGCCGCCCACATCCGCCAAGGACAGATTCATCTTGCCCTCGGCGTCACTGAATACCCGATAGTTAAGCAGTTTATGCAGAAGTTTGTCGGCGCTGGTACAGGTGTCGTCGGGTTCAACTGCCACCAGCACCAGCAAACCCTGATCGACCGCCCCTACCACCTCTCCCGCGACTTCGACCCGTGCCCCGCGCACACGCTGCAAAAGCCCCTTCATGCTTCTTCAGGCGGCAGGTCGAGCAGGCGTCGAGCCATATTGCTCGCGGCACGTACCAGCGCGTCGGTGATGCCCGGCTCGGATGCTGCGTGGCCGGCATCGCGAATTACCTGCAGCTCGCTGTTCGGCCAGGCCTGATGCAGTTCCCAGGCGTTGTCCAGCGGGCAGATCACGTCGTAGCGACCATGGATGATCACCCCCGGCAGATGGGCGATCTTGCCCATGTCGCGGATCAG
Source organism: Pseudomonas sp. Eth.TT006 (assembly GCF_054456575.1). NCBI lineage: Bacteria > Pseudomonadati > Pseudomonadota > Gammaproteobacteria > Pseudomonadales > Pseudomonadaceae > Pseudomonas > Pseudomonas sp. Eth.TT006. Next base: position 282,177 of record NZ_JBTJEN010000005.1, on the reverse strand, counting down.
CTGATTCGGCTCGAGAAACGCGTTGTTGGTGAAGTAGTGGCATTCGATGCGCGCAATCGACAGCGCACGCTGCGGCTCGGAGAAGCGATCGACCACCAGCGGGTTCGGGCGCAGGGTCGCGGTGCGCCCTTCCCAGGTCGACCAGGCCTTGGCCGCGTGCATCTGGGCGATCTGATCGTTGCCCACCAGACGCTTGTGGAATGCGCTGAGCAGATCGTCGCGCTCGTCCAGCGGGATCGGCGCGATGTAGTCCTGCCAGTAGTCAGGAAACAGGCGGCTGGCGCCGGCCTGATAGAACCACTCGATTTCCTGCGGCCGGCAGAGAAAGATCCCGCGCAGGATCAGACCGTGCACGCGCTCAGGATGGGTTTGCGCGTAGGCCAGCGCCAGGGTCGAGCCCCAGGAACCGCCGAGCAGCACCCATTTTTCGATGCCCAGGTGTTTGCGGATACGCTCGAGGTCGGCGACCAGATCCCAGGTGGTGTTGTTTTCCAGGCTGGCATGCGGCGTGGAGCGCCCGCAGCCGCGCTGGTCGAAAGTGACAATGCGATACAGGTTCGGATCGAAATAGCGCCGGCTCTGGGCATCGCAACCGGCGCCGGGACCACCGTGGATGAACACCACCGGCAAACCTTCCGGCGAACCGCTCTCGTCGACGTACAGCGTGTGGGTGTCATCGACAGCCAGATCATGCCGGGCGTAGGGTTTGATCTGCGGAAACAATGTCTGCATTGCGCGCTCCGTAAGGGGTCGAGGTCATCCCTGGGGGGACTTCTATTATTCTGCCGTCCGGCATCATAAACCCGATTTGCGTCAATGAGCATGCCCGCGCGTTGTCACCGTTTGTCAGCCATTGGCCAAAGCCATTTCCCGCAGACGCACCTGTAGGAGCTGCCGCAGGCTGCGATCTTTTGACTTTGGCTTTTCACAACCAAAGCAAGATCAAAAGATCGCAGCCTTCGGCAGCTCCTACAGAAAGCGGATCAGGCGCTGTAGCGGGATTTGCCCCAGGCGAGGAGGCCCTGCAGCAGTTCCTTGAGCACTACCTGCGTCGGCTCGGCCAGATCGGCGCGGTAGCGGAACGGCTCGAACTCTTCCATGTAGGTGCTCTGGCACAACTCTAGTTGCACCGCATGGATGTTCTCGGCCGGGTTGCCGTAGTGGCGGGTGATGTGGCCGCCCTTGAAGCGACCGTTGAGGACATGGGTGTAGTTGGCGTGCCCGGCGCAGATCGCTTCCAGCTGGCTGGCCAGTTGTGGATCACAACTGGCGCCGTTGAAGGTACCGAGGTTGAAATCCGGCAGTTTGCCGTCGAACAGGTGCGGGATGATCGAGCGGATCGAATGCGCGTCGAACAACAGCGCGTAGCCGAACTCCGCCTTCAGCCGCGCCAGCTCCTGCTCAATGGTGCGGTGATATGGCGTCCAGATCTGCTCCAGGTAAGTCGCACGTTCTGCCTGCGACGGCTCATGTCCTTCGCGGAACAACGGAATGCCGTCAAACAGTGTCGCCGGATACAGCCCGGTGGTGGCGCCGGCGTACAGCGGCTTGTCGTCGGATGGCCGGTTCAGGTCGATGACGAACCGCGAGTACTCGGCCGCCAGGGTGCTGGCGCCCAGTTCGGCGGCGAAATCATAGAGCTGCGGAATATGCCAATCGGTGTCCGGCAGGCTTTTCGCGTCCGGGATCAACCCGGCCTCGACCGCAGGCGTCAGGCGCACGCCGGCATGCGGCATGCTGATCAGCAGCGGCACGCGCCCTTGTTTGAAATTCAGAACCTTATCCACAACCGCTCTCCTACAGACTTGATTCAACGCCGTGACGCACGACGCGTTTGTCCAGATCACCACCGAGCCAATAGGCCAGATCTGCCGGACGATCGATGTGCCAGGCGACGAAATCCGCGACCTTGCCGAGTTCCAGCGAACCGTGGGTGGCGGCCATGCCCAGCGCTTGCGCGGCGTGAATCGTCGCCCCGGCCAGGGCTTCTTCCGGGGTCATGCGGAAGCAGGTGCAAGCCATGTTCAACATCAGGCGCAGCGACAGCGCCGGCGAGGTGCCGGGATTGAGGTCGCTGGCGATGGCGATTTTCACCTTGTGTTTGCGCAGGGCGTCCATCGGCGGCAGTTGGGTTTCGCGCAGGAAGTAGAACGCCCCCGGCAACAGCACGGCGACGGTGTCGGATTCGGCCATGGCGATGACATCGGCTTCGTCCATGAACTCCAGATGATCGGCGGACAACGCCTTGTAGCGCGCAGCGAGACTGGAGCCGTGCAGCGACGACAATTGCTCGGCATGCAGCTTCACTGGCAGACCGAGTTTTTGCGCGGCGATAAATACCCGTTCAACCTGCTCGGGCGAGAACGCCAGGTATTCGCAGAACGCATCCACCGCGTCGACCAGCCCTTCGGCGGCCAACGCCGGGAGCATTTCGGTGCAGATGTGATCGATGTAGGCGTCGGCGCGATCCTGATATTCCGGCGGCAACGCGTGGGCAGCCAGGCAGGTGCTGCGCACGCTGATCGGCAGCTCTTGCTGCAGACGACGAATGACCCGCAGGATCTTGCGTTCGCTGGCCAGATCCAGACCGTAACCGGACTTCATCTCGACCGTGGTCACGCCATCGCGCATCAGGCTTTTCAGGCGTTTGGCGGCGCTGGCGAACAGCTCGTCCTCAGTGGCTTCGCGAGTGGCGCGCACGGTGCTGGCGATGCCGCCGCCCTGGGCCGCAATCTCGGCGTAGCTGACGCCTTGCAGACGCTTTTCGAATTCGCCGCTGCGGTTACCGCCGAACACCGTGTGGGTGTGGCAGTCGATCAGCCCGGGGGTGACCCAGGTGCCTTGCAGGTCGTTGACCGCCGGGTATTCGCCGGAGGGCAATTGATTACGCGGGCCGATCCACTCGATGTGCGCACCGGAGGTGACGATGGCCGCATCCTCGATGATCGAGTAGACGCCCTGCGCCATGGTTGCGACGTGGCAGTGTTGCCAGAGGGTTTTCACTGTTGGCCTCCGTTGGGGTTGGTTTGGTGACTGGCCCTTCAAAAAGCCCCTCACCCTAGCCCTCTCCCGGAGGGAGAGGGGACTGACCGGGTTGGATGTTCGAGTTACGCCGACGTGAGATACCGAGTTGAACTCCGGTCTGGAAAACGACGGAGATCGGCTCCCTTTCCCCCTCTCCCCCTCGGGGAGAGGGCTGGGGTGAGGGGGATCGATTTCAGCAACTACAAACATCCCCCTGAATACACACTTACAAACTAGGCAAAAGCCTGGCCGGTACCAGCTCGGTCAAACACCGCGAAGCCAACAGCTCGGTCGCCGCATTGATGTCCGGGGCAAAGAAGCGGTCCTTCTCGTAGAACGGCACTTCCTTGCGCAGAATCGCCCGCGCCTGCTCCAGCTTGGCCGAGGTCTTCAGGCCGTTGCGCAGATCCAGGCCCTGCACCGCCGCCAGCCATTCCACCGCGAGAATCCCGCGGGTGTTCTCGGCCATTTCCCACAGGCGCTTGCCGGCGGCCGGGGCCATGGAGACGTGGTCTTCCTGGTTGGCCGAGGTCGGCAGGCTGTCGACCGAATGCGGATGCGCCAGCGCCTTGTTTTCGCTGGCCAGTGCCGCCGCAGTCACCTGAGCGATCATGAAGCCGGAGTTGACCCCGCCATTGGCCACCAGGAACGGCGGCAGTTGCGACATGTGTTTGTCCATCATCAGCGAGATGCGGCGTTCGCTCAGCGAGCCGATTTCGGCGATGGCCAAGGCCATGTTGTCCGCAGCCATGGCTACCGGTTCGGCGTGGAAGTTGCCACCGGAAATCACGTCGCCTTCAGCGGCGAACACCAACGGGTTGTCGGAGACGGCGTTGGCTTCGACCACCAGCACCTCGGCGGCCTGACGGAACTGGGTCAGGCAGGCGCCCATGACTTGTGGCTGGCAGCGCAGCGAGTACGGGTCCTGAACCTTCTCGCAGTTCTGGTGCGAGTCCGAAACTTCGCTGCGCTCGCCGAGCAGATCACGGTAAGCGGCAGCCGCGTCGATCTGACCTTTCTGGCCACGCGCCGCGTGAATACGTGCATCGAACGGTGAGCGCGAACCCAATACCGCTTCAACCGTCAGACCACCGAGCGCCAGCGCACCGGCAAACAGGTCTTCACCTTCAAACAGACCCCGCAGCGCGAACGCCGTGGACACCTGCGTACCGTTGAGCAGCGCCAGGCCTTCTTTCGCGGCCAGGGTCAGCGGGGTCAGACCGGCGACTTTCAGCGCCTCGGTAGCCTCCAGCCACTCGCCCTTGTAACGCGCCTTGCCCTCGCCCAGCAGCACCAGCGACATGTGCGCCAGCGGTGCGAGGTCGCCCGACGCGCCCACCGAACCTTTGAGCGGAATATGCGGATAGACCTCGGCATTGATCAGCGCGATCAGCGCATCGATCACCACGCGGCGAATGCCGGAGAAACCACGGCTGAGGCTGTTGACCTTGAGCACCATGATCAGCCGTACCAGTTCATCACTGATCGGTTGGCCAACGCCGGCAGCGTGCGACAGCACCAGCGAACGCTGCAGGTTTTCCAGGTCTTCGCTGGCGATGCGGGTCGAGGCCAGCAGGCCGAAACCGGTGTTGATGCCGTAGGCGGTGCGGTTCTCGGCGAGGATCTGCTCGACGCACGCCACGCTGGCTTCGATCTGCTTTGACGCACTGTTGTCGAGGGTCAGCTTGACCGGGTTCTGGTACACGTCACGCAGTTGGGCCAGGCTCAGTTGGCCGGGAGTCAGGTTCAGCGCAGTCATTAAAATGCTCCTGTTGAGACATTGTTATTGGCTACCAGTCGCTCCGGAGCATTCCGTTATCCGTCGCTTCCCGCCTTTTGAGCGATCCGCGCCTTGGCACGCTGGTATGGGTATTGTCAGTGCAGATTCGGTAATACGTGGTGCAGCGAATTCGGTTTTTTCAGAACGCTCGCGGCGGCGGCGATATCCGGCGCCAGCCAGCGATCCTGATCGTAGGCCGGGACGGTTTCGCGCAGTAGCCGCCAGGCGCGGTCAGTACCTGCGCCAAAGCGCTGCTCCTTGAGAAATTCAAAGGCCTGCGCCGCCAGCAGGTACTCGATGGCGAGGATCTGCGTGCAGTTTTCCAGGGCGCGGTGCAGCTTCAGCGCGGCGCTGGTGCCCATGCTCAGGTGGTCTTCCTGCAGGCCCGAGGTGACGTAGTTGTCGAGCACCGCCGGTTGCGCCAACTGACGGTTTTCCGCGCACAGCGAGGCGGCAACGTATTGCACGATCATCATCCCCGAGTTCACTCCCGGATTGGCCACCAGAAACGCCGGCAGACCGCTGACGTGCGGATTGACCAGACGATCGAGACGCCGCTCGGCAATCGCACCGATTTCCGCCATGGCAATCGCCAGCAAGTCCACCGCCATCGCCACCGATTGGCCGTGCGGATTGGCTTGCGACATCACCCGGAAACTGTCCGGCGTGCCGAGCAGCAACGGGTTGTCGGTGCAGCCGTTGAGTTCGGCTTCAACCTGCTTGATCGCATGCTGCAGTTGATCGCGCGCCGCACCGTGCACCTGCGGGATCGAACGGATGCTCAGCGCATCCTGGGTGCGCACGCCTTTGTTCGCCGCGATCACTTCGCTGCCATCAAGCAAGGCGCGCAGATTGCTGCCGACCTGCTGCATGCCCGGGTGTGGCTTGAGCGCGATGATCTCGGCGTCGAAGGCTGCAATCTGGCCGCGCTGCGCTTCGAAGCTCATGGCGCCGATCACATCCGCCCATTGCAGCAGTCGCGTGGCGTCGGCAATCGCCAGACAGCTGAGGCCGGTCATGCACGGCGTGCCGTTGACCAGACACAAACCGTCCTTCGCCCCGAGTTGCACCGGCTGCAAACCTTCTGCCGCCAGCGCCTGTTGCGCCGAGGTTATTTGCCCGCGATAGCTGACATTGCCCACGCCGAGCAGCGCGATGCCGACGTGCGCCATATGCGTCAGATAACCCACCGAGCCTTGCGCCGGCACTTGCGGGGTGATGCCGCGATTGAGCAGCGCCAGCAGTGCTTCGACGACCCGGCGGTGAATGCCGGATTTGCCGTGGCTGTAGTTGTGGATCGCCGCGCAGATGATCGCCCGGGTCTGTTCATCCGGCAGTACCGGGCCGACACCGCAGGCGTGGCTGAGCAAGGTATTGCGCGAAAGCTGGCTGAGTTGTTCGTCCTTCAGCGAAACATTGGACAGGCCACCCAGACCGGTGTTGACGCCATACGCACGTTCGCCGCTTGCGACGATGCGCTGGACGATGGCCTGGGCGTTTTCGATGCGTGCCCAGGTCTGCGCCGACAGCTCCAGCGCTGCGCCGTGGCGGGCGACAGCGACCACGTCCTGCCAACGCAAAGGGGCGCCGGTGATAACGACTTTTTCAACCTGGGACATCTAAACCTCATCCGAACATTGATGCAGCTTTGCCGACGCTTTCGCGGGCAAGCCCGCTCCCACAGGAGAACGCATTCCAACTGTGGGAGCGGGCTTGCTCGCGAAGAGGCAGGCCCAGCCAACACAAATCTGTTTAAACCACCGCCGCCCGCCGCTGCACGAACCGGTCGACATACTCATCCGCCGGCGAATGCAGGATCTCGCGCGGGGTGCCGACCTGAATCAGTCGGCCGTCCTTGAGGATCGCGATGCGGTTGCCGATGCGCACGGCTTCGTCGAGGTCGTGGGTAATGAACACAATGGTCTTGTGCAGGGTCTTTTGCAGCTCCAGCAACTGGTCCTGCATCTCGGCGCGGATCAGAGGATCCAGCGCACTGAACGCCTCGTCCATCAGGATGATGTCGGTGTCCGCCGCGAGGGCGCGGGCCAGGCCGACACGCTGGCGCATACCGCCGGAGAGTTGGTGCGGGTATTTGTTTTCGTAGCCCTTGAGGCCGACGGTGTTGATCCAGTGCAACGCGCGCTCGGCGCACAGCTGCTTGCTCTCGCCGCGCACTTTCAGGCCGTAGGCGACGTTCTCCTGCACGGTCTTGTGCGGCAGCAGACCGAAGCTCTGGAACACCATGCTGATCTTGTGCCGGCGAAATTCGCGCAAGGCATCCATGTCATATTGCAGGATGTCCACGCCGTCAACCAGGATCGCGCCGCTGGTCGGGTCGATCAGGCGATTGAAGTGGCGCACCAGGGTCGACTTGCCGGAACCGGACAGGCCCATGATCACGAAGATCTCGCCGGTGCCGATGCTCAGCGACAGGTCGTTGACCCCTACCACGCAACCGGTTTCGTTCAGCACCTGATCCTTGGTCTTGCCCTGACCGACCATGGCCAAGGCGTCCTTGGCGCGGTTGCCGAAAATCTTGAAGACGTTTTTGACTTCGATCTTGCTCACGGTTGCGTCGCTCATTTGCTCACCTCATGCCGTGGCCGACCGTACGCCTGAGTAATGCGGTCGATGACCACTGCGAGAATCACGATCGCCAGACCGGCTTCGAGGCCGCGTCCGACGTTGAGGGTCTGAATCCCCACCAGCACATCTTCACCCAGGCCACGGGCGCCGATCATCGAGGCGATCACCACCATCGACAGGGCCATCATGGTGGTCTGGTTGATCCCGGCCATGATGCTTGGCAGGGCCAGCGGCAGTTGCACGCCGAACAGTTGCTGCCAGCGGTTGGCACCGAAGGCGTTGATCGCTTCCATCACTTCGCCGTCGACCTGGCGAATGCCCAGATCGGTCAGGCGGATCAGCGGCGGCGCGGCGTAAATCACCGTGGCGAAAATCGCCGGAACCTTGCCCAGACCGAACAGCATCAGCACCGGGATCAGGTACACGAAGCTGGGCATGGTTTGCATGATGTCGAGCAGCGGCATCAGCACTGAACGCAGGCGATTGCTGCGCGCCGAGAGAATCCCCAGCGGAATGCCGATCAGCACCGAAATGATCGTCGCGACCATCATCAGCGCCAAGGTCTGCATGAGTTTATCCCACAGGCCGACAGCGCCCACCAGGAACAGCAAACCGACGATAACCGCGGTGGTCACGACTTTGCGCGTGGCGTGCCAGGCGACCACACCGACGATCGCCAGCATCAGCCACCACGGCGCGGCACGCAGCAGGCCTTCGAGATTGACGATGGCCCACAGCAGGGTGTCGGAGATGTGGCGGAACACATCACCGTAGTTGGTGACCAGCGCATCGACCCAACCGTTGACCCAGTCGGCGATGGAAAAGGTAAAGCTTTCGGGAAACATAAGCGGCTCTCAATCAGAAATCTCAATCAAGCGATTACGGCATAGCTCCCGGCCAGCCTCACGGTTGGCCGGGAGGTATCGACCTACAGCGCCGCGTCGATTTTCTTGGCTGCGTCGTCACTGACCCATGCGTGCCAGACCTCAGGATGTTCCTTGAGGAAGATTTTCGCCAGTTTCGGCGACTCGATACGTTCCTTGGCCATGCGGCCCAGGTTCTGGTTCAGCAGGTCGATCGGCAGGTTGACCTTTTCCAGCACAGCCACCAGTTCCGGGGCTTGTTCGTGGAAGGTTTTCGACAGGCCGACCTTGATGCTCACGGTCTTGTCGACGCCCGGTTTCTCTTCGAGTTTGACCGCATCGATCTGGCCCATCAGCGGGGTTGGCGACCAGTAGTAGAACAGGATCGGCTCGCCACGCTTGTAGCTCGACAGCACCGCCGCATCCAGCGCCGGGCCGGTGCCCGGACGGAAGTTGGTGTAGCTGTTTTCCAGACCGTAGCTTTTGAGCATTTCGCTGTTGTCCAGCTCGCAGGTCCAGCCTGCCGGGCAGTTGTAGAAACGGCCCTTGGACGGCTCTTCGGCGTCTTTGAAGATGGCGGCGTATTTGCCCAGATCGGCAATGTTTTTCAGGTCCGGCGCTTTCGCCTCGATCTTGCGTTTGGCATCGCCTTCGATCACGTAGCGCGGCACATACCAGCCTTCCACAGCTCCGACGATCGGCGCACCGACACCGATAACCTTGCCGGCTTTCTCGGCCTTGTTCCAGACCTCGCTGCGACCGACCCACTCTTCGGCGAACACTTGAATATCGTTGCTGCTCAGGGCGTTCTCCATGGTGATGGAGTTGCCCGGCAGGCTGTCGGTCTTGCAGTCATAACCTTTTTCCAGCACCACTTGCAGCACGTCGGTCAGCAGCATGCCGCTTTCCCAGTTCAGGCCGGCGAACTTCACCGGTTTGCCGGATTCGCACCAGCCGGCCGCCTGGGTGGCGCCGGCACTGGCCAACAGGCCCATGGACAGCAATGTGGTGAGCAGGGTCTTGTTCGATTTCATTGTTGCGACGCTCCTAATCATGAATTGGCTTACGGCAGTCAAGAGGCATCCAGCCCTGTCCACGTCCAATCAGGCCCGCGCCGCAGCGCGAATGGCCCCACTTTTTTCAGGTGGTACAACGCTGTTCTGCTCGACCGGCAGAATCAGTTGATCAGGCACCGAGCCGTGCCATTTTTTCGCGCACAGGTAATACAGCGCAGCCGGCAGCAACAGACCGATGATCCAGGAGATATCCACATCACCGAGCGCGGCCACCAGCGGGCCGGTGTAGAACTTGGTGGAGATGAACGGCAGCTGCACCAGCACGCCGAACACATAGATGCTGATCCCCAGCAGGTTCCAGCGGCCGTAGCGTCCGTTCGGGTCGGCCAGCGCCGGCACGTCATAGCGCTCGCGGGTGATGCAGTAGTAGTCGACCAGGTTGATCGCGCTCCATGGCGTGAAGAACGCCAGCAGGAACAGGATGAACGACTTGAATGCACCGAGGAACGAATGCTGGCCGAGCAGTGCGATCAGGGTTGCCGCGCCGACGATCACCAGCACGAACACCAGGCGCTGCATACGCGACACCGTCAGATGTCCACGGAAACCGCTGATGATGGTGGCGATGCACATGAAGCTGCCGTAGGAGTTCAGCGTCGAGATGGTGACCTTGCCGAAGGCGATGCTGAAGTACAGCAGCGCCGCCGTCGCGCCAGTGCCGCCGAGCCCGACGATGTAGGCTACTTCATGCCCGGCGAACTGGCCGTTGGCCGAAGCCGCGGCGAACACGCCAAGCACCATCGCCACCTGGGCACCGATGACCGAGCCTGCACCGGCAGCGAAGAAAGTTTTCACCGAGGAAACCTTGCTCGGCAGGTACCGCGAATAGTCCGCCACGTACGGGCCGAACGCGATCTGCCAGGACGCCGCGAGCGACACCGCCAGCAGGAAGCTGCTCCAGCTGAAGTGGCGAATCTGCAGCAATGCGCCGACATCAACCTGGCTCAGCAGACGGCTGAACAGGTATACAAACGCAATCACCCCGATCACGCTGGCGACCCGGCCGATCCAGTGGATCACCCGATAGCCGAGCACCGTGACCAGCACGATGACACTGGCAAACAGCAGGATGCCGACGGTGTCGCTGACGCCGAACAGCTGCCCTAGCGCCTGGCCGGACAACACCGTGCCGGTGGCGGTGAAACCCAGGTACATCAGGCACACCAGCACGATCGGGATCGCCGCACCGTACACGCCGAACTGCACCCGGCTGGAGATCATCTGCGGCAGGCCCAGCTTCGGCCCTTGCGCCGCATGCAGCGCCATCACCCCGCCGCCCAGCAACTGACCGATCAACAGACCGATCAACGACCAGAACACATCACCACCCAGCACCACGGCCAGGGCCCCGGTGACAATCGCGGTGATTTGCAGATTCGCCCCCATCCACAGGGTGAACTGGCTGAACAGACGACCGTGTCTTTCCGCTTCCGGGATGTAGTCGATCGAACGCCTTTCGATCAACGGTTTGTTGCCTGCACGATCGGTGTTGCCTGCCATGATTCAACCTCTGTGGATTGTTATTCGAGTTCACTGAACGTCTTGCGTAGGCTGCTTTTGGTGGGAGCGGGCTTGCTCGCGAAGGGGTCGGCACATTCGAAGCATGTGCCGACTGATCCAACGCTTTCGTGAGCAAGCCCACTCCCACCCAAAGCATTTCCCACAGATCTGCGTTTATTTGCCAGTAATCATCGGCAGGTTCAGGCCCTGCTCCTTCGCGCAATCGATGGCGATCTGGTAACCGGCATCGGCGTGACGCATGACCCCGGTGGCCGGGTCGTTGTGCAGCACCCGCGCAATGCGCTCGGCCGCTTCGTCGGTACCGTCGCAGACAATCACCATGCCCGAGTGCTGCGAGAAGCCCATGCCGACGCCGCCGCCGTGGTGCAGGGAAACCCAGGTCGCGCCGCTCGCGGTGTTGAGCAAAGCGTTGAGCAACGGCCAGTCGGACACGGCGTCGGAACCGTCCTGCATCGATTCGGTTTCGCGGTTCGGGCTGGCGACCGAGCCGGAGTCGAGGTGGTCGCGACCGATCACGATCGGTGCCGACAGCTCGCCGCTACGCACCATTTCGTTGAACGCCAGACCGAGCTTGGCGCGCAGACCCAGGCCGACCCAGCAGATACGTGCTGGCAGACCCTGGAAGCTGATGCGCTCGCGAGCCATGTCCAGCCAGTTGTGCAGGTGCGCGTCGTCCGGGATCAGCTCTTTGACTTTGGCGTCGGTCTTGTAAATGTCTTGCGGATCACCCGACAGCGCCGCCCAGCGGAACGGGCCGATGCCACGGCAGAACAGCGGACGGATGTAGGCCGGTACGAAACCCGGGAAATCAAAAGCGTTTTCGACGCCTTCTTCCTGGGCCATCTGGCGGATGTTGTTGCCGTAGTCGAAGGTCGGGATGCCTTGCTTCTGGAACTCCAGCATCGCTTTGACGTGGACCGCCATCGACTGCTTGGCGGCTTTGATCACCGCGGCCGGTTCGGTCTTGGCGCGGGCGCGGTACTCGTCCCAGGTCCAGCCGGCCGGCAGGTAGCCGTTGAGCGGATCGTGGGCGCTGGTCTGGTCGGTGACCATGTCCGGGCGCACACCGCGCTTGACCAGTTCCGGAAGAATTTCGGCGGCGTTACCCAGCAGCGCGATGGAGATCGCCTTGCCTTCTTTGGTGTATTTGTCGATGCGCGCCAGAGCGTCGTCGAGGTCTTTGGCCTGCTCGTCGACGTAGCGGCTTTTCAGGCGGAAATCGATGCTGACTTGTTGGCATTCGATGTTCAGCGAGCAGGCGCCAGCGAGGGTTGCAGCCAGAGGTTGTGCGCCGCCCATGCCACCGAGGCCGGCGGTCAGCACCCACTTGCCCTTGAGGTTGTCGTTGTAGTGCTGGCGACCGGCTTCGACGAAGGTTTCGTAGGTGCCCTGGACGATGCCTTGGCTGCCGATGTAGATCCAGCTGCCGGCGGTCATCTGGCCGTACATGGCCAGGCCTTTGGCGTCGAGTTCGTTGAAGTGTTCCCAGCTCGCCCAGTGCGGCACCAGGTTGGAGTTGGCGATAAGCACACGCGGGGCATTGCTGTGGGTCTTGAACACGCCGACCGGCTTGCCGGATTGCACCAGCAGGGTCTCGTCGTCGTTCAGATTGGTCAGGCTCTCGACGATCTTGTCGTAGCACTCCCAGTTGCGCGCGGCGCGACCGATACCACCGTAGACCACCAGTTCTTTCGGGTTCTCGGCCACTTCCGGGTCGAGGTTGTTCATCAGCATGCGCAGCGGCGCTTCGGTCAGCCAGCTCTTGGCGGTCAGCTTGTTGCCGCGGGCAGCGCGGATCTCGACGTCACGGTGCTTGGTATGTTTTGTGTCAGTCACGAAAAAGACTCCTCAGCAATCAATTCAAACCAACCCTGGCAGTGGGCAAGCAGCCTGCGCGCCTCAATGCGCGACAAGCGAATCAGTGGACGCTGCGGACTTATACGCATACGTCTTTACTTGTACATACAAGCATATGCAATCAAGCGGCCAACTCGCTGAAGAACGGTTCAAAAAAAATGGCGAACAGGGCTGCAGAGCGCCTGAAACAAGGGTCGCGGCGTGGGTGAAAATTTTTGCGCGGGAATTTGCGGGGAGTGTGCGGTTGTTACGAAAGCGTGGTTTTGCGCCACGCTGGGGCGTTCGGTAACAAGTTGGTGCGCTGAGGGAAACAGGAACTGGAAAGCAATTGTGGCGAGGGGATTTATCCCCGATGGACTGCGCAGCGGGCCCCTGCTTTGAAATCAAAAGCGGGGCCGCTTCGCGACCCATCGGGGATAAATCCCCTCACCACAGGATGTGTTATCAGATTCAGGTTAGCGTGCGGTCAGCTCGATCACACAGCACGCAGCAGTGACGGCGATCTCAGCCAATCCGGCATTACCGTCCAGTTGCAGGCAATCATGTCGGCCTAGCCGCGCGACATCGTCACCGACTGTTACCGCAAGCTGCTCACTGACACTGAATACCAGCACCGTCGAAGCCGAACTGAAAAACCGCTGTTCACCGTCCAGCCACTGCAACCGTGCGCGGTAGCGCTGCGGCGCGTAAATCAGATTGAAATCGCGGATCGCCCCGCCGAGCAAAGTGCAGGACACCTGGCTTTCGCCACTGAAGGCGAACGGGTCGAGCGGTAACAGCGGGCGCGTGTCATCGCCATCGACGCACAGGGTCATGCCATCCCCCTGCAGCACGGTGATCACTCGCTGGTAACCGGCAAAGGTCGAAAAACCGCCGGACTCGGCAATGTCGGCAATCGACAGGCGCCAGCCAAAGCCATCCAGGCCGGCACCCGCGTCACGGGTGATTTCTTCGGTGCTGCCGCCGCCATTCTTCCATGGCATGCGCGGGTAACCCTCAGCGCGTAAAACTTTCACTTCACTGCTCATTTATGAAAGCGCCCTTCCAGACGATGACGGGAACCTGGGTGGATCAGCCGCGCCGCCGTCACGGGCTGACGCCCCGACCATGTGCGACGGCGGATCAGCAGGCACGGCTCGCCTTTTTCGATCTGCAGCAACTTGCACTCGGACGGCTCGGCGAGAATCGCTTCGACCACGTGCTCGCCCTCAGTCAGCGGTGCGACCTGGTTGAGATAGGCATAAGGCGTCTGCAGGGTGAAATCCTGCTTGAGGTATTCCGGGGCGACCAGCGCGTTGACGAAGCGGTCCTCGATTTGCACCGGGATGTCATTCTCGTAATGCACGATCAGCGAATGAAAAACCTTCTGCCCTTCGCGCATGTCCAGCGCCAGTGCGCGCTCGGAACCAGCCGCCTCTTCTTCGAGGGTGATCACCTGGCAGGTGTGGCGATGGCCGCGGGAGGCAATTTCATCGGCAATGTTGTGCACTTCGAACAGCGCGGACTGGCTTTTCGGTTCGGCGACGAACGTACCGACACCTTGCATGCGCACCAGCAGACCGTCGGCGGTCATCTCGCGCAGTGCGCGGTTGATGGTCATGCGGCTGAAGCCGAGTTGGCTGACCAGTTCGCTTTCCGACGGCACGCGGTAGTGCGGCGGCCAGTTACCGCTGTCGATCTGCTGGGTGATCATCTGTTTGACGCGGGCGTACAAGGGCGCCGGACTGTCGCCCAGGTTCGCGGCCAACGGAGAGACTGGAGGCGGAGTCGGCACGGTGAATCCCTGTTCATTGATGAAAGTGGCTAGCTTGCCGGAGTTTACCGGGCAGGCAAACGTCTGTATATGTATATACAAATAACACACGATGGGGTGCTGAACCATGTCCGCCTTCTTTGCCGAACGCGCACTGCTGCCTAACGGATGGGCCAACAATGTACGTCTTGAGGTCAGCGCCGATGGCATGCTGACCCACATTCAGGCCGATTCCACCGCAGACGGCGCCGAACGGCTGAGCGGTCCGCTGCTGCCAGGCATGCCCAATCTGCACTCGCACGCGTTCCAGCGCGCGATGGCCGGGCTGGCCGAAGTAGCTTGCAATCCCAACGACAGTTTCTGGACCTGGCGCGATCTGATGTATCGGCTGGTCGGAAAGATCAGCCCGGAGCAGCTCGGGGTGATCGCTCGTCAGCTGTACATAGAAATGCTAAAGGCCGGTTACACCTCGGTCGCCGAATTCCATTACGTGCACCACGACCTTAACGGTCAGCCGTATGCCGACCCGGCGGAACTGGCGTTGCGCATCAGCCAGGCGGCGACTGATAGCGGCATCGGCCTGACGCTGTTGCCGGTGCTCTACAGCCACTCGGGGTTCGGCGGTCAGACGCCGAACGACGGCCAGCGCCGCTTTATCAACAGCAGCGAAAACTACCTGAACCTGCAAGCGCGCCTGCAGCCCTTGCTGGCGCAGCAAAAGGCGCAATCGCTGGGTCTGTGCTTTCACTCGCTGCGTGCGGTCACCCCGCAGCAGATCAACGAAGTGCTGGCAGCCAGCGACAAGCAGTGCCCGGTGCACATTCACATCGCCGAACAACAGAAAGAAGTCGATGACTGCCTGAGCTGGAGCGGCCGGCGTCCATTGCAGTGGCTCTACGAAAACACCGAGGTCGATCAGCGCTGGTGCCTGGTCCACGCGACCCACGCCAACCCGGAAGAAGTGACGTTGATGGCCAACAGTCGCGCGATTGCCGGCCTGTGCCTGACCACGGAAGCCAACCTCGGCGACGGGATTTTCCCGGCGGTGGATTTCCTCGCTCAGGGCGGGCGCATGGGCATCGGTTCCGACAGCCATGTGTCGCTCAGCGTGGTCGAGGAATTGCGTTGGCTGGAATACGGCCAGCGTCTGCGCGATCAGCGGCGTAACCGTTTGTATGGCGCGGAGCAGCCGATGGTCGGGCGCACGTTGTATGACGCGGCGCTGGACGGCGGCGCCCAGGCGTTGGGGCAACCGATTGGCGCGCTGGAGGTTGGCAAACGCGCGGACTGGATCGTGCTCGATGGCAATGATCCGTACCTGGCCACCGCAAGTGGCGACGGGATTCTGAATCGCTGGTTGTTCGCCGGCGGCGATCGTCAGGTGCGCGATGTATTGGTCAACGGTAAGTGGGTGGTGCGTGATGGCCGGCATGCCGGCGAAGAGCAAAGCGCGCGGGCGTTCACTCAGGTCTTACGCGATCTTTTAGGCTGACATATAACAAAAATGTAGGAGTGAGCCTGCTCGCGATGGCGGTGTGTCAGTCACATATTTATGTCTGACACACCGCCATCGCGAGCAGGCTCACTCCTACATTGGTTTTGCGGTGATGCTTAATTAGAAGTTTTGGCCATCTGCCGATCAGTCGCGCGCCAGATCAGACGGGTGGTGTCGTACCCCTGCTGCCGTGCCTTGCTCAGCAACTCTTCACGCACCACACCGTTGACGGTTGGCGTGCGGGACAGCAACCACAGGTACTTGCGGCTCGGGTCGCCGACGATGGCAGTCTTGTAGTCATCGCTGACGTACAGCACCCAGTATTCGCCCTTCGCCACGCCGGGAATCAGCCGCGAGAACCAGGTATCGAACTCGACCCACAATTTGTCGGTCTTGCCCGGCACCTGTGGATAAGCCTTGCCCTTGGCCTCTTCCCATTGCCAGTCGGCGGTCAGGCAGCGATTGAGCACATCGACATTGCCGTCCGGCCGGAGCGCGTAATGAGCTTCGGATTGGGCACAATTGCGCTGAAAGTACATGGGTAACCGCGCCAGCTCATACCAGGTGCCCTGGTAGCGCTTGAGATTGACGCTGCTGACCGTCTTCGGAGCCAAAGGATCGACGCCGGAACTGGCGCAGCCGGCCAATACCAGGCCGGCAAGAAGGACAAACAATAACCGCTTCATTTTTTCTTCTCCGTGGGCGCGAAGCCCCGGTTTACTTCAGGCCTTGGCCGGAAAACATCAGCACTTTGTCACCGGCGTACTGCACGCTGATAAAGCTGTTTTTATCGCCCCAGGTGCAACTGGACATGCCGAGCGCGCCCGAACAGTCGGTGGGCTTGCCGAGCAGGTTCTCGACTTCGGCCTTGGCCATGCCGGCCGAGAGCTTCGAGTAGTTTTCCTGATTGACCTTGCTGCAAGCGGCCAACAGCACGCAAAAGGTCAGAACGGCGATAGATCGCAGCGACATGAAGTGACTCCTGGAGCGGAAGGGGGATGGCAGGGTGCCAACCAGAAGCTTAGAAGAGAAAACCCTTATCTGGTTCCGTGGGCTGGCGGCTATTTATTAACCCGCCCGTCGGGCATTTGCCGATAAATCAACCACCTTGCGCCGCTATTGCGCATTTCGTCGCATTTCCCGCAAACCGCCTAATCTTTGGCACCCGACGGTCGAAAAATAAGAGCAGCGCAAAGCCAGCGAGTGTGGCAAATTGCCGCCCTTTCTCGACCAGCCCCTTCGCGGTAGTTCATTCGATGACCAGAAACATGAAATTCAGCCACAAGATCTTGTTGGCTGCCGCCCTCGTGGTGGCCGTTGCATTCGCCTGTTTCATTTTCTTCAACGACTATCGACAACGCGAAGCCCTGAGCAGCAGCACCGAAGCCACGATGCAGGAACTGGGCAGCCTGACCACCAGCAACATCCAGACCTGGCTGGAGAGCCGCATCCAGTTGCTGCAATCTCTGTCGCAGCAAGTCGCCGTGGATGGCAGCGCGCCCGCCAGCCTGAAACGCATCATCGACCTGCCCGCCTACACCGGCAATTTCCAGCTCAGCTACTTCGGTGGCACCGACGGCGTGATGTTCTCGGTACCCGCCGGTAACCGCGCGCCGGACTACGACCCGCGCGCCCGCGGCTGGTACAAGGCGGCCAATAGCGCGCAGCAGACCATCGTCACCGAACCGTACATTGCCGCCTCGTCGGGCAAACTGGTGATCACCGTCGCCACCCCGGTGCAGCGTCAAGGGCAGATGATCGGCGTGGCCGGGGCGGATATCGACCTGAGCAGCGTCAGCGCGATCATCAACTCGCTGAACTTTGGTGGTCACGGCCAGGCGTTTATTGTCAGCGCCGACGGCAAGATCCTGATTCACCCGGACAGCAAACTGGTGCTCAAGACCCTCGCCGAGGCCTACCCGAATGGCGCGCCGAAAGTCAGCCCGGGCCTGAAAGAGGTCGAGTTCGACGGCAAGACCCAACTGATCTCGTTCACCCGCGTCAACGGCGTGCCGTCGGCTGACTGGTACGTGGCGCTGGTGCTGGACAAGGACACCGCGTTCTCGATGCTCAGCGAGTTCCGCACCTCGGCGCTGATCGCCATGGTGATTGCCGTGGTAATCATCATCGCCCTGCTCGGCATGCTGATCCGCGTGCTGCTGCAACCGCTGCTGACCATGGGCCGCGCGATGCACGACATCGCCGAAGGTGAAGGCGATCTGACCAAACGTCTGCAGATCCACGGCAACGACGAATTCGGTGCGCTGGGTACCTCGTTCAACCGCTTCGTTGAACGGATTCACACTTCGATCCGCGAAGTGGCCTCGGCCACCGGCCAGGTCAACGAAGTCGCCCTGCGCGTGGTCGCTGCATCGAACTCGTCGATGTACAACTCCGACCAGCAATCCAGCCGCACCAACAGCGTGGCTGCCGCGATCAACCAGCTCGGCGCCGCCGCCCAGGAAATCGCGCAGAACGCCGCCCTCGCCTCGCAGCACTCCAGCGATGCGCGCAGCCTGGCGGTCGACGGTCAGCAGGTGGTGGATAAAACCATCGTCGCCATGCAGCAACTGTCGGCGAAGATCAGCGACTCCTGCAGCAACATCGAAACCCTCAACAGCAATACGGTGAACATCGGGCAGATTCTCGAAGTGATCACCAGCATCTCGCAGCAGACCAACTTGCTGGCCCTCAACGCCGCGATCGAAGCCGCCCGCGCCGGTGAAGCCGGACGTGGTTTCGCCGTGGTGGCGGACGAAGTGCGCAACCTCGCCCACCGCACCCAGGATTCGGCGCAGCAGGTGCAGAAGATGATCGAAGACCTGCAGGTCGGCGCACGTCAGGCGGTGACCATCATGACCGAGAGCCAGCGCGAGAGCGAAAGCAGCGTCGGCATCGCCAACCAGGCCGGCGAGCGCCTGGGCAGCGTGACCCAGCGCATCGGCGAGATCGACGGCATGAACCAGTCGGTGGCCACTGCAACCGAAGAGCAGACCGCTGTTGTCGAGTCGATCAACGTGGATATCAACGAGATCAATACGCTGAATCAGGAAGGCGTGGAGAACCTGCAGGCGACCTTGCGCGCCTGCTCGGATCTGGAGCAGCAGGCGGCGCGGTTGAAGCAGCTGGTGGGCAGTTTCAGGATTTAAGGCGCTGCCACTGGCCTCTTCGCGGGCAAGCCCGCTCCCACAGGGTTCTTCGGTGTTCACACAATGTGTGTTCCACCACAATCTACTGTGGGAGCGGGCTTGCTCGCGAAAGCGGCATCAACCGCACTGAACATCTAGAATCTGGAACCCGGCCGGGAAAGGAATTCCAGCTCCTCAGCCGTCGACTCCCGCCCCAACAGCGCATTGCGATGCGGAAACCGGCCAAACCGCGCAATCACGCTCCGATGCCGCTCGGCATAATCCAGATTATCGGCAAATACCTTGGCTCGCGGCTGTTCAGCCACCAGCTCGATAAAGCGTGAAACCGCTTCATTTTGCGCTGCAAGGTTTTCGCAGTGTTCGAACACCAGATAAATGAAGACCCGCTGGATCGGCTTCAGTTGCCGGTCGAAGTCCGCAGCAATGCCTTGGGCGACAAGCTTCTGCGCGCGCAGATCACCGGACCAGGCTTTGGGAGAGTCGCGAAAGATCATTCGCGGCAGTTGATCGAGCAGCAGCACCAGCGCCAGCCAACCTTCGGGACGTTGCGTCCAGTCGGTCAATTCGCCAGCCAGGGCCTGATCGACAAGGACCCCGAAACGCTCACGCGCTTCGAGGTCCTGGCTGTCACGCTTGCCAAACCATAACTTGCCCTTGTCAGCCGAAATCTCGTCGGGTGATTCGGCGTGTCCGAACCACCAATCGAGCAACGGCTGCCAGGGCGCGCTCATGGTTTACTCCTTGTGGTAGGCCGTGGCGCGGGCGACTTCTTCTTTCGAACCGAGGAACACCGCTACGCGCTGGTGCAGGCCTTCGGGCTTGATGTCGAGGATGCGCTGGTGACCGTCGGTGGACGCGCCGCCGGCCTGCTCCACCAGGAACGACATCGGGTTGGCTTCGTACATCAGACGCAGTTTGCCCGGCTTCGATGGCTCGCGGCTGTCACGTGGGTACATGAACAGGCCACCACGGGTCAGGATGCGGTGCACGTCGGCGACCATCGCGGCAACCCAGCGCATGTTGTAGTTCTTCTTCAGCGGACCTTCTTCGCCGGCCAGCAGTTCGCTGACGTAGCGTTGTACCGGGGCTTCCCAGTGGCGCTGGTTGGACATGTTGATGGCGAATTCCTGGGTCGATTCAGGAATGGTGATGTCTTCGTGGGTCAGGACGAAGCTGCCCATTTCGCGGTCCAGGGTGAAGCCTTTGACGCCGTCACCGAGGGTCAGCACCAGCATGGTCTGCGGGCCGTAGATCGCGTAACCGGCAGCGACTTGCTGGGTGCCTGGCTGCAGGAAGGCTTTTTCGTTCAGCGCTTCGTTCTGGCTCAGGTATTCGTTCGGGCAACGCAGTACCGAGAAGATGGTGCCGACCGGGGCGTTGATGTCGATGTTCGACGAGCCGTCCAGTGGGTCGAATACCAGCAGGTACGCGCCTTTCGGGTATTTGCCCGGGATCTGGTAGGCATTGTCCATTTCTTCGGACGCCATGCCGGCCAGGTGACCGCCCCATTCGTTGGCTTCGAGCAGGATTTCGTTCGACAGTACGTCGAGCTTCTTCTGCACTTCGCCCTGGACGTTTTCAGTGCCCATGCTGCCCAGAACACCACCCAGGGCGCCTTTGGACACGGCGTGGCTGATCTCTTTGCAGGCACGCGCCACCACTTCGATCAGGAAGCGCAGATCGGCAGGAGTGTTATTGCTGCGGGTCTGCTCAATCAAATAGCGACTCAGGGTAACGCGGGACATGGACGGCTCCGGTGGGATGGGGGGGCTAAAAACCCGCGCAGTTTACAGGGAGTCTGAAAACGTAGCGAGCGATGACGCCGGGTAACGTGCGTTGGGGCGCAATTGCCTGCATCTGACGTGATTGTCGGTGGAGAGTTCAGGCAGTGGGTTGAGCGTAGACCGGTTCGGGACGGGTGGCGGTGCAGTGAAGGGGCAGCTTGAGGATTTTTGTTGGCTGAACGAACCTCATCGCTGGCAAGCCAGCTCCCACAGTGATTGTTGTCGTACGCAAAATTCATGTCCGACTCAAAACCCTGTGGGAGCTGGCTTGCCAGCGAATGGCGCGCAGCGCCAGCCATTCTCAAGAATTGGCGGGAGGCTTGCGCAATAAGCTGAACGCCATCGCCCCGAGAAACACCACACTGAGCAACAACACCGCCCACAAGCCGATCTTCTTCCAGTTGGTCTCGGCCACTGCCGTTGTGGTTGCCGGCGCCGCCTGCGTTGCAAGCACCTCACCCTCAACCGTCGCCTTGCCCAGCGTCGCCAGTTTCTCCGGTTTGAAATCCGGAATCAGCGTGGTCAGTGGCAGGTTCGCGGTTTTCACCGTGGAATTGCCCAGCGCCAGGCGATAAGGCCCTTCGCCGCGCGCGAGGAAAATCACCTGGGTCGCGCGTACCGCGTATTTGAGGCTCGGCGCCTGTTCACCGAGGCCGCCGCCACGCTCATCCACGGTCAGCTTCAACTGCTGCAGGGTCTGCCCATACAACTGCAATTCGTTCTGCACCACGTCCTGCCCGTTCTGGGTCAGGCGATACAGCAAACCATTGCTGACGGTCTGCCACGGCAGGCTGCTGTCGCGGCGGCCGGCGAGCGTGACTGGCGCCAGGCTGTTCGGTTGCTTCAGCTCGATCTGCACCCGCTCGACGTTCAGGCCCATCGGCAATTGCCAGGTGTACTCCCCGGCCTTGCTGCTACTGCCGGCCAACGCTGGCGACCAGACCAGCGGCAGCGGCACGTTGCGCGGATCGCTGCTTTTCAGCTGGGCCGAGGTCAGGGTCGGCGCCGACGTCGGCGCGTCCCACAACAGACGCAAATACCGCGCCGACTGCCCCGGCAGCGTCACTTCATGCTGTTCGATGCGTTCGTCGGAAAAGGTCAGCCGCGCGACCTGCCCTTCGCCCCAGGCCTGCCAATGCTGCAAGTCATCACTGGCTTCGATGCTGAAACGCTGAAAGCCGTCGCGCTCGCTGGTCCAGTCGAGGATCAGTTGCTGCAGCGGCGCCTTGATCGCGCTGGCATCGAGCAGCCAGCCACGCAGCACTTCTTCGCCGGCCTCCAGTTGCGTGGACGGCTGCACTTCCACCAGCGTGCCGCTGGTGGTCGATTGCACGCGCACGTTCGGCGCGCGCTCGCTGGCGTCCGCGGCGTTGTACAGCGGGAACCACTTCACTTCATGCAACTGACCGTCGTCGCGGGTCTGCGCCGATTCCCGGGCCAACGCGTAGGCTTGCGGTTCGCCGGCGGCGTTGAACACCCGCAGGTCGCTCAGATCGGTCTGGCGCGCCTGCAATTGCGCGCTCAACGGCAGCTCGAGGCGATACCAGGGGCCGTTGCCACTCACCGTCAGCGGCACCTGCGTGGCGAAGTCCGTCGGTTTTTCCGAAGCGCCGGCAGCCATCACCACGCCCAGCGCCAACCACCCCAGATTCAGCATGCGACTCAAGATGAAACTCCTTCGGTGTCCGGGACGGGTTTGTCCGCCGCCGGTCCGGCGTCGACGCGCTTGGGCGGCAGCGGGGCAAAATAGCCCACCACCAGCAGCAATACGCCGACGCCGATAAACGAGACGATCCGCGCCAGTCCGCCACGGTTGCTCAATTCGACAAAAACCAGTTTCGCCACCACCAGCGCAATCAGCGCCGCGCCGATCAGCCACACTTCGCGCCGATGCCGCAGATGGCCGCCGATCATCAGGCCCAGCGCCATCAACGTCCAGACAATGGACAAGCCGGCCTGCACCAGCATCGATTCGAGCAGCAGATCCAGCTCGAACGGAATCCCCGCCCAATGATGCGCAGCACGGGTCACCAGCGCGGTGCAGAACGCGAACAGGGAAACCCCGGCGACCAGTTGCGTGGCGTACTCGGCGTAATCCTTGCGCAGCGCAAACTGGGTCACCGCATGGCGCGACCACACATAAACTCCGAACAGTGCGAACAGCAGGCCCAGTTCCAGCGGGTTGAGCAGCGGCACGTAGGGCAGCGGTTCGGCGTTGCCGTCACTGACGCCGTTGGCCAGCCAGAACCACGCCAGCATCAGCACTGCCAGCGGCGCGGCGGCGTACAACCGGTATTCGCGCGGGAATGCCGCCACCGGCCACGGCCAGTTGCGCGGTGCCGCCGCCAGCAACAGATACAGGCTCGGCAGAATCGCCCAGCCCAGCCAGCGCCAGGCGTTGTATTGCTCGGACAGCAACAGCAGTCCATAGCGCAATTCCAGCGCCAGCACGCCGATCAGCAGCCAGCAACCGAGCACGTGCGCCGCGCTCAAGGCCCGCGCCGGCAGCAGCGGCGCCAGCCGGCGCAGGCTGAAGAAGTGCACAACGAACACCAGTGCCCACGCCAGCCAGCCGAGATTCGCCGCCGGGTGATAACGCGCGTGCCACGCCGCTAGCAGCACCAGTCCCGCAGCCGGCATCAGCAACGTGCAGAGCAGGCCCAGCGCCGGCCATTTCAGGCGCAGCGACAACACGCTCCACAACGCCACGCTCAGTGCGGCGACCAGCAGCAACAGCGTCGCCTGCAGCTGCAGCGGCGCAAAGCGCAGCACCTCGCTGACCCAGGCCAGTGCCCACCAGCCGGCGCCCCACACCAGCAGCACTTCTGACAGGCGCTGCAAGCTCAGCGCCTCGAACGCCGAAGGATGATTGCCCAATTGCAGACGCCAGGCACCGATCAGCGCCGCCAGTCCCAACACCAGCGGCGTCCAGAAGCCGCCATGGGCCAGCGGTCGCAGACCTTCGCTGGACAGCGGCCCGAGCCACTCGGCACCGGCCAGCAAAAACGCCGCGCCACCGATCAACTGCAACAACAGACCGAAGACGAAACTCGCGCGTTGCTGGAGGTACAGGCTCAGCCAGATGATCAGCAATCCGCTGGCCGCCCACACCGCGCTCGCGGTTTGCCACGGCAGCACGAACAGCACCGCCAGATTGATCAGCACCAACCCGGCCAACAGCACCACCGACAAGCCGCGCAGCAGACGCGCATCGCCGCGCACCATCTCATCCCGCGCTGCCAGCAGCATGCCGGCAATCAATGCCAGACCAATCAGCGAGGCGCTGAGCAAGCCGCTCCAGCCGGCGCTGAACACCGCCGCCGAATCTTCAGCCGCGCCTTGCAGACGCAACAGGAACAACGCCCCCCCGAGCAACTGCACGGCAAACGCGGTGAACAGGAATGTGCGTGACTGCAGGCGCAGGCCGACGAACAACGTCAGCAGCCCGGCCAGCGCCCAACTGATCGCCGTGGCTTGAACCAGGAAGAACAGCGGCGCCAACAGATACAGGAACGTCAGGCCGAGCGCCGCCAGCACCGGCAGGCCTTGGCGCTCCCACGGCGAGGCCTGCTCCGCCGAGGCTTTGCGCAACTGATAGAAGCTGAACAGCAGCGCGAGACCAAGCATCAACGCGCCCAGCGGTGCGCCATCGAGCAAGCTGCTGTCGCCCGCGCGCAACTGACTGAGGAAGGCCAGCGCCGAACCCAGTTGCAGCAGCAAGGCGAACACCCGGGCGAACGGTCGCTGCTGACGCAGGCCGAGCCAGAAAATCCCCGCGCCCTCCACTGCCCAGGCCGCCGAGGTCCAGCGCGCATCAAGCCCGAGCGGGATCGCCAGACTGGCAAAAATCACTCCCAGCGCCAGACAGGTTTCGCCGAGCAACAACGCGCGCCCGCCCATCAACGCCCGCGCCAGAGCCATGTAGATCATGCCCAGCGCCAGCGCGCTGAACGCGGCGGCGAACTCCAGATGCTGGACCAGCGCAAACTGCAGACCGAAACCGACGATCGGCGGGCCGAACAGCATCGTGCCGTCGACGTAATCGCCCTTGCGCACCGACCACTGCAGCAGCGCCTCGCGCTCGCCGTCCGCCGGCGCATCGGGCATGTCGAGCAACTTGCGCCGGGCGAACAGCAGACCGATCGCCAGGTATATCAGGAAGAACAGAATCAGGAACGGCTCGGTGCTCCACAGCAGTTCAGGCGCATAAGAGCGCAGTCCCCAGGCGAAACCGATGCCGAAGGTGCCGACGAATCCGATCAGGTTGAGCAGGCGCCAGGCCTTGAACCAGGCGATGGCGAGAATGCCGGCATTGAGCAGGGCGAAATAACTGAACAGCGCGACATGGTTGCCGGCGCCGGTCGAGGTCAGAATCGGCGCGGCAAACCCGCCCAACGCGGCAGCGGCGGCCAAGCCCAGCGCATCCTGCGTGATAGCAAGAATCGCTGAGAACACTGTCACCGCCACCAACAAGCCCAACGCGGCGGACGGGTCGAGCAACGGGTGCAGGCGCATCGCCGCAAACACCGTCAGGTACAGCACCGCGATCCCGGTGCCCTGCAGAATCAGCGCATAGTTGCTGTTGCGTCGACGCAGCCACCAACCCAGCGCCAACAAGGCCAGCGCGGCTGCCGCGACCCCGGCGTAACGCACTTCGATCGGCACCACCATGCCTTCGGTGGCGTAGCGCAACAGGAAGGCCAGACCGAAGAACAACAGCACCACGCCCACCCGCAGCACGGTGTTGCCGCCGAACAGCCAATTGCGTGCTGCGCCGATGCCACGCTCGATAAGGTTCGGGCCACGGGGTTCGGCGGGTTGCTTGGGTGTCGTGGGTTCGTCAGTGATCGCGTCCAGACGCCAGACATCGGCCGGCAGCGGCTGGCTGGTTTCGCTGGCGACGGTCGTGACCGGTTCAAGTTCGGGCGGCAGTTCCCAGATCAGGTCCGGCGCTGCCGCAGGTTCAGTCAGGTCGACGGGCTCGACGGCCGGCTCGCTGACCGGTTCCGCGCTGGCCGCTGGCACCGCATGAGAAGGTGAGCCTTCCAGCAGATACAGGCGCTGCGCGACGCCCTGCAACGCTTCCTTCGTCTGTTCAAGTTGGCGTTGTTGCTCCGCCGCCTGCGAGCCAAGCCGAGCGATGCGCAGCGTCTGCCCGATCACCAGCCCGAGCAGTGCCCCCAGCAGCGCGTCGCTGAACGACTCGTCGAGCAACCAACCGAGCAGCAGCCCGATCAACATGAACATCCATTGCATGGTCGATATCCCTGAGCACAAAGGCCAATCCGGGAAGATTAGCGCAGCCTGATCCAAAAAGATCGCAGCCTTCGGCAGCGCCTACAGGGTTATCTGAGAACCCGTGGAGGAGTTGCCGAAGGCTGCGATCTTTTGCAGCGCGCCGATTATATCGAGCCGAGCGGAAAGTTACTCCAGTGCCTTCCAGATATCGGTGGCGTACTCGCGGATGGTCCGGTCGGACGAGAACCAGCCCATCCGCGCCGTGTTGAGCACCGCCGAGCGCCACCAGTTGTTGGAGTCGTGCCAATGCGCGTCAACGCGTTTTTGCGCTTCCCAGTAGGAATCGAAGTCGGCGCAGACCAGGAAGCGGTCATAGTCCACCAGCGAATCGATCAGTCCGGTGTAGCGCGAGGTGTCATCCGGCGAGAACACGCCGCTGCGGATCGCCTGCAGCACGTCGCTCAAGCGATTCGACGCAGCGATGTCCGGCGCGGCGCTGAACTCGTGGCTCTGTTTGCGCGCTTCGACCTGCTGCGCGCTGAGGCCGAAGATGAACATGTGCTCGGCGCCGATGCGCTCGCACATTTCCACGTTGGCGCCGTCGAGGGTACCGATGGTCAGTGCGCCGTTGAGGCCGAACTTCATGTTACTGGTGCCCGACGCTTCGAAACCGGCCGTGGAAATCTGCTCGGACAAGTCCGCCGCCGGGATGATGCTCTCGGCCAGGCTGACGTTGTAGTTGGGCAGGAATACCACTTTCAGCAGGCCACGCACGGTCGGGTCGTTGTTCACCACCCGGGCGATGTCGTTGGTCAGTTTGATGATCAGCTTGGCCTGGTGATAACTGGCCGCCGCTTTACCGGCGAAGATCTTCACCCGCGGTACCCAGTCGACTTCCGGCTCGGCGCGAATCGCCTGATACAGCGCCACCGTGTGCATCAAATTGAGCAACTGGCGTTTGTATTCGTGGATCCGTTTGACCTGCACGTCGAACATCGCCGCCGGGTTGACCGCGATCCCCAGCCGCTCGTGAATCAGGTAAGCCAAGGCCTTTTTGCTATGTAGACGCTGCTCGGCGAAGGCTTTGCGGAACGTGGCTTTCTCGGCGAACGGTTCGAGATCGACCAAGCGTTCTTCGGGATTATCCAGCACGTCCGGGCCAAGGTTATCGACCAGCATTGAGGTCAGTTCGGAGTTGGCCTGGAACAGCCAGCGGCGGAAAGTAATACCGTTGGTTTTGTTGTTGATCCGTTCCGGGTAGAGCTTGTGCAGTTCGGCGAACACGGTTTTGCGCATCAGTTGCGTGTGCAACCCGGACACACCGTTGACACTGTGCGAACCGAGGAACGCGAGGTTACCCATACGCACCCGGCGCCCGTTGTCCTCTTCGATCAGCGACACCGCGCGCAGCACGTCGAAATCGTGGATGCCCTTGGCCCGCAGCGAATCGATGTGCTGGGCGTTGATCAGATAGATGATCTGCATGTGCCGCGGCAGCATGCGTTCCATCAGGCCGACCGGCCAGGTTTCCAGCGCTTCGGGCAGCAGCGTGTGGTTGGTATAGGAAAGCGTATCGACCGTGACCTGCCATGCCGCATCCCACGCCACGTCATAGACGTCGACCAATTGCCGCATCAGCTCGGCGACGGCAATCGAGGGGTGAGTGTCGTTGAGCTGAATCGCCGCGTGATCGCCCAGGGTCAGCACCGAGGTGTGCATGTTGCGATGGCGACGCAGCAGATCCTGCAGCGAGGCGGCAACGAAGAAGTATTCCTGGCGCAGGCGCAGCTCCTGACCGGCTTCGGTGCTGTCCGCCGGATAAAGCACACGGGAAATGCTTTCGGCGCGGGCTACTTCAGCCACTGCACCCAAGTGGTCGCCGGCGTTGAAGCGCTCCAGGTGCAGATCTTCCATGGCCCGCGCGCGCCACAGGCGCAAGGTATTCACGCTGGCCCCGCGCCAGCCGACCACCGGCGTGTCGTAGGCAATCGCGCGCACGGTTTCTGCGGGCGACCAGACCTGTTTGGTTTTGCCGCTGGCATCGGTGACGGTTTCCACGCTGCCGCCGAAGCCGATGCTGTACACCACTTCCGGACGCTCGAACTCCCACGGGTTGCCGAAGTCCAGCCAGTGCTCGGTCTGCTCCTGCTGCCAGCCGTCGACGATGGCCTGACGGAACAAGCCGTGCTCGTAACGAATACCGTAGCCATGCCCGGCGATGCCGAGAGTCGACATGCTTTCCATGAAGCACGCCGCCAGACGGCCGAGGCCGCCGTTGCCGAGTGCCGCATCCGGTTCCAGCAGGCGGATGCGCTCCAGATCAACACCGAGTTCGGTCAGCGCTTCACGGGCGACATCGAGCAGACCGAGGTTGCTCAGGCTGTCGTAGAGCAAACGGCCGATGAGAAATTCCAGCGAGAGGTAATACACCCGTTTCTGGCCTTTGCGGTAGATCTGCCGGGTGTGGTCCATCCAGTGTTCGACCATGTGATCACGCGCCGCCAGGGCAATGGCTTCGAACCAGTCATGGTCGAAGGCGTGATCCGGGTCTTTGCCCACCGCGTAGGTGAGTTTGGTCAGGACGGCGTCGCGGAATGCGGCCACCTCTGCTTCGCGAACAAGTGGTTCTTGAGTCATCAATAAGACCTCGAGCGAGCTGGAATTGTCTGAGCCTAGACGGTCTGACCGACGGTAGAGGCGCAGGTTCGGCAGTTTTTCCGCAGACGGTGAGATAGCCCGACATTACCTTGGCGAGTGAGCTAATGAATGCAGGGGCCGTGCCGTACTGGTGGCCGATTGCGCGGCATCTGCAAAAATCTGGCGAAAGGTTGTTCAAAAATCCACCAGTCCCGGTATGATCGCGCGCCCTGATGCATACGCCTGGTAACCCGATGATGAAGCCCAACCTGATTGCCGCCGCCGAGATCGACCGTCTCGATACGTGGGCCAAATATTCGGCCCCGATGTGCGGCTCTTGTGTCTCCAGCTGCTGCACCCTGCCGGTCGAGGTCAAGATCAAGGACCTGGTGCGCATCGGCGTGGTCGACGAGTTCGAGCTGGGCGACCCGCCGAAGAACATCGCCAAGCGTCTGCAGAAGGAAGGCCTGGTCGAGCGCTTCAACCAGAAGTCGGGGATCTTCACCCTGCAGCGCATGAGCAACAACGATTGCTACTACCTGGATCGTAAGAGCCGCCTGTGCACCATTTATGACAAGCGCCCGGACACCTGCCGCAACCACCCGAAGATCGGACCGCGTCCGGGGTATTGCGCGTACAAGCCGAAAGAAGTGGTGCGCGAGCAGAATTTCCGCGCGATCGAGAAGTTCTAAAAGCTTACCCTCACCCCAGCCCTCTCCCGGAGGGAGAGGGAGCCGACCGAGGTGTCTGGTGCCATACATCGACTTGAAACACCCAGTCGATTATGGATTCGCTACAGCTGGACAAAATCGATTATGGATTCAGCAGAATTCTTGCAAGTCGGTGCATCTCATGAATATCCCCCGATCAGTCCCCTCTCCCTCCGGGAGAGGGTTAGGGTGAGGGGCTCTTGATCTTCAAGAGATCCCACATTTCCCCCAGACAAACAAAAACGCCCCCGGTCTCGCGACCGGGGGCGTTTTTTTCAGCCTTGGCTAAAGCTTATGCCTTGGCTTTCTTGGCAGCGCGGGTGCGCTCGCTTTCGTCCAGGATCTTCTTGCGAAGACGGATGGACTTAGGAGTGACTTCGCACAGCTCGTCTTCCTGGATGTATTCCAGAGCCTGTTCCAGGGTGAAACGAACAGGTGGAACCAGAGCGATGGTTTCGTCTTTACCCGAAGCACGCATGTTGTCGAGCTTCTTGCCTTTGGTAGGGTTCACACCCAGGTCGTTGTCGCGGCTGTTCTGACCAACGATCTGACCGTTGTAGATCTCCTGGCCGTGTTCTACGAACAGCTTGCCACGAGCCTGCAGGGTTTCCAGCGAGTAGGTCAGCGCCTTGCCGGTTTCAACCGAAACCAGAACGCCGTTCTGACGGCCGGACATGTGGCCCGACTTGACTGGCGCGTAACGATCGAAGATCGAGGTCAGGATGCCAGCACCGTTGGTCAGGGTCAGGAACTGGTTACGGAAACCGATCAGACCGCGAGCAGGGATGTTGTATTCCAGACGAACACGGCCCTTGCCATCCGGCACCATGTTGCTCAGGTCGCCTTTACGCAGACCCATCTCTTCCATGACCTTGCCCTGCGATTCTTCAGGGATGTCGATGGTCACGTTTTCGAACGGTTCCTGCTTCACGCCGTCAACTTCACGGATGATCACTTCAGGACGGCCCAGGGCCAGCTCGAAGCCTTCGCGACGCATGGTTTCGATCAGTACCGAGAGGTGCAGCTCACCACGGCCGGAAACCTTGAACTTGTCAGCCGAGTCGCCTTCTTCAACGCGCAGTGCAACGTTGTACAGCAGCTCTTTGTCCAGACGATCCTTGATGTTACGCGAGGTCACGAACTTGCCTTCTTTACCGCAGAATGGCGAGTCGTTTACCTGGAAGGTCATGGAAACGGTTGGCTCGTCAACGGTCAGCGGCTTCATCGCCTCGACGGTGTTGATGTCGCACAGGGTGTCGGAGATGAACAGCTCGTCGAAGCCGCTGATGCAGACGATGTCGCCAGCTGCTGCTTCTTCAACGTCAACGCGGTGCAGACCGTGGTGACCCATCAGCTTCAGGATACGACCGTTGCGGCGCTTGCCATCGGCGCTGATAGCGACAACCGGAGTGTTCGGCTTGACGCGACCACGAGCGATACGGCCAACACCGATAACACCCAGGAAGCTGTTGTAGTCCAGAGCGGAGATCTGCATCTGGAACGGACCGTCACGGTCAACGGCCGGAGGCGGAACGTGGTCAACCACTGCCTGGTACAGGGCAGTCATGTCTTCGCCCATGGCAGTGTGGTCCAGACCGGCAATACCGTTCAGGGCCGAAGCGTAAACAACCTGGAAGTCCAGTTGTTCTTCGGTAGCACCGAGGTTGTCGAACAGGTCGAAGATCTGGTCCAGAACCCAGTCCGGACGCGCGCCTGGACGGTCAACCTTGTTGATCACCACGATTGGACGCAGGCCAGCTTCGAAAGCCTTCTTGGTCACGAAACGGGTTTGCGGCATAGGGCCGTCTTGAGCGTCAACCAGCAGCAGAACGGAGTCAACCATCGACATTACGCGTTCAACTTCGCCGCCGAAGTCGGCGTGGCCCGGGGTGTCCACGATGTTGATGTGGTAGCCGTTCCAGTTGATGGCGGTGTTTTTCGCCAGAATGGTGATACCGCGCTCTTTTTCCTGGTCGTTGGAGTCCATCACGCGCTCGTCGTTGAGCTCGTTGCGCTCCAGAGTGCCGGATTGACGCAGGAGTTTGTCTACCAGGGTGGTCTTACCATGGTCAACGTGGGCAATGATGGCGATGTTACGTAGATTTTCGATCACTTGTGTATCTCGATCAGAGGATTCGGTTTGCTGACAAGTCTTGGCAGCGATTAACAGTAGTGTCCGGCATGGCCGTTACAGCTTGACGGCGGTGTCGGGGGGCCGGTGACGCAGGCCACAGGCAAACAGCCCCGGGCACTTAGCTCGGTCGATAAACGCGCACATTGGCATGCCCCTCACTGAGCAAATGGTGAGCATGCAGGCGACTCATCACGCCTTTGTCGCAATACAGCAGGTACTGGCGAGTCGGATCCAGCTCCTTGAAACGAGCGTTCACTGCGTAGAACGGCATCGTCTGTACTTCTACGCCGGCGAGTTCCAGCGGGTCATCCTCGGCCGCATCCGGGTGACGGATGTCGATGACGATCTGACCGGCCAGCGCTTCGCCGACTTCTTCAATCTGCAAATCCTGGCCCAATTCGTCGATCACCCGATCGATCGGCACCAGTTTGGCGTTTTCGAGCGCACGCTCGAGGACCGCCATGTCGAATTCTTTCTCTTCGTGCTCAACGCGGTGGCGTTTGGCGGCGGTCTTCGGATTGACCGAAATGACCCCGCAGTATTCCGGCATGTGCCGGGCGAAATCGGCGGTGCCGATCTCGTTGGCCGTGTCGATGATGTCCTGCTTGTGCGCGACGATCAGCGGGCGCAGCACCAGCTTGTCGGTCACGCAGTCGATCACCGACAGGTTCGGCAAGGTCTGGCTCGACACCTGAGATATCGCTTCGCCGGTCACCAGTGCATCTATATGCAGGCGCTCGGCAATGGCGGAAGACGCGCGCAACATCATACGCTTCAACACAACGCCCATATGACTGTTATCGACCTTGCCGAGAATTTCGCCCAACACTTCTTCGAACGGAACACTGACAAATAGCACGCGTTGCGAGCTGCCGTACTTCTTCCAGATGAAATGCGCGACTTCCATCACGCCCAGTTCGTGGGCACGCCCGCCGAGATTGAAGAAGCAGAAATGCGCCATCAGCCCGCGACGCATGATCTGGTAGGCCGCGACCGTCGAGTCAAAGCCGCCGGACATCAGGACCAGCGTCTGCTCCAGGGCGCCGAGCGGGTAACCGCCGATGCCGTTGTGCTGGCTGTGGATGACAAACAACCGTTGGTCGCGAACTTCGATGCGAACTTCGATTTCCGGCGCTTTCAGGTCGATTCCGGCCGCCCCGCACTCACGACGCAGCTTGCTGCCGACGTATTTTTCGACGTCCATCGAACTGAACGGGTGCTTGCCTGCACGCTTGCAGCGCACCGAAAAAATCTTCCCGGCCAGTACGTCGCCGTAGTGCTGTTTGCACTTCTCGGTGATGTCGTCGAAGTCACCCAGCGGGTACTCGTCGATCTGCAGAAAATGCGCGACGCCAGGCGTACACGTGAGGCGCTCACCCATCTCTTTCAAGGCTTTGGGGTCGGTCACGCGGGTTTCCAGCTCGAGATTGTCCCACACGCCGTTCACCACCACGGCCGGGTCCAGATCGCGGAGCACGGCGCGGATGTTCTTGGCCAGCTGGCGGATGAAACGCATCCGGACAGGGCGGCTTTTGATGGTGATCTCGGGGAAGACTTTTACGATTAGTTTCATGAAAACAGCGCGCGCAGGGCCAGCCGAAAAAGGGGGGCGCGGATTATAGCGGAAATTGCTCAAGGTTTAACCAGTTAATATACAGAAGGTTTTGCACGCACCAAAACGGGTCAATTTCAGAATCGCACGCTACATTAAGGGGCGAGATTGTCCCCTTTATTGCGCTTTGCACCGCTACAAGCGTGAATTTGGGGCAAAAAACCCATGGTGGGGCACTGGCATGCAATTTGCTCCCTTGTGAGGCAGGTTGCCTTGGCAGAGTATCTGCGCCGGCATCACCCATATTAAGGGCATCCACTACCAAGCCCTAAGCCACCCGGAGGACACTATGTCGAAGTCGGTTCAACTCATCAAAGATCATGACGTCAAGTGGATTGATCTGCGCTTCACGGACACCAAAGGCACTCAGCACCACGTGACCATGCCGGCTCGCGATGCGCTGGAAGACGACTTCTTCGAAGTCGGCAAGATGTTCGACGGCTCCTCCATCGCTGGCTGGAAAGGCATCGAAGCCTCCGACATGATCCTGCTGCCGGACGACGAGACTGCCGTTCTCGATCCGTTCACCGAAGACCCAACCCTGATCCTGGTCTGCGACATCATCGAACCTTCGACCATGCAAGGTTACGATCGCGACCCGCGCGCCATCGCCCACCGCGCCGAGGAATACCTGAAGACCACCGGTATCGGTGACACCGTGTTCGCCGGTCCAGAGCCAGAATTCTTCATCTTCGACGAAGTGAAGTTCAAGTCGGACATCTCCGGCTCGATGTTCAAGATCTACTCCGAACAAGGTTCGTGGATGTCCGACCAGGACATCGAAGGCGGCAACAAAGGCCACCGTCCTGGGATCAAAGGCGGCTACTTCCCGGTTCCGCCGTTCGACCACGACCACGAAATCCGTACTGCCATGTGCAACGCCCTGGAAGAAATGGGCCAGACCGTTGAAGTTCACCACCACGAAGTGGCGACTGCCGGTCAGAATGAAATCGGTGTCAAGTTCAACACCCTGGTGAAAAAAGCTGACGAAGTTCAGACGCTGAAATACGTTGTCCACAACGTTGCCGACGCTTATGGCCGCACCGCGACCTTCATGCCGAAGCCACTGTACGGCGACAACGGTTCGGGCATGCACGTGCACATGTCCATCGCCAAAGACGGCAAGAACACCTTCGCTGGCGAAGGCTATGCCGGCCTGTCCGAAACCGCCCTGTACTTCATCGGCGGTATCATCAAACACGGTAAGGCCCTGAACGGCTTCACCAACCCGGCCACCAACTCCTACAAGCGTCTGGTGCCAGGTTTCGAAGCGCCAGTGATGCTGGCCTACTCGGCGCGCAACCGCTCCGCCTCGATCCGTATTCCTTACGTCAACAGCCCACGCGGCCGTCGTATCGAAGCACGCTTCCCGGATCCGGCAGCCAACCCGTACCTGGCTTTCGCAGCACTGCTGATGGCCGGTCTGGACGGTATCCAGAACAAGATCCACCCAGGCGATGCCGCTGACAAAAACCTGTACGACCTGCCGCCTGAAGAGGCGAAAGAGATCCCACAGGTTTGCGGCAGCCTGAAAGAAGCCCTGGAAGAGCTGGACAAGGGCCGCGCGTTCCTGACCAAGGGCGGCGTGTTCTCCGACGACTTCATCGACGCTTACATCGCGCTGAAATCCGAAGAAGAAATCAAGGTTCGCACCTTCGTACACCCACTGGAATATGAGCTGTACTACAGCTGCTGATCCGCTAGCGCCGCGCTACGCGGCGTGACACAAAGAGGCCTCCTTCGGGAGGCCTTTTTTATTGCCTGATTTCGTTGGCGCCGCACGACCCTGTGGGAGCGGGCTTGCTCGCGAAGGCGCTGGGTCATTGACGGAAATATTGGCTGACACGACGCCTTCGCGAGCAAGCCCGCTCCCACAGGGAATTCTGGCGTCTGAATGATCTCCGGATATGTTCCGGGTTGGGTCAACCGTCACACCTGTCCTATGCTGCAACCCATCGCTTTCAATTCCGGTCGATTTCATGGGTCGCACCTTCCTCTACATTTTGCTGCTGATCGCCCTGCCCGCCGCCGCGCAGATCTACAAGTACACCGACGGCAACGGCAACACGGTCTACAGCGATCACTCACCGGACGGCGTGGAGGCGCAGCCGCTGGAGCTGCCGCCGCTCAACAGCGTCGAAACACAGGCGCCGAGTGCACCCGCGCCCAGTACGGACAATCGCCCAGCCGCGCACAGCGCTTATGAGGTGCTGGAACTGACCGGCCTGCCCGACGAAGAAGCGCTGCGCGCCAACAACGGCACCTTCACCGTCACCGTATTGATCAAGCCGCGCCTGCGGCCACCGCAACAATTAAGACTCCTGCTGGACGACGCGCCCTACGGCCAACCAAGCAACGTACCAATCCTGCAACTGGTGAATGTCGATCGCGGTGAGCATCGTCTTGCGGTGCAGGTGATCGACGGCGAAACGCTCATCCAGCAAAGCCCGACCGTGGTGTTCACCGTGCAGCGGGTGCACACGCCATGAGAAGTCTCTGGCTGCTCCTGTACCTGCTGGCCCTGCCCGTCTCGGCTGAGGTTTTCACCTATGTCGATGCGCAGGGCAATCGCGTCTACACCGATCAACCCCGTGGCAACGCCAAGCGTGTGCCGATCGCGACCAGCAATCGCATGTCGGCCAATCCGACGGCCGCCGCATCAATCCGCACGGCACAAAAATCTCCGGAACAACCGCCGTTCCACTACGACATGCTGCGCATTCTGATCCCCGAGCCGGATGCGACCCTGCGCAGCAGCGCCGGCGAACTGATCGTCAGCGTCACCAGCGAACCGGGTCTGCAACCCGGTCATCGCTATCGCCTGCTGCTGGACGGTCAGGCCATTGGCGAGCCGGGCCTGAGCCCGGTGTTCCCGCTGAGCAATATCGACCGTGGCAGCCACAACCTGTCGGTGGAAATCCTCGATGAGCAGGGTCGCACCGTCGAGCGTACCGCCAACCAGCCGTTCCACATGCTACGCATTTCGCTGGCGCAGAAACGTCAGGTCAAGCCGTGCGTCAGTGAGGACTACGGCGTGCGTCCGGAATGCCCGCTGAAAGACAAACCGCCCGAGCCAAAAAATCCCTTCTTGCGTTTCTTCTAACGTCGTTCAGCTTTGCGCACTATATTGGTGCAACTCACTGCACAGTACTCACATTCCAACCCATTTTGGTTCGAAAGTACCCGTAACGCCCGGCCAAACGCCACGCAAACGAGCGTCAAACGCCTGTTTCAGGGGACGAACGCTTCTTTTCGGAGCCTTGGTTTGGTTTTTGCATTTTCCGTTTAACGACGCCTGCTTCTTGCGCACGCTCCCGCCCCCAAAAGAGGCTCCGATGACTATTAGCGACGCAATCCACCGTTTGCTGCTCGACAACCTGACCACCGCCACCATTCTGCTCGACGCCGAACTGCGCCTTGAGTACATGAACCCGGCGGCGGAAATGCTGCTGGCCATCAGCGGTCAGCGCAGTCACGGACAGTTCATCAGCGAGCTGTTCACCGAATCCACCGAGGCGCTCAACTCGTTGCGCCAGGCGGTGGAACAGGCGCACCCGTTCACCAAGCGCGAAGCGATGCTCACCGCCCTCACCGGCCAGACCCTGACCGTCGACTACGCAGTGACGCCGATCCTCAGCAATGGCGCGACCATGCTCCTGCTGGAAGTGCACCCGCGTGATCGCCTGCTGCGCATCACCAAGGAAGAGGCGCAACTGTCCAAGCAGGAAACCAGCAAGATGCTGGTGCGCGGCCTCGCCCACGAGATCAAGAATCCGCTGGGCGGCATCCGTGGCGCCGCACAACTGCTGGCCCGCGAACTGCCGGAAGACAGCCTGCGCGACTACACCAACGTGATCATCGAAGAGGCCGACCGCCTGCGCAATCTGGTGGACCGCATGCTCGGCTCGAACAAATTGCCGTCGCTGGCCCTGTGCAACGTTCACGAGGTACTCGAACGCGTCTGCCAATTGGTCGAAGCGGAAAGCCAGGGCTGCATCACCCTGGTGCGCGATTATGACCCGAGCATTCCCGACGTACTGATCGACCGCGAACAAATGATTCAGGCCGTGCTGAACATCGTGCGCAACGCGATGCAGGCGATCAGCAGCCAGAACGAGTTGCGCCTGGGTCGCATCAGCCTGCGCAGCCGGACCATGCGCCAGTTCACCATCGGCCACGTCCGTCATCGACTGGTGACCAAGATCGAGATCATCGACAACGGTCCCGGGATTCCGGCGGAGCTGCAGGAAACCATTTTCTTTCCCATGGTCAGCGGCCGCCCGGACGGTACCGGGCTGGGCCTGGCCATCACCCAGAACATCATCAGCCAGCACCAGGGCCTGATCGAGTGTGACAGCCATCCAGGCCACACCACGTTCTCGATCTTTCTGCCACTGGAACAAGGAGCCACATCGACATGAGCCGTAGTGAAACCGTGTGGATCGTCGATGACGACCGTTCTATCCGTTGGGTTCTGGAAAAGGCCTTGCAGCAGGAAGGCATGACCACGCAGAGCTTCGACAGCGCCGATGGCGTGATGAGTCGTCTGGCCCGTCAGCAGCCTGATGTGATCATTTCCGATATTCGCATGCCGGGCGCCAGCGGCCTCGATCTGCTGGCACGGATTCGCGAGCAGCACCCACGGTTGCCGGTGATCATCATGACCGCGCACTCCGATCTGGACAGCGCTGTCGCCTCCTATCAGGGCGGCGCGTTCGAGTACCTGCCCAAGCCGTTCGACGTTGACGAGGCGGTATCGCTGGTCAAGCGCGCCAATCAGCATGCGCAGGAACAGCAAGGCCTGGAAGTGGTGCCGGCACTGACCCGCACCCCGGAAATCATCGGCGAAGCGCCGGCGATGCAGGAAGTGTTTCGCGCCATCGGCCGCTTGAGTCACTCCAACATCACCGTGCTGATCAACGGCGAATCCGGTACCGGTAAAGAGCTGGTGGCTCACGCCTTGCACCGCCACAGCCCGCGCGCCGCCTCGCCGTTCATTGCGCTGAACATGGCGGCAATCCCCAAGGATCTGATGGAGTCCGAACTGTTCGGCCACGAAAAAGGCGCGTTCACCGGCGCCGCCAACCTGCGCCGGGGACGTTTCGAACAGGCCGACGGCGGCACGCTGTTCCTCGATGAAATCGGCGACATGCCGGCCGATACCCAGACCCGTTTGCTGCGGGTCCTGGCCGACGGCGAGTTCTATCGCGTGGGCGGGCACGTGCCGGTCAAGGTTGACGTGCGGATCATCGCTGCCACCCACCAGAATCTGGAAACCCTGGTGCACGCCGGGAAATTCCGTGAGGACTTGTTCCATCGCCTCAACGTGATCCGCATCCACATCCCGCGCCTGTCGGACCGTCGCGAAGACATTCCGACCCTGGCCAAGCACTTCCTCAGCCGCGCTGCGCAGGAACTGGCGGTGGAACCGAAGCTGCTGAAGAGCGAGACCGAGGAATACCTGAAAAATCTGCCATGGCCGGGCAACGTGCGGCAGCTGGAGAACACCTGCCGCTGGATCACCGTCATGGCCTCCGGCCGCGAAGTGCACATCAGCGACCTGCCACCGGAGTTGCTGAGCCTGCCGCAGGATTCGGCACCGGTGACCAACTGGGAACAGGCGCTGCGCCAGTGGGCCGATCAGGCCCTGGCCCGCGGCCAATCGAGCCTGCTCGACAGCGCGGTGCCAGCGTTCGAGCGGATCATGATCGAAACCGCGCTGAAGCACACAGCCGGGCGCCGTCGTGATGCGGCGGTATTGCTCGGCTGGGGACGCAACACCCTGACGCGCAAGATCAAGGAACTGGGCATGAAAGTGGACGGCGGGGATGATGACGAGGGGGAAGAGGGTTAACACATAACAGGCGAGCACCCGAAATCCCTGTGGGAGCGGGCTTGCTCGCGAATGCGCTGGGTCATTGAAACATAGGGTGACTGACACGATGCTTTCGCGAGCAAGCCCGCTCCCACATTGGGTCCTCCGTGCACCGCATGGATGCACGATGACCTGCGATCGGGCATTGCCAATCTTGCGAAAGACCACCTCAAAACATTAAAAGCTCACCCTTCAAAAATAACGAAAGCCCCGGATTACGGGGCTTTCGCGCATATAAAGATTTTTCTGTTTCCAGATACTAAAAACTGGCACGCCCCCTGCAATAACGTTTACAGGTGATTCGATTCACCAACCGTTTTGGGGGCCTTGGTACAGGCAGGCCGGGGATTCCCCTTCTTTACATCGGGTCCAGACCGCAATGCGCTGAACCCACCCTTTTGGGATCCTTGGTACAGGCAGGCCGGGGGTTCCCTCTTTACACCGGACCGACGCGCTCAGCGAAGTCCACCCCGTTTTGGGAACCCTGGTACAGGCAGGCCGGGGATTCCCGCTTTTATTGCTCCCGGAGATGGATCTCCAGCCGCCAGCGGTCATCGACTTCGCTGCCGGCCCAGTCCCCCTGCAGTGGCCGCGCGGCCAGCACCGTCAGCAACAACCCACCATCACTCACTCGCGTTCGCCAGTTCACGTCCTTGCCGTTGAGCTTGAGCTGGCCTTTCTGCGCACGGCCTTCAGCCTGAAACAGCAGGGCCACCGTGCCGTCGATGACCTCGCCGTGCAGCTTCGGCTCGTTATTGAACCAGACCACCAGACCGTCATCCGTCACATCGACCTGCTGCAGCACGCTCGGGTCCGGCGTGGTCAGACGGCCGATCATCAAACCGACCATCAGACCGACAATCGCCAGCGAACCGATCACCCGCGGGAATAGTTTCGAACGCGGGTCCGCTTGCGGCGTAGAATGCGCGTCATCTTTACCTTCGGAGCCGTGCATGTTTCACGTCATCCTTTTTCAACCAGAAATTCCGCCGAACACCGGCAACGTTATCAGGCTGTGCGCCAACAGCGGCTGCCACCTGCATTTGATCGAACCGCTGGGTTTCGAGATGGACGACAAGCGCTTGCGCCGGGCCGGTCTCGACTACCACGAATATGCCACATTGCAGCGCCACGCCGACCTCGCCAGTTGCCTTGAGAGCCTGGGCAACCCGCGCCTGTTCGCGTTTACCACCAAGGGCTCGCGGCCGTTTCACGACGCGGCGTTCGTACCCGGCGATGCGTTCATCTTCGGCCCGGAAAGCCGTGGCCTGCCGCCCGAGGTGCTGGACACCCTGCCGACGGAACAGCGCCTGCGCCTGCCGATGCGCGAAGGCTGCCGCAGCCTGAACCTGTCCAACACCGTGGCGGTGGCCGTGTACGAAGCGTGGCGGCAGAACGACTTCAAGTAATACCGCATAACAAATGTGGGAGCGGGCTTGCTCGCGAAGGCGTCGTATCAGAGGACATTGCTGTCGCCTGACACTCCGCTTTCGCGAGCAAGCCCGCTCCCACATTGGACTTGCGTCAACGCTCGGATTGTTACTGAACGGTTGGCGTTTCGCCGCTTTCCTGCATGCGCTGCAGCTCTTGCGCGTACAGAGCGTCGAAGTTCACCGGCGCCAGCATCAGGGCCGGGAACGAACCACGGGTCACCAGGCTGTCCAGAGTTTCGCGCGCGTACGGGAACAGGATGTTCGGGCAGAACGCACCCAGAGTGTGGCTCATCGAAGCCGCGTCCAGGTTCTTGATCAGGAAGATACCGGCCTGTTGCACTTCAGCGATGAAGGCCACTTCTTCGCCGTTTTTCACGGTGACGGACAGGGTCAGCACCACTTCGTAGAAATCGCCTTCCAGTTCTTTCTGACGAGTGTTCAGGTCCAGACCGACGGTCGGCTCCCACTGCTGGCGGAAGATCGCCGGGCTTTTCGGGGCTTCGAAGGACAGGTCGCGTACGTAGATGCGCTGCAAGGAGAATTGCGGTGCGGTTTCTTCTTCGCTGGCTGCAGTGTTCTGTTGGTCAGTCATCTCAGATCCTTATCGATCTTGGGTCTTTTAGGGAGTGCTGTACGTGGGTGCAGCCGTTCAGGCCTTGAGCAGCGCGTCGAGCTTGCCGGCGCGCTCCAGGGCATACAAATCATCACAACCGCCGATGTGCTTTTCGCCGATCCAGATCTGCGGCACGGAGGTGCGTCCGGCCTTTTGGCTCATGGCGGCACGAATCTGCGGCTTGCCATCGACTTTGATCTCTTCGAAGGCCACACCTTTGTTCGCGAGCAATTGCTTGGCTCGCATGCAATAAGGGCAGTAATCGCTGGAGTAGACGATGACTTCGCTCATATCACTTCACCAGCGGCAGGTTGTCGCCTTTCCAGGTGGAGATCCCGCCGGACAGCTTGGCGGCGGTGAAGCCGGATTTCATCAGCTCGCGGGCGTGGGTGCCAGCGGTCTGGCCCAAAGCGTCGACCAGAATGATGGTCTTGGCCTTGTGCTTTTCCAGCTCGCCGACGCGCGCGGCCAGCTTGTCCTGAGGAATATTGATCGCGCCAACGATGTGGCCGGCCGCGAAATCCTTGGCCGGACGGATGTCCACCACCACGCCTGCTTCTTTATTGACCAGTGCGGTCAACTCGCCGGTGCTCAGGCTTTTACCGCCGCCCTGCATCGTGTGCGCCAGCAGCAGGGCCAGCAGTACGACGAAGATACCGACAAGAATGTAGTGGTTAGTGGCAAATTCAATCAGGTGAGCAACCATCGAAGGAGGTTCCAGGGCGTTAAAATGTCGGCCAGTATACACAGCCGCCAAGGTCGGCCAAACCCCGTCCGGCGGTGACGCCGCAGGAACTTCGCTTTAAACTGCCACTCACTTTTGCATCGCCCTCTTCTTTATTAGCCACGAGTGGATTCCATGACTACCACGCCTAAACCTTTGGTCCTGATGATTCTCGACGGCTTTGGTCACAGTGACAGCCACGAGTCCAACGCCGTGTACGCGGCGAAGAAGCCGGTTCTCGATCGTCTGTGGGCCAGCGTGCCGAATGGCCTGATCTCCGGCAGCGGCATGGACGTTGGCCTGCCGGACGGCCAGATGGGCAACTCCGAAGTCGGCCACATGAACCTCGGCGCCGGTCGCGTGGTGTATCAGGACTTCACGCGCGTGACCAAAGCGATCCGCGACGGCGAGTTCTTCGAAAACCCGACCATCTGCGCCGCTGTGGATAAAGCCGTGGCCGCCGGGAAAGCCGTGCATTTCATGGGCCTGCTGTCCGAAGGCGGCGTGCACAGCCATCAGGATCACCTGGTCGCCATGGCCGAGCTGGCCTTCAAGCGCGGCGCCGAGAAGATCTACCTGCACGCCTTCCTTGATGGCCGCGACACCCCGCCGAAAAGCGCTGCCTCGTCGATCGAACTGCTCGACGCGACATTCCAGGCGCTCGGCAAAGGGCGCATCGCCAGCATCGTCGGTCGCTACTTCGCGATGGACCGTGACAACCGTTGGGACCGCGTAGCCCAGGCCTACAACCTGATCGTCGACGGCAACGCCGAATTCAATGCGGCCACCGCTCAGGAAGGCCTCGACGCCGCCTACGCCCGTGGCGAGAGCGACGAATTCGTCAAGGCCACCACCATCGGCGAACCGGTCAAGGTAGAAGACGGCGACGCCGTGGTGTTCATGAACTTCCGCGCCGACCGCGCCCGCGAGCTGACCCGCGTGTTCGTCGAAGACGATTTCAAGGAGTTCGAGCGTGCACGCCAGCCGAAACTGGCCGGCTTCGTCATGCTGACCCAATACGCCGCCAACATCCCGGCGCCCTCGGCCTTCGCCGCCGGCAGTCTGGAAAATGTGCTCGGCGACTACCTGGCAAAGAACGGCAAGACCCAGCTGCGTATCGCCGAAACCGAGAAATACG
The DNA here is from genome assembly GCF_054456575.1 of Pseudomonas sp. Eth.TT006. Classification (NCBI taxonomy): domain Bacteria; kingdom Pseudomonadati; phylum Pseudomonadota; class Gammaproteobacteria; order Pseudomonadales; family Pseudomonadaceae; genus Pseudomonas; species Pseudomonas sp. Eth.TT006. Next base: position 239,175 of record NZ_JBTJEN010000005.1, on the reverse strand, counting down.
CGCACGTGACCTTCTTCTTCTCCGGCGGCCGTGAAGAACCGTTCCCGGGCGAGGAGCGCATCCTGATTCCATCGCCGAAAGTCGCCACCTACGACCTGCAGCCGGAAATGAGCGCGCCGGAAGTCACCGACCGCATCGTCGACGCCATTGAAAACCAGCGTTACGACGTGATCGTGGTCAACTACGCCAACGGCGACATGGTTGGCCACAGTGGCGTGTTCGACGCGGCAGTGAAAGCCGTGGAATGCCTGGACACCTGCGTCGGGCGCATCGTCGAGGCTCTGGAAAAGGTCGGCGGCGAAGCGCTGATCACAGCCGACCACGGCAACGTCGAAAAAATGGCCGATGAAGAAACCCACCAGGCGCACACCGCGCACACCACCGAGCCGGTGCCGTTCATATATGTCGGCAAGCGTGACCTCAAGGTCCGCGAAGGCGGAGTACTGGCGGACGTGGCGCCGACCATGCTGATGCTGCTGGGCCTGGAGCAACCGAAGGAAATGACCGGCAAGTCGATTCTGGTCTAATCACCGAATCACCAAAGCGCCGCAAAACCCTGTGGGAGCGGGCTTGCTCGCGAATGCAGTGGGTCAGTCAACATCAACGTTGCTGACGCACTGCATTCGCGAGCAAGCCCGCTCCCGCATTGGTTTTGCGCTATTTTTAATACCGAATCCGCTCCAGTTATCACACAAGCCCAATTGGGCGTTTTTTTTGCCGCGTCGGGCGGGCATACTAGGCCGTCCATTACCCTGGTGCCGCCCGCCTCTATGCTCCGCGTCCTGATCGCCCTCGCTCTGACCTGCCTGCTCCAACCGGCCTTCGCTGACGAGCGCGCGCAAACCCAACAGCAGTTGGATGCCACGCGTCAGGACATTGCCGAGCTGAAAAAGCTCCTGGGCAAGCTGCAGGAGGAAAAATCCGGCGTGCAGAAAGAGCTCAAGGGCACTGAAACCGAGATGGGCAAGCTCGAGAAGCAGGTCGATGCCCTGCAAAAAGAGCTGAAGAAAAGTGAATCCGAGCTGCAGCGACTCGATGCGGAGAAAAAAAAACTCCAGAGCGCGCGCACTGAACAACAGCGACTGATCGCCATCCAGGCCCGCGCGGCCTATCAGAACGGCCGCCAGGAATACCTCAAGCTGCTGCTCAACCAGCAGAATCCCGAGAAATTCGCGCGCACCCTCACCTATTACGACTACCTGAGCCAGGCCCGCCTGGAGCAGTTGAAGAATTTCAACGAAACCCTGCGCCAACTGGCCAATGTCGAAAAAGACATCGCCCAGCAGCAAGCGCAATTGCTGGTGCAGAAAAGCAGCCTCGACACCCAGCGCGACGAACTGGAGAAAGTGCGCAAGGAACGCCAGCAAGTCCTCGCCAAGCTCAACGATGACGTGAAAGCCCGCGACCAGAAACTGGCCGCCCGCGAGCAGGATCAGGCAGACCTGTCTAAAGTCCTTAAAACCATTGAAGAAACCCTGGCCCGCCAGGCCCGTGAGGCAGAAGAAGCGCGGCAGAAAGCGCTGATCGCCCAGCAGGAAGCGGAAAAAAAGCGTTTGCGTGAGGCGCAGGCTGACAACAGCGACGCCCCACGAAAACCTGCCAGATCAACACCCGGCGCGCTGGTGTCCAGCAGCGGCGAGACCTTCGGTGGCCCTTTTGCTGCAACCCGGGGAAAACTTCCGTGGCCGGTTGATGGTCGATTGCTGGCGCGCTTTGGCGAAAGCCGTGGCGACGATGCCCGGACCAAGTGGGATGGCGTGATGATCAGCGCCGCCGCCGGCAGCCAGGTGCATGCCGTGCATGGCGGACGCGTGGTGTTCGCCGACTGGCTGCGCGGTGCCGGGCTGCTGGTGATCCTCGATCACGGCAATGGTTTTCTGAGTCTTTACGGTCACAACCAGACGCTGCTCAAGTCGGCCGGTGACGTGGTAAAAGCCGGTGAGTCGATTTCCACTGTGGGTAACAGTGGCGGTCAGGACACGCCAGCGCTGTATTTCGCAATTCGTCAGCAGGGTCACCCGAGTGACCCGGCGCAATGGTGTCACGCGCAAGGATAAGCGCGTCGCCTAATTCAGGAGTTCGTTCGACATGCTGCATTTGTCCCGCCTTACCTCGCTGGCCCTGACGATCGCCCTGGTGATCGGCGCGCCTCTGGCGTTCGCTGCGCAACCGGCCCCGGCTGTCGCTCCGGCAGGTACCGCCGCGACCGCCAAGGCGCCGTTGCCGCTGGAAGAGTTGCGCACCTTTGCCGAGGTGATGGATCGGATCAAGGCCGCCTATGTCGAGCCGGTGGACGACAAGACCCTGCTGGAAAACGCGATCAAGGGCATGCTCAGCAACCTCGATCCGCACTCCGCGTACCTCGGCCCCGAGGATTTCACCGAGCTGCAGGAAAGCACCAGCGGCGAATTCGGCGGCCTGGGCATCGAAGTCGGCTCCGAAGACGGCTTCATCAAAGTCGTGTCGCCAATCGACGATACCCCGGCGTCGAAGGCCGGCATCCAGGCCGGTGACTTCATCGTCAAGATCAACGGTCAGCCGACTCGCGGCCAGACCATGACCGAAGCCGTGGACAAGATGCGCGGCAAGATCGGCCAGAAAATCACCCTGACCCTAGTCCGTGACGGCGGCACGCCCTTCGACGTGACCCTGGCCCGCGCCGTGATTCAAGTGAAGAGCGTCAAGGCACAGCTGCTGGAATCGGGCTACGGCTACATCCGCATCACCCAGTTCCAGGTCAAGACCGGCGAAGAGGTTTCCAAGGCCCTGGCCAAGCTGCGCAAGGACAACGGCAAGAAGCTCAACGGCATCATTCTCGACCTGCGCAATAACCCGGGCGGTGTGCTGCAGGCGGCGGTGGAAGTGGTCGACCATTTCATCAAGAAAGGCCTGATCGTCTACACCAAAGGCCGGATTGCCAACTCCGAGCTGCGCTTCTCCGCCACTGGCAAGGACGAAAGCGAAGCGGTGCCGATGGTCGTGCTGATCAACGGTGGCAGCGCCTCGGCTTCGGAAATCGTCGCCGGCGCCCTGCAGGATCAGAAACGTGCGGTGGTCATGGGCACCACCAGTTTCGGCAAAGGCTCGGTGCAAACCGTGTTGCCGCTGAACAACGACCGCGCGCTGAAGATCACCACGGCGCTGTACTTCACGCCGAACGGCCGCTCGATCCAGGCCCAGGGCATCGTCCCGGACATCGAAGTGCGCAAGGCCAAGATCACCAACGAAGCGGACGGCGACTACTTCAAGGAAGCCGACCTGCAAGGTCACCTGGGCAACGGCAATGGCGGCGCAGACAAGCCGACCGGCTCCGGCGCCAAGGCCAAGGCCATGCCGCAGGATGACGATTACCAGTTGGCCCAGGCCCTGAGCCTGCTCAAAGGCCTGAGCATCACCTCCGGCCGTTGAGGATGCTGCGTTTCCTCTTCATCCTGCTGTGCTGTCTGGCGGGTGCTGCCCACGCAGAGCCCGCCAAAGCCCCAGCGCAGAAAGCCTACCTGACACTGATCATCGACGACCTGGGGCAGAACCTGCCCCGGGATCGCCGGGTGCTGGCCCTGCCCGGCCCGGTGACCACAGCGATCATGCCCGACACTCCGCACGCCACCGAATTCGCCCGCGAAGCCCATCGCGCCGGCAAGATCGTGATCTTGCACATGCCCATGGACCCGGCCACCGGCCCATATGCCTGGCACCCCGAACTGCCCCTCGAAGAACTGCAAAAGCGCCTCGATGCCGCGTTCAAAATGGTGCCGTATACCGCTGGCATCAATAATCACATGGGCAGCCGCATGACCGCGCAACCAGTGGCGATGGCGTGGTTGATGGGTGAGTTGCAGCGCCGGCACAAGTTCTTCGTCGACAGCCGTACCAGTGCCCAGACCGTGGCCGCACAGCAGGCGCAGAGGATCGATCTGGCGAGCGTCTCACGGGATGTGTTCCTTGATGACGAACGCACCGAAGCAGCGATCTACACCCAGCTGCAGACGGCGATCAGCCTGGCGCGCAAACAAGGCTCGGCAGTAATGATCGGCCACCCGTATCCGCAGACGCTGGCAGTGCTGGAACGCGAATTGCCGAAGCTGAAAGCGCAAGGCATCGACTGGATCGACATCAAACAAATGATCAGCGTGCGCAGCAATCGCGCCATGGCCGGTCATGGCAAGGACGGCATCTACCGCTAAGTGCGAGGCAACACATAGTTACCACCAGAGGCTGGCTCCAACTCCCGATATTGAGACCTGCAAACAGGTCGCGACCCCTTGCGTCGCCTTCAATTATCAGGAGCCATCATGAGCAACCAGGAACAGACCCTTCCCGACAAGACGCCGATGAACCCCATCAGCGTCGACAATCTGCTGATCAACTTCACCACCGACTTCCAGCGGGTATGGGACACGCGAACACTGAGAACCAGCGACGCAACCTTCTGGCGCCCAGCCCCAGCGCCAGATGATCTGCCCGGCTACTTTCCCCTCGGCGATATTGCAGCCAGCGGATTCTCCAATCTCAACGGGCAAAGAATCGTCGCCGTGGTCTGCGAAAACCCCACGCTAAAGGACCTTCACCCCAAAGGTAACGCCCTGAGCCGCCCGCTGGACTATGAGCAGATCTGGGATGACTCCGGCTCAGGGGCAAAAACCCACGTATCGATGTGGCGCCCGCTGCCACCGGCCGGCTATGTGGCCATGGGCGTTGTCTGCGCCAACGATCACGAAAAGCCCTCGCTCAACGCAGTTCGCTGCGTGCGTGTCGATCTGGTAGTTCCCGCACAGGTCGGCGACCTTATCTGGAACGACAAGGGCAGCCATGCGAAAAAGAGCGTCAGTGTCTGGGATTCGCAACCACCCAATGCTGGCGCCGGTGAAATCTGTTTTTCGTCCGGCACTTTTTTAGCGATCGATAGCTACACCAGACCGGATGCACAGGCGGCTGCTTACGCCTTGCGAATGGAAATTCCCCAGCAAATGTTCCCGGCGCCGCAGATCCCGGTGCTCAGGGATTACGCACCGCCTGCACATGTCGAACCTGCACAGGTCACGCGCTTGGCCGTCCTGCCCTGGTTCGCTGTTCACGATGAAGGAAAACTGCCCTTGCCGCGCTTCCATCAATCGCCTTATTACTATCTTGAACGAAGCGACCAATACGTTCTGCTCGGTCACGCTCATAACAACGGCGCGGGCAGGATTTTCAAATGGACAGTGCCGCAACTTCCAGAAACCGGCAGGCTGACAAAATTCACTCAGGAAACCGCAATCGAAATGGCCAGCGACTGGCCCAAGGGGCAACACAACTACTTGCAGCTGCTGACGTTGCAGACGCCGGTGACGCTGTTCTCGGCCAGACTCGACGACGATTTCAGTCACGCCCACAACGGTGTCGGCGGATGGTCAGTCGCCACCCGCGCAACGTTCCTCACTGACGTTGCGCAGCACGAAGCTGTGGCGATTTATCAGCTGCACAGTACGTTCAGACTGCTGCGCTTGGACGGGACTCAGGTGGGTGCCAGTATCGAATGTTCCGACCTCGACGGCCTCCACCTGACGACATATTCGAAGGCAAACGAGGATGCCCCTGCCACCACGCTCCCGACGCCAATACCTGTGCCGCAGATCTCGGAGCGGTCGCACGGCGAGGTTGAGCCCGACGTAGAAACACCCGCCGAAACCGCTCTACCCGCTGTTACAGATACCGCCCCATGATTTCGTCAACCACGCCGTCCTTGCGCATTTGATTTAGCGCAGCCTGCAATTTGGCCACGGTCTCATCCGGCACCTCTTTGTTCAGCGCCAGGTACAACTCGGCGCTGTTGAAGCGCAGTACGGTCTTGAGGCCGGTCACGCCGTCCTGCTTTGCCAGATAACGCCCGGCTGGATCACCCGTGGCCCACAGGTCGATCTGGCCGTTGACCAGTTTCTTCGCATTGTCCTGGTCGCGCAGCACCACCAGCGGCTTCAAGCCTTGGCGACTCAGCGTCTGGGCAATCGCGTCGCCCTTGTAGGCGCCGATCTTGTATTTGCGTGCGTCATTGAGGGTGTCGAGGGTGATCTTGCTGTCGGCTCTGGCCAGCATGATCCAATCGTCCGGACCGATCGGGCCAACCCACTTGAACAGGGTTTCGCGTTCCGGCAGACGGGCCATGACAAACGCGCCATAACCGGGATTTTCCAGCGCCAGCTTGTACACCCGCTCCCAAGGGAAGCGCAGCGTCAGGCTGTAGGTAAGGCCGGCACGCTTGAACATCTCGCGCACGATATCGGTGGCGATGCCATCGATGTTCTCGCCCTTGGCGAAATTCTTGCCGTCTTTCGCCATGTTGTACGGCGGAAAGTTTTCGGTGAGGAGCACCAGATCGGTGTCAGGACTGTTTTCGGCGCGGGCCGTGTTGAGCAACAACACAGAGGCACTGGCGAGAACAAGAAGCAGGCGTTTGAGCATGTCGGGCTACCGGAATCCATGGCGTGCCCAAGAGTGCCTTGGGTACGCCATGCTGTCCACTGGCCTGTACGGTTTAGCGCATCACGATGCCGCGTTTGGCCATATACGCTTTGGCTTCCTGCACGGTGTATTCGCCGAAGTGGAAAATACTCGCGGCGAGCACTGCGCTGGCGTGGCCTTCGAGAATGCCATCCGCCAGGTGCTGCAGGTTACCGACGCCGCCAGAGGCAATCACCGGAATGCCCAGCGCGTCGCTGATGGCGCGGGTCACGCCGAGGTCGAAACCGTTTTTCATGCCGTCCTGATCCATGCTGGTCAGCAGGATCTCGCCGGCGCCCAGGCCCTCCATCTTCTTCGCCCACTCGACCGCATCAAGGCCAGTCGGCTTGCGCCCGCCGTGGGTGAAGATTTCCCAGCGCGGGGTTTCGCCCGGCCCGGAAACCTTCTTCGCGTCGATGGCGACGACGATGCATTGCGAGCCGAAATGCTGCGCGGCTTCGCCGACGAACTCCGGGTTGAACACCGCTGCGGTGTTGATCGAGACCTTGTCCGCACCGGCATTGAGCAGGTTGCGAATGTCCTGCACGGTGCGCACGCCGCCGCCGACAGTCAGCGGGATGAACACCTGGCTGGCCATGCGCTCGACGGTATGCAGCGTGGTGTCGCGGCCATCGACGCTGGCGGTGATGTCGAGGAAAGTAATCTCGTCGGCACCCTGCTCGTCATAGCGACGGGCGATTTCCACCGGGTCACCGGCGTCGCGGATGTTCTCGAATTTCACACCTTTGACGACCCGGCCGTTGTCCACGTCCAGGCAAGGGATGATGCGCTTGGCTAACGCCATAAGACTTAATCTCCGATTAAGAAGCTTCAAGCTTCAAGCTGCAAGAAAGGGCCGATTGCGGTCGCGCTTCTAACTTGCAGCTCGCAGCTTGCAACTTGAAGCTGCTTTTATCTGGCCGCGTAGCCATCACAAAAAGCTTGAGCCTCTGCAACATCCAAAGTGCCCTCATAGATCGCCCGACCAGTGATAGCGCCGATGATGCCTGGCGCCTTGGCGTCGAGCAGCGTCTTGATGTCACCCAGATTGTGAATGCCGCCGGACGCGATGACCGGAATCTTCGTCGCCGCTGCCAGTGCTGCGGTGAACGGTACGTTGCAGCCCTGCATCATGCCGTCTTTGGCGATGTCGGTATAAACGATCGACGACACGCCATCGGCTTCAAACTGCTTGGCCAGATCAATGACTTGCACCGTGCTGATTTCAGCCCAGCCATCAGTGGCGACGAAACCGTCCTTGGCATCCAGACCGACGATGATCTTGCCCGGGAACGCACGGCAGGCCTGCGCGACGAACGCCGGATCCTTCACCGCTTTGGTACCGATGATCACGTAGCTCACGCCGGCCTTGACGTAGTGCTCGATGGTTTCCAGCGAACGGATGCCGCCACCGATCTGGATCGGCAGGTTCGGGTAGCGTTTGGCGATCGCGGTGACCACTTCGCCGTTGACCGGCTGGCCTTCGAACGCGCCGTTCAGATCGACCAGATGCAGACGACGGCAACCGCCCTCCACCCACTTGGCAGCCATGCTCACCGGGTCATCGGAGAACACCGTGGAATCTTCCATGCGGCCCTGGCGCAGACGTACGCAGGCACCGTCTTTGAGATCGATAGCGGGAATAATCAGCATGCTTTTTCCTTCGTCAAAAGAGCGGCAAGCTGCAAGCGACTAGCTGCGAGCATGCGGTGTACCAGTTCTTGCAGCTTGAAGCTTGCGGCTTGCAGCTGCTCCTAATTTTTTTCGAGCGCCCACAGGTCGCTTTCGATGCTTTCAAACCGCTCCTTGAGGTGGGTCTGCACATCGAAAATCGCCCTGTTGTAATAGTGCGGAGCGATGTCGCGGGTAAACAGCTCAAGAATTTCCGCCGCCTCGAACGAACCCAGGTCCAGTTCGAAACGCTCTTCCATGAACCGCTGGATCTTGCGATTGGCCTCGCTCTCCTGTTCGGGAGTGAGGGTCAGGATCGGCGGTTTGGTTTTCCTGGTGGCCATTTACCAGCGACCGTCCCACGCGGCGAAGTTCTGCAGCAATTGCAGGCCATGGGTATGGCTCTTCTCCGGGTGGAACTGCACGGCGAAACGCGAGCCGTCGGCCAGCGCTGCGGCGAAATCGACCCCGTAATGACCGCTGCCCACCACCTGCCGCGCGTTGGCGGCGGCGATGTAGTAGCTGTGCACGAAGTAGAAACGCGCCAGGTCCGGAATGTCGTGCCACAGCGGGTGATCGACCTTCTGCTGCACCTGGTTCCAGCCCATGTGCGGGACTTTCAGGTGCTCGCCGTCTTCATGCAGGTCTTTGCCGAAGAACTTCACCGCACCCGGAAACAGGCCGATGCAGTCGACGCCGTCGTTCTCTTCGCTGCTGTCGAGCAAGGCCTGCATGCCGACGCAGATGCCGAGAAACGGACGGTCCTGGCTGACTTCACGCACCAGCGAATCGAAACCGAGCCGGCGGATCTCCGCCATGCAATCGCGAATCGCGCCCACACCGGGAAATACCACACGGTCGGCTTCGCGGATTACGGCCGCGTCGCTGGTGATCAGCACCTTGCCGGCACCCACGTGCTCGAGGGCTTTGGCCACCGAGTGCAGGTTGCCCATGCCGTAGTCGATAACTGCAACCGTCTGCATTACAGAACGCCTTTGGTCGATGGCATTTGCCCGGCCATGCGCTCATCCAGCTCCACCGCCATGCGCAGGGCGCGGCCGAAAGCCTTGAACACGGTTTCGATCTGGTGGTGGGTGTTGGTGCCTCGCAGGTTGTCGATGTGCAGGCTGACCAGCGCGTGATTGACGAAGCCCTGGAAGAATTCCTGGAACAGGTCAACGTCGAAGCCGCCCACGGTGGCGCGGGTGTACGGCACGTGCATCTGCAGGCCTGGACGGCCGGAGAAGTCGATCACCACACGCGACAGCGCTTCATCGAGCGGCACGTAGGCGTGGCCGTAGCGACGGATGCCTTTCTTGTCGCCGATGGCTTTGGCGAAGGCCTGGCCGAGGGTGATACCGACGTCTTCCACCGTATGGTGGTCGTCGATATGCAGATCGCCCTTGCATTCGATATCCAGGTCGATCAACCCGTGACGGGCGATCTGATCCAGCATGTGCTCAAGAAAAGGAACGCCGATATCGAATCGGGCCTTTCCGGTGCCATCAAGGTTGATCGAGGCTTTGATCTGGGTTTCCAGAGTGTCGCGCTCGACAGACGCCTTACGTTCGGCCATCACCAGCTCCGCAAAATCATTGGGCGAAAAAGGCAGCCATTATAGGCACGCGGGGCGTAAACAGAAACACGAGAGGTGATATGGCTGACGGACAGAAGCCCCGGCTGTCGCGGGTAGACATGTCCATACAAGCCATGACAGGCAGCCGAAAACAAATGTGGGAGCGGGCTTGCTCGCGAAAGCGGTCGATCAGCCAACATTGCCGTCGACTGACACTGCGCCTTCGCGAGCAAGCTCGCTCCCACAGGGTCGGTGTTTATCCAGCTAACACCTTAGTGAAACAGGACCGCCGTCTTCTGCAAGGTCACCCACACACCCCACGCCAGCGGAATACCGACCACCAGCCACGCGGCGATCGCCAGCGGCTTGCTGCCCGGCGCGGCTTTCCACTCCAGCACGGTGCTGCTGTCGGCACCTTTGTCATGACCCAGTGCCTGTTCGGCAGCCAGTTCGGCGTCGGTCATGAAGTACTTGTCGGCCACCGGACGCACCATCAGGTTGCACAGGAAGCCCAGCACCAGCAAGCCGGCGAGGATGTACAGGGTGATGTCGTAAGCGGCAGCGCGTTCAACGCCAATGCTCAACTGATACTCACGCAGGTAGTTGACCAGCACCGGGCCGAGCACGCCGGCCGCCGCCCAGGCCGTCAGCAGACGCCCATGGATCGCACCGACCATTTGCGTACCGAACAGGTCGGCCAGATAGGCCGGAACGGTCGCGAAACCACCACCGTACATCGACAGGATGATGCAGAACGCCGCCACGAACAGCGCAACGTTGCCCAGGTGCCCCATGTTCGGGATCAGCGCGTACAGGGCAAAACCCAGGGCGAAGAACACGAAGTAGGTGTTTTTGCGTCCCAGGTAGTCCGAGAACGAAGCCCAGAAGAATCGGCCACCGATGTTGAACAGGCTCAGCAGACCGGTGAAACCGGCAGCAATCGCGGCAATCGAAGCCAGTTGCCCGGCATCGAGTTGACCAAACGGCACGTCAACGCCCAGCAGCTTGCCGCCGAACACTTCCTGCAGCAGTGGCGAAGCCATGCCGAGGATGCCGATACCGGCGGACACGTTCAGGCACAGCACCAGCCACACCAGACGGAATTGCGGGGTTTTCCACGCCACATTCACGTGCACGTGACGGTGGGTGATCATCGCGTTCGAGGCTTTCTTCGCCGGCGCGGTCCAGCCTTCAGGCTTCCAGCCGGTTGGCGGCACGCGGTAGGCCAGTGCGCCACCGATCATGAACACGAAGTAGATCGCGGCCATGGCGACGAAGCTCTGCCAGACGCCGACGCCGCTCGGCGAAGCGAAGTGGCTCATCAGCGCAGTGGCCAGTGGTGCACCGACCATCGCGCCGCCACCGAAGCCCATGATTGCCATGCCGGTGGCCATGCCGCGCTTGTCCGGGAACCACTTGATCAGGGTCGAAACCGGCGAAATGTAGCCCAGGCCCAGACCGATACCGCCGATCACGCCCGAACCAAGCCACATCAGCCAGATCTGGTGGGTATAAATACCCAGCGCCGAGATCAGCAGACCACCGCACCAGCACAATGCCGATACCACACCGGCCTTGCGTGGCCCGGCGTGTTCCAGCCAGCCACCCCAGATCGCTGCCGAGCAGCCGAGGAAGATGAAGAACAGGGTGTAGATCCAGCCGAGCATCGAGATCGGCCAGTCGCATTGCGACGAGAACACTTGTGCGATGAAGCTCATGTCCGGTGCGCAAGCCACCGGAGCGGTGACGCCCAGCGCCTTGGACAGCGGCAACCAGAACACCGAGAAGCCGTAGGCCATGCCGATGCACAGGTGGATGGCCAGCGCGGCCGGTGGCACCAGCCAGCGGTTGAAACCGGGTTTGGCGATGATGCGCTCCTTGGACAGGAACGCAGGCTGGTCGGCGCGAAGGCCGTCCGCCGTGATGCTTGTGCTCATGGTGTTTCCCCCAATTATTAGTATGGTTCGCCAGCCACTGCTCACCCTCGGCCTTTATGCACGCAGGCATGACCGTTTTTGTAGGTGAAGCTCCTTGATGGCGCGACGTTAAGTCGCAGAAGGACGGACGAACTGGCAAAGGTTACCATTTGCACGTGACAGAAAAACCAAACTGATATCACCTTTTTCGTGTCACCTGATCTTCTTACCTGTAGGAGCTGCGGAACGCTGCGATCTTTTGACCTTTTTTGAAATCGCCAGCATCAAAAGATCGCAGCCTGCGGCAGCTCCTACAGAGAGCCTCACAAATGGAAAAATCATGCCTGTCATCGTTCAAGTGCTTGAAGACGCCAGCTACCAGGATCAACAGGATCTGCAGAAAATCTATCGTGACGCCCCGCAATGGCTGTTCGCACCCTATTCCGGGGACTCTCAACTGATCGAAAGCTGCTTGGCTGACGGCTCTTTGATTGCAGGACGTTTCAATGATCGCCTGCTCGGTGCGGCGCGCCTGACAAGGCACGACGCGGTCTGGTACTTGTCGCATTTATGTGTGCGAAAAGTCACCCGGCGCCGTGGGGTGGCCGAGCGGCTGGTGAACCAAGCGCAGAAAATGGCGTCGCAAGCGGGTGCACAACTGCGCCTGCTGGCCCCTGCCGGACACCTTGAAACCCAGGCGCTGGCCGCAAAACTGCGGGTACCGCTGCAGGTCAGCGCTGAATGACGGTGTCCCGAACCGGGTGGATGCAGCGCTATACTCCCCGGCTAAATTACGAATTCGACTAACTACAAGGACTCGCCCATGAAAGCGTTCGGCAAAATCCTGGGTCTGGTGCTTCTCGGGCTGTTGCTGATCATTGTGGGAGCGGGCTTTGCCCTGACTCACCTGTTTGATCCCAACGACTACAAAGAAGAAATTCGCCAGATAGCCCGCGACAAGGCCCACATCGAGCTGACGCTCAATGGCGATATCGGCTGGAGCCTGTTCCCGTGGCTCGGCCTGGAACTGCATGAGGCCAGCGTCGCCACGCTGATCAATCCGACCGAACCCTATGCCGATCTGCAAATGCTCGGCCTGTCGGTGCGCGTGCTGCCGCTGTTGCGCCGCGAAGTGCAGATGAGCGACGTGCGGGTCGAAGGCCTGAACCTGCGCCTCAAACGCGACAAGAACGGCCACGGCAACTGGGAAGACATCGGCAAGCTGCCGCCTCCCGCCACGCCCGCCGGCAGCCCGACGCCCGCCAGCGCTCCCGCTGCAGAGGCCACCGCCCAGCCGGAAAAACCGCCGCAGCCAATCCGCCTCGACATCGACAGCCTGACCGTCAACAACGCCCGCGTTGAATACAACGACGAGCAGACCGGCAAGCAGTACAGCGCCGAAAGTATTCAACTGAGCACCGGCGCGGTACACGATTCGACCAATATTCCGCTGAAAGCCACCGCGTTCCTCAGCACCAATCAGCCGGTACTGCGCGTGCGCACCGAGCTCAACGGTGAGCTGCGCATCGAGCGCGCCCTGCAACGCTACAAGTTCGAAGACATGAAATTGTCCGGTGAACTGACTGGCGATCCGCTGCAGGGCAAGGCCATGACCTTCTCCGCACAAGGCCAGGTTTTGCTGGACAAAGCGGCGAACATCGCCGAATGGACCGGTATCAAGATTTCCGCCAACCAGTTGCGCGCGCTCGGCGAGCTGAAGGCCAACAACCTCGACAAGACCCCGCAGATCACTGGCGGCCTCTCGATCGCCCAGTTCGATCTGGCGAAATTCGTCGACAGCATCGGCCAGACGCTGCCAGCGATGGCGCCCGGCAGCCTGAGCAAGGTCGAGCTGGTCAGCCGCATCGCCGCCACGCCAACCAGCGTCGCCTTTGACAATATCAACCTGAAACTCGACGACAGCAGCTTCAGCGGGCGCATTGCCGTGGAAGATTTCGCCAAGCAGTCGCTGCGCGCGATCCTCAAGGCTGACACGTTCGACGTCGACCGCTACCTGCCGCCGAAATCGGACAAGGCGAAAAACGCCACACAAGCGCGTCAAGCCGAAGTCGCCAGCACCGAAGCCGATGCGATGGCCGGTGCCGGTTCCACGCCGCTGCCGGACAAGCCGAGCAAAAGTGCCTGGAGCACCGAGCGCCTGCTGCCAGTCGAACGCCTGGCCAAACTCGACGTCGACGCCGATCTGAGCTTCGGCCAACTGACCCTCGACAAACTGCCGATCCAGAACGCTGCACTCAAAGCCACCGGCCAGGGCGGCCTGCTGACCCTGGAGAACCTGCGCGGCGGTCTGTATAACGGCGACTTCGAAGCCAAGGGCACCCTCGACGTGCGCCCGAGCGCGCCAGTGTTGAATCTGCAAACCCGGATCAATCGCGTGCCGGTGGAGAAAATCCTCGAAAGCCAGGGCAAGAACCCGCCCGTCAAAGGCTTGGTGACGCTGACCAGCAGCATCACCGGCAGCGGCAACAGCCAGCAGGCGCTGATCGATACCCTCAACGGCAACGCCAGTTTCGTGATCAACAACGGCGTGCTGCTCAACGCCAACCTTGAACAGCAACTGTGCAAAGGCATCGCCACCCTGAACCGCAAAACCCTCAGCGGCGAGCCGCGCGGCAAGGACACGCCGTTCCAGGAACTCAAGGGCAACCTGACTTTCCGTAACGGCGTCGCCAGCAACCCGGACCTGAAAGTGCGCATACCGGGCATGAGCATCAACGGTGACGGCGACATCGACCTGCGCGTGCTGGGCATGGATTACCGTGTCGGCATCATCGTCGAGGGGGACACCAGCGCCATGCCGGATCCGGCCTGTCAGGTCGGCGAGAAATTCGTCGGCATCGAGTGGCCGCTGCGCTGCCGTGGTCCGCTGGAACTGGGGGCCAAGGCCTGCCGCGTGGACAACGAACGCCTGGGTCAGGTCGCAAGCAAAATGGCCGGCGACAAGCTCAGCGAGAAGATCGATGAAAAACTCGGCGACAAGGTCAGCCCGGAATTGAAAAACGCATTGAAGGGGCTGTTCAAGCGATGACAGCCGAGCAGTTTTCCACGGCGGTGCTGGAATGGTTCGACCGCCACGGCCGCCACGATTTGCCTTGGCAGCAGGACATCAATCCGTATCGGGTGTGGGTCTCGGAGATCATGTTGCAGCAGACTCAGGTCAGCACCGTGCTCAATTACTTCGAGCGCTTCATGACCGCGCTGCCGACGGTGCAAGCGCTGGCCGAAGCACCGGAGGACGAAGTCCTGCACCTGTGGACCGGGCTCGGTTACTACACCCGCGCACGCAATCTGCAGAAGACCGCGAAGATCGTCGTCAGCCAGTACGGCGGCGAGTTTCCCCGCGACGTCGAAAAGCTGACGGATCTGCCGGGCATCGGCCTGTCCACCGCTGGCGCAATCGCCAGCATCAGCATGGGCCTGCGCGCGCCGATCCTCGACGGCAACGTCAAACGCGTTCTGGCGCGTTTTACTGCGCAAGAGGGCTACCCGGGTGAACCGAAGGTCGCCAAACAGCTGTGGGCCAGCGCGGAGCGTTTCACCCCGCACGATCGGGTCAACGCCTACACCCAGGCAATGATGGATCTCGGCGCCACACTGTGCACCCGCAGCAAACCGAGCTGCCTGCTGTGCCCGCTGAAAAGCGGCTGCGAAGCGCACATGCTCGGCCTGGAGACGCGCTACCCGATCCCCAAGCCGCGCAAAGCCATTCCGCAAAAACGCACGCTGATGCCGATGCTGGCCAATGGCGAAGGCGCGATTCTGCTTTATCGCCGCCCGTCCAGCGGCCTGTGGGGCGGTTTGTGGAGCCTGCCGGAACTCGACGACCTCGACGATCTGCAACATCTCGCCGCGCAGCACTCGCTGACCATGGGCGAGCAGCAGGCGCTGCCAAGCCTTGTCCACACCTTCAGCCACTTTCAGTTGTCCATCGAACCCTGGCTGGTTCAAGTGCAGGAGGCCAGCCATCACGTGGCCGAGGCCGACTGGCTCTGGTATAACCTCGCCACCCCGCCGCGCCTGGGCCTCGCCGCCCCGGTCAAAACCTTGCTCGAACGCGCGGCCGCCGTCTTGAATGCAGGAGAGTCGCCATGACCCGCACCGTAATGTGCCGCAAGTACAAAGAACAACTGCCCGCGCTGGAACGCGCTCCTTTCCCGGGCGCCAAAGGCCAGGACATCTTTGACCACGTCTCGGCCAAGGCCTGGGCTGACTGGCAGAAACACCAGACCCTGCTGATCAACGAAAAGCGTCTGAACATGATGAACGCCGAAGACCGCAAATATCTTCAGGGCGAAATGGACAAGTACTTCTCCGGCGAGGAATACGCCAAGGCCGAAGGCTACGTTCCGCCTGCAGAGTAAACCCTGCAAATCGGGGCTCGGATCGTAAGCGACGGAATTAATTTAAGAAATTTTAAAAAATTCGTTGACGGAACCCTGAAAAACGCTTTTAATGCGCCCCGTTGCCCAGATAGCTCAGTCGGTAGAGCAGGGGATTGAAAATCCCCGTGTCGGCGGTTCGATTCCGTCTCTGGGCACCAAATACCGAAAACCCTGAATCGCAAGATTCAGGGTTTTTTTATGCCTGCGATTTGATGGCGACTCAATCCGGCCTTTTGCGCCGCCAGTAAACCCCGTGAATCCTTCCGGCACATCACGATGTCTTGATCGCGCACTGAGCTATCGGCGTCGACGGGTTTCGGCCAACGGCAATCCGCGCTACTTTGGCCGCACCTTAAGGAAGAAGGTCATCCACTCGATGAATCAGAAACGAACCCGCGTACCCCTGCCCCATCCGCCGCCCTATCGCCAGAGCCGGATTTCATTCTGGCTGATGGTTCTCGTCGGCGTATTGATCGCCTTCCTTATCGGCGCATCGATATACCTGATTGCTCACAGCCTGAGCAGCGGCTCGATCACCACCTGGAACCGCTCGGGTCCGCGTCACACCTACACCCTCGCGCTGCAACCGCGAATGTTCTGGTTCGAGATCGTGTCGCAGTGCGTCGGCACTGTGTTCCTGATAGCCGTCGGCTGGATCGGATTATGGATGCACCGGATGGCACGAGAGCCCAGTGACAAAAAGAACGGCAAGCGCGCGCAGCGGTAACAGGGCGTTGATGGCATCACAAAAGGCGCGGGCTGTGGTGCCCGCGCACGATTTTCCAACGCACCAAAGTTATCCCGCGTCATTCCAGTGGAATACCAGATTGCGTGCAGTGCCGCTGCCAACGTCTGTCACATCGCGCCGCGTTTCGCCATTGCGAGTGGCGATCACCGTGTACTTGCCGGGCGGCAATTGCACGTACACCAGCGGCCCCGTCCGGGTGAGGGTCAGTACGGTTTGTCCGGTCGACTTTTGAATCAGCACATCGACATCAGCGGTGTACTGATCTTGTGCACCCACAGCGAAGGTCATGTGCAGGTTGTAACCGATGGATTGTTGAATGGCTTTTGACTCGTCCAGACCGATCCCTCCGGCCAGGTAGTTGACGCCGTTTTGCTGCTGTTGCCGGACTTGCACGCCGGCACTGTCGACCGGATCCAGGCTGGCAGCCTGCAGCATCGCCGGAAATACCAATGCGGCAACCGCTGCAATGGGTAGCAGCAATGATAGAACGCGTTTCATGAGCACGACTCCCGGGCTCTTGCAGAGCCCAACCGTTACTCCTTGTTTGATCCGGCCAGAGAAGCATGTGTTTTAGAATGATTGGAGCTTGGCCAAAGTCCGAAAGTGACTGATTCGACATTTCGCCTTTTTTCGCAGCGCATACCAAGCCACACTATGGCCCATCGCTCCGACCTGACTGCACCGGCGAGCTGGCCCCCGACACACCCGGGCGGACAGTGCCGCGCAGCTGAGCCCTTTCAACGTACGACGGAACACACCATGGCCTCCGCCAACAAGCAGCAAAAACGCGCCGCCCGGGCCAAGACCAAGGCCAGGCAGAACCGCACCAAACGCGCCGAGGCACCGGTCGAACTGGACCCGAACGATGACCGCATCGATTTCGAGTCAGTGGACCTGACCGAGCTGTTCAAGAAAATGATCGACGCCGAGAAGATCAGCCAGCAAGCGATGTGCACCGCGTTCCTCGAAGATCCGCTGCTGGAGCTGGTGTACGAGCAGGAAGGCGAAGAGGGCGCGATGGATTTCATCCTCGCCGCGCTGATCGAGTATCGCCAGTGGTCGCAGGAAACCGACGAGGCCGGCGCGCTGGCCTGGATCGAATCCCCGGCCTTCCAGGCTGACTATGTGGCCGCGTCCGACGCGATCGCCGCCCAAACCCAACCGAAGAACTGAGTTCCCATGGCATCCCTGAACAAGCAACAGAAACGCGCCAAACGCGCCAAGGCCAAAGCCAAGCAGATCCGCATGGTCGGCCGCAAACCGCTGGAACAGGACGACGACCTCGGTCATCTGGCCGAGCCGATCCCGGACTACACCTTGGCGATGTTCAGCAAAATGCGCGATGCCGAAGCCGTCAGCCGCAACGAGATGCTGCTGACGCTGCTGCGCGAACTGGCGTTCATCATCGTTGACCACCCGGAACTGCTGGACATGGAAAACGCTGAAAACGAAGGCATGGCCGCCACCCACCTGGCCGCCGACATGCTGATCGACTACCGCATGTGGGCCGACGGCATGGACATCGAAACCGCCCAGGCCTGGCTCAGCGAGCCGCAGTTCATCACCGATTTCGGGATTGCGCTGGATACTTATGGCAAGTCGGTGGACACGCAGGAAGACAAGAGCGAATAAACCCCGCTCACCAACAAAAACGGCCGCTCGTCATCACTGACAGCGGCCGTTTTTGCTCGGACTCCTTGATTGCCCTTCGTCCGATGAAAATGTATATCCCGTTGACATATCCAATGCACAACTTATCCTTGATCTCCTACAGGAACAGACTTGGGAGTTCAAATATGGAACAGACCACAATTTTCATGAGCAATAGAAGTCAGGCAGTTCGGTTGCCAAAAGCAGTTGCGATGCCCGGCGATGTTAAACGAGTAGAAGTCATTGCGATTGGCAGAACACGCGTTATCACGCCTGCTGGAGAAAGCTGGGATAGCTGGTTTGATGGCGACAACGTCACCCCTGATTTCATGGCTGACCGTGAGCAACCCGCGGATCAGGAGCGCGAGTCGTTCTGATGATCAAATACATGCTGGATACCAACATCTGTATCTTCACCATCAAGAACAAACCACAAATTGTCCGGGGAGCTTTCAATCGACACTCCGGGCAGTTGTGCATCAGCGCTATCACTCTCATGGAGCTTATTTACGGTGCTGAAAAGTCAGCATCTCCAGAAAAGAATCTTGCGGTTGTAGAAGGGTTCGTTGCGCGCTTGGAAGTCTTACCCTTCGACAATGACGCAGCAGCACAGACCGGGATGATTCGCTCTGAACTCGCGAAAGCGGGGACACCGATTGGGCCGTACGACCAAATGATCGCAGGTCACGCCCGGTCACTTGGACTTATCGTGGTCACGAACAATGTGCGGGAATTTGAACGCGTTTCCGGATTGCGTATTGAGGACTGGGTTCATCCAATTGATTAACGCTCCCTAATAAAAACGGCCGCTCGTCATCACTGACAGCGGCCGTTTTGCATTACGCGCTACGGATCAGCTCAACACCACCGCACCACGCTTTTCCATCTTCCGACGGCGTGCCACCAGCAGGCCGGTAGCCACCACCATAAGGCTCAGCAGGCCGGTCGCGAGGATTTCCACGCGGTGGGCTTCCTGGAACAGCATGATGGTCAGGGCCGCGACGATGAAGATGATCACCGCGTAGGTCAGGCCCGGAAACAGCCACATGCTGAATTCGATTTTCTCGCCACGGGCAATCCGCTGTTTGCGCATGCGCAGTTGCGAGAACGCGATCACCAGGTACACCAGCAGCGCGATGGCGCCGGAGCTGGCCAGCAGGAATTCGAACACCGCCGCCGGCGCCACGTAGTTGGCGAAGGTGCACAGGAATGCCGCGCCGGTGGACAGCATCACCGCCCAGTAAGGCGTGCCGCTTTTGTTGGTGCGGGTCGACATGGCCGGTGCATCACCGCGCTTGCCGAGCGAGAACAGCATGCGCGACGAAGTGTACAGCGCCGAGTTCAGGCAACTGGTCACGGCAACCAGAACCACGATGTCGACGATCATTTTCGCGTTAGGAATGCCCATGCGTTCCAGCACGGTCTGGTAGGAGCCCAGGTTAGCCAGCGCAGGATCGTTCCAAGGCACCAAGGCAACGACGATGAAGATCGACACGAGGTAGAACAGGCCGATCCGCCAGATCACCGAGTTAGTGGCCTTGGAGATCTGCTTGCCCGGGTTCTTCGATTCTGCGGCCGCAATGGTCACGATTTCGGTGCCCATGAACGAGAACATCGTAGTGAGGATCGCGCCCAGTACCGCGCCCATGCCGTTAGGCAGGAAGCCGCCGGAATCAAACAGGTGCGAAACACCGCTGACCTGACTGGTCGGCAGGAAGCCGAACACTGCCGCGAGGCCCAGGGCGATGAAGCCGATGATCGCCAGCACTTTGATCAGGGCGAACCAGAACTCGAATTCACCGTAGTTTTTCACGCTGAACAGGTTGGTCACTGTGAGAAGCATGGTGATGACCAAAGCAAAGGCCCAGATGTCGACGCCCGGGAACCACGCGTGGAGGATGGTCGCGGCGGCGTTGGCTTCCAGCGGGATCACCAATACCCAGAACCACCAGTACAACCAGCCGATGGTGAAACCGGCCCAATGCCCGATGGCACGGTCGGCGTAAGTCGAGAACGAACCGGTGTCGGGAGACGCGACGGCCATTTCACCGAGCATGCGCATGACCAGTACCACCAGGGTACCGGCGGCGGCGTAAGCCAGCAGCACGGCAGGGCCGGCGGCAGCGATCGCGTGGCCGGAGCCAACGAACAGACCGGCGCCGATAACACCGGCGATCGACAACATGGTCACATGACGCGGTTTGAGCCCCTGTTCGAGGCCATTGGAGCTTGGAGAACTGCTCATCGGAACTACCTTTGCGAGGAAAGCGATTGCGTCCGTCCTGTCTGGATTTCCTTCTCGTAAAAAGAAACCAACGGGGCGTTCCAGATTCTGCACGCAATAAATGCGCCAAAATGTTTCAAAGTCTTCTGGCCCGCGGTTTTGCTCGCGACCGGACAGTCATCGTAAGTCCTTAAAGTTAATGGCAATTTGCCAAAGCGTTACCCTGCGACCCACTTTTAAAACGAACGAGCGCACCAGAAACACACGGAAAAAGTGTGGGATGCACAATAAAAGGGCAAATCCGGAACGTTCGGCCGGATAGCGCTTCCAACACCCCGCCAAAGCTGGCAACATCGCGCCTTTTTTTACGCGACACCCACGGGTTTGCATGATCAAACACCCGTTCGGTTGTTGATGGGGCGACAGTCTGCTGTGCCGATGCGACAACCTGCCACAGGCCATCCGCTTACCGCTCGTAGCGCTGTTGGCTGCCATTGAAACGCTATGCTAGCGTGGCCGCCTCGTCAGGAAGGCCCGCCAACAGCAGGAGCGCAACATATATGAGGAACGCACATGGCTGAGGCCACGCCCGCGCTTGAAATCCGCAACTTGCACAAACGCTACGGACAGCTTGAGGTGCTCAAAGGCATCTCGCTGACCGCCCGCGACGGCGATGTGATCTCGATCCTCGGTTCCTCCGGTTCCGGCAAGTCCACGTTCCTGCGCTGCATCAACCTGTTGGAAAACCCGCATCAGGGGCAGATTCTGGTGGCCGGTGAAGAGCTCAAGCTCAAGCCCGCCAAAAATGGTGAGCTGGTAGCCGCCGACAGCAAACAGATCAACCGCCTGCGCTCCGAGATTGGTTTTGTGTTTCAAAACTTTAATCTGTGGCCGCACATGAGCGTGCTCGACAACATCATCGAAGCCCCGCGCCGTGTGCTCGGCCAGAGCAAGGCCGAGGCGATCGAAGTTGCCGAAGCGCTGCTGGCCAAGGTCGGCATTGCCGACAAGCGCCACGCCTATCCGTCACAGCTGTCCGGTGGTCAGCAACAGCGCGCGGCGATCGCCCGTACGCTTGCGATGCAACCGAAGGTGATTCTGTTCGACGAGCCCACCTCCGCCCTTGACCCGGAAATGGTTCAGGAAGTACTTAGTGTCATCCGCGCACTGGCCGAAGAAGGCCGCACCATGTTGTTGGTGACCCACGAAATGGGCTTTGCCCGTCAGGTCTCCAGCGAAGTGGTGTTCCTCCACCAGGGGCTGGTGGAAGAACAAGGATCGCCTCAGCAGGTGTTCGAAAACCCGCTTTCGGCGCGCTGCAAACAATTCATGTCCAGCAACCGCTAACGGAGCAACATGCATGCAGAATTTTAAAAAGGTCTTCCTGGCCGCCGCCGTCACCCTCGCGTTCAGCGCCGGTGCCATGGCCGAGACCCTGAAGATGGGCATCGAAGCGGCTTACCCGCCGTTCAACAATAAAGACGCCAGCGGCAACGTGGTCGGTTTCGACAAAGACATCGGCGACGCCCTGTGCGCGAAGATGAAAGTCGAATGCACGGTGGTCACTTCCGATTGGGACGGCATCATCCCAGCGCTGAACGCCAAGAAGTTCGACTTCCTGATCTCCTCGCTGTCGATCACCGAAGAGCGCAAGGGCGCGGTGGACTTCACCGACCCGTACTACTCGAACAAGCTGCAGTTCATCGCGCCGAAAAACGTCGACTTCAAAACCGACAAGGACTCGCTCAAGGGCAAGACCATCGGTACCCAGCGCGCCACCCTCGCCGGTACCTGGCTTGAGGACACCTACGCCGATGACATCAAAGTCAGCCTCTACGACACCCAGGAAAACGCCTACCTGGACCTGACTTCCGGTCGCGTCGACGCAATCCTCGCCGACAAGTACGCCAACTACGACTGGCTGAAAAGCGAAGCTGGCAAGAATTACGAGTTCAAAGGCGATGCAGTCGTTGAAAGCGACAAGATCGGCATCGCTGTGCGCAAAGGCGATCCGCTGCGTGAGAAGTTGAACGCCGCGCTGAAGGAAATCGTCGCCGACGGTACCTACAAGAAGATCAACGACAAGTACTTCCCGTTCAGCATCTATTGATCTGACCTGTGGGACTGGCGCCGTGATGCAGCGGCGCCGGCTCCCGACTTTGCCTGCCGCAATTTGAACAGAAATCCATGATTATCGACCTCTACGGATTCGGCCCGGCCCTCGCTGCCGGTGCGCTGATGACCGTCAAACTGGCGCTGACAGCCCTGTGCCTGGGACTGGTGCTCGGTCTGCTCGGCGCCTTGGCCAAGACGTCCCCGTACAAGCCGCTGCAGTGGCTTGGCGGTACTTATTCGACTTTGGTGCGCGGTGTCCCGGAATTGCTCTGGGTGCTGTTGATCTACTTCGGTACGGTCAACCTGATGCGCAGCCTCGGTGAGTTCTTCGGCAACCCCGACCTGCAACTCAGCGCCTTCGCCGCTGGCGTCATTGCGCTGGGCCTGTGCTTCGGCGCCTATGCCACGGAAGTGTTTCGTGGCGCGATCCTCGCCATCCCCAAGGGCCATCGTGAAGCCGGCGTGGCGCTGGGCCTGTCGAAAGGGCGGATCTTCACCCGGCTGATTCTGCCGCAGATGTGGCGCATCGCCCTGCCGGGCCTGGGCAATCTGTTCATGATCCTGATGAAAGACACTGCGCTGGTGTCGGTGATCGGCCTCGAAGAGATCATGCGTCACGCGCAGATCGGCGTAACCGTCTCGAAACAGCCATTCACCTTCTATCTGGTGGCGGCGGTCATGTACCTGGGCCTCACCGTGCTGGCGATGAGCGGCATGCACTTACTGGAAAAACGCGCCGCTCGCGGCTTCACGAGGAGCGCGTCATGAACTGGGAAGTGATCATCAAGTGGCTGCCGAAGCTGGCACAAGGCGCGACCCTGACCCTGGAGCTGGTGGCGATTGCCGTGATTGCCGGTCTTTTGCTGGCGATTCCGCTGGGCATCGCCCGCTCTTCGAAGCTGTGGTACGTGCGCGCCCTGCCCTACGCCTACATCTTCTTTTTCCGTGGCACGCCGTTGTTGGTGCAATTGTTCCTGGTCTACTACGGCCTGGCGCAGTTCGATGCGGTGCGCAGCAGCGCGCTGTGGCCATACCTGCGCGATCCGTTCTGGTGTACCACCGCGACCATGACCCTGCACACCGCGGCCTACATCGCCGAGATCCTGCGCGGTGCAATCCAGGCGATTCCGCCCGGGGAAATCGAGGCGGCGCGGGCACTGGGCATGTCCAAACCCAAGGCGATGTTCTACATCATGCTGCCGCGTGCCGCGCGCATCGGCCTGCCGGCGTACAGCAACGAAGTGATCCTGATGCTCAAGGCCAGCGCACTGGCGAGCACCGTGACCCTGCTGGAACTGACCGGCATGGCCCGCACGATCATCGCCCGCACCTACCTGCCGGTGGAAATCTTCTTCGCCGCCGGCGTGTTCTATCTGCTGATGTCCTACGTGCTGGTGCGCGGCTTCAAGCTGCTGGAGCGCTGGCTGCGCGTCGATGCCTGCCAAGGGCGCTGAAACTTCCCACGTGCTGACGGGCGAGGAGCTACTCGCCCGCTTCACCGCGCTGGATGCTTTTTTGATTGAACATCAGGCGCTGTGGAAACCTCGGCCGTTCACTCATCTTTCGCTGCCATGGGAAACCGCCTACGCCGACTTGGCTTCGTGGCTACGCGGGCGGTCGCTGGAAGATGCAGAGCGCGCACACAACCATCCTGCAGATCTGATCGATGCCCCGGAGCCGTTCGCTTCGCTGGCGGCGTTGGCGGCTGAACTGAGCGCAGTCGGTGAGTTGCCGGGGCATACGCTGGAAGCTGCCGGGCATCGCTTGAATGTCGACGTTCCGGGGCGCAAGTGGCAACAGATCGAAGCGTTCGCCAGCCGGTTGTCTTTTGCCTCTGAACCAAGGCATTGGCTGGATTGGTGTTCGGGCAAGGGGCATTTGGGCCGACGTCTGTTGGCTGCAGGACAACAACTGACTTGCGTTGAGTACGACCCGGCGTTGGTCGCCAGCGGTGAGGCGCTGAGTCAGCGTCACCATTTGCACGCCTTGCATGTCGAGCAGAATGTGCTGGCCGCAGACGCCGCAAGCGTTCTGAGCGCGCAACACACTCCCGTCGCCCTGCACGCCTGCGGGGATCTGCATGTGCGCTTGATGCAACTGGCAAGCGCTGCCGGATGTCAGCAGATGGCTATTGCTCCGTGCTGCTACAACCGGATCAACCGCAGCAACTACCAGGCATTGTCCTCAGCAGGTCTGCGATCCGCCCTACAGCTGTCGCTCGAAGATCTGGCGCTGCCCATGAGCGAAACCGTCACCGCCGGTGCTAGAGTCCGACGTCAGCGTGACACGTCGATGGCCCGACGTTTGGCTTTCGACTTGCTGCAACGGCAAGTGCGCGGCATCGATGAATACCTGCCCACGCCATCCCTGCCCAGCGCTTGGCTGGACAAGCCCTTCCCTGACTACTGTCGCGATCTGGCCGCGCTGAAAGAGTTATCCACAATGGGCACGCCAGACTGGCAGGCGCTGGAAGCCGCCGGTTGGCAGCGGTTGGCCGAAGTTCGCAACCTTGAATTACTCCGTGGATTGTTCCGACGGCCGCTGGAGCTTTGGCTGAACCTTGATCGAGCGATTTTCCTCAGCGAACAGGGATACGTCGTACGCCTCGGTACCTTTTGCGATAGCTCGCTGACCCCGCGCAATTTTCTGCTGCTGGCGGAACGCAGGTAAATTCTTTACAGCCTGTGGATAACTCTGTTGATGGTTTTTGCGTGGATCCAATAAGTTCGGCCATTGCAGGGTGAAAACAGCATTGGTCATTTTTTGTTCATATAGATAAATAATCTGTAAAACAGGGCTTTGCGCACAAAATGAGAATGGGTCCGCGAAATCCCCTGCAACCCTGCCGTTGCGCCGAGCCGTTGTGCATAAGCTTCCAATCAAAAGGACATAAACGGGTAAAGGGGTGTATACAAAGCACGGAAATCGGTAATTCCAATCTGGCTGAATACAGAGGGCAAACCCCCTGATTTCATGGCTCAAAACCAAGCGACAAAGCCTACGCCGCGCCTGATCCAGCACCTGCTTAAAAATAGTCTGAATTCAGGGGTTTACAGAACCCGCCCAGTCGCTATAATCGTCGCCCACACGCCGGTATAGCTCAGTTGGTAGAGCAACTGACTTGTAATCAGTAGGTCCCGGGTTCGACTCCTGGTGCCGGCACCACATTAGGCTCCATTGCATTCTACTGAATGCTCTGGAAGCCCCGAAAACCCGCCCTTTGGCGGGTTTTTTCGTTCCAGGACCCTCTGTCGGGATCCAACAAAATCCCCCTTCCCCGAGGGTATGTTAGGGGTACTGCGATTTCCCGGTCAGGAGCGCGTACCCCCTATGCCACGTCTAGCGATCCCCCTCAGCGACCTGCAATGCCGCACGGCCAAAACCCGCGAACGCGCCTACAAACTGTTCGACGGCGGAGGCATGTACCTTTTCGTCAAACCCAATGGCGTGAAGACCTGGCGCTTGAAGTACACCAAGCCCAGCGGCAAGGAAGGCACGCTCATCATCGGCAATTACCCCATCGTTACCCTTTCCGTCGCACGACGTAAGCGAGACGAAGCCAAGGCGTTGCTGCTCGACAACCTCGACCCAATGGAAGAAAAGAAAAAGGCCAAGATCGTAGCCCAACGGGCGGCACTGCTTTTCGAAACCGTTGCTCTGGAGTGGCACGCCGACATGTCACGCCGCTGGACCGAAGGCCACGCAAAAACCGTAATGAGCCGACTGCGCACCCACGTCTTCCCGCTGATCGGCCAACGCCCCATCGCTGAACTCGATACCCATGACCTGCTAGAAATCACCCAGCGCATCAAGGAACGCGGCACCATGGATGTGGCGTTAAGGGTACAGAACTACTTATCCACCATCATGCGCGGGGCCAAAAGAGCTCGGCAGATCACCATGAATCCTGCACTGGATTTGGCAGGCTCGATTCACGCGCCGCGCACAGTCCATCGCCCGGCCCTCTCCCTCAACCGCCTACCCGAACTGCTACACCGAATCGACAACTACAACGGCCGCGAGCTGACGCGCCTTGCCGTGCTGCTGACTCTGCATGTGTTCGTCCGCTCCAGCGAGTTGCGCTTCGCTCGATGGAGTGAGTTCGACTTCCAACGCGCCATGTGGGAAATCCCCGATACGCGCGCACCGATTGAAGGGGTACGCAACTCCACACGCGGGACCAAGATGAACGGCGACATTCAAATGGTCCCGCTGTCGCCGCAGGTCATCGAAGTACTGGAGCGCCTGCGCAGCCTCAGTCGCTTTTCAGAGTTAGTGCTACCGGGCGACCACAAGTACTGGAAGCCCATGTCCGAGAACACCGTGAACACCATGCTCCGTAACGTCGGCTATGACACCAGCAAGGACGTGTGCGGTCACGGCTTCAGGACCATGGCCTGTAGCGCCCTGCTGGAATCAGGGTTATGGACCGACGCAGCCATCGAAAGACAAATGAGCCACAAGGAACGCAACCGCGTGCGCGCCGCGTATATCCACAAGGCCGAATTCCTCGAACAGCGCAGACTGATCATGGCGTGGTGGAGCAACTACATCGACGCCAACCGCCATGGGCATGTGACGCCCCACGAATTCGCTCACCCGGTCGGCGACAACATTACCGCCCTACAAAATAGCCGTGGCGCATCCAAACGTGGGTAAGCCAATAAGATCACCGCAGTCCGCCCTTCCACGCGGGTCCATCCAAGCGGGGCTGCAAAGCCGCCCTGCTTGGATGGACCTCATTTAAAAAATCTAAAGCCCACGCAAATTGTCTGTGGAAAACCATAGATTTCCACCGGTGGATAATTTCATCCACAGCCGCAGAATCCCCGAAAGTTCGAGCCTTGACCCAAATTATCCACAGGCGTAGAAAAGATCGGGCAAAGCGCTGTCGTCGACAGCAACCCCAGGTAGCCAGAACCTTTGAGGCTACGCCACACCGTGGTGGTTCTCCCAAAGTGCGATTAGCGTCCGGCGGCTCGCACGGTCACAGCGATGTGATGGATGCCTACTTCTACCAGAGTGCCCACTGCGGCAACTCATCCCCTTTCATAGCTGCCCTGCAGCAACCTATCCGCTTGGCCATTTCATTGCGCCAACCTGCGCCCGTCTCTTTCTCCCGGAAAGAGACGGGCGCTCCTACCGCTGCTGCAGCCCAACTCGTACAAGGCTTTGCGGCATTCCCCCTCGTGACAATCGGCGTGACAAACACCGATGTCACCAGCAACAGCGATGCAGATGATGGTGCCGCAGCCTCAGGAATGGACTGCACCTGGCTGACAGTCAGGCATGCCCCGGTCATCGCATCACTGCCTTCTCTCACTCAGGATCTCGCCGCGCCGGTCTCGTCAGCCAGTGCAGCCTCCACCCGCCCACTCCTTCGGAAGTGTTCAGGAGGCCAGATCATGAGATGCCCAAGCTCCCGGTCGTAAGGAGCCGCCAGTCCCGCGTTAGTGGACAACCCTCACAGGTCGCAGGGGCCTTGATCCCTGATAACACTCAACATTCTTGGCGGGATGACGTGGGGAAGGTTTTACAAGTGTGGCTTACAGAGGAGTTTGGTCATGGGATTGGTCGGTAGACGGGAGGGGCGTAATTTTGGCTACGGCCGGCAATTGAGCTATGCCGGGCCGCAGGCACTGAAAGACCTGTTTGGCGGTGGGCATTACGGGACGGTCAAAGCACACAGTGATCGTTGGCAGACGTTCGTGCGCTGGTGTCGGTCGGAGGACGGCCAGGTGGAATTGATGCTTGCTGAACTCACACAAGAGACGGCAAAGCAGGCAGGCAAAATTCCTATGCTCAGCCAAATGTTGGAGGAGATTGAGGTGAAAGCTCCGCACGCTCCGGTAGCTCACCTAAAGGAGTTTAAGCACTACTCTTGGAGACCTTTGAGCTCCTACGTGCATGGAGGTATCCATGCAGTCAATCGTTACGGAAGGGGGTTTCCACCAGAACTGGTTTTAGCAGAGGTCCAGCACTCGAATGGTCTGCTCGGAATCGCAGGCAATCTGCTTCTGGTCCTGAGTGGTGTACCGCCGGAGGCAGGAACGATGGCAGGCATCTACAAGGAGTTCCAAGACTGCTTCCCTGCGAATAACCCACCATACAACCGTACGGCCGAGCCGGCTCATTGACCGTTCAGAACAGTCAGTTTTCGGCCAGAAGCAGCTGGTCATGGTGCGACTGCTTGCTTCTAGCCGAAAGCTACCGCCCATGACGAACCGCTTATGACAGAACATGCTCAAGCCTAGGCGCGAAGTCTATTGACTTGTTAAATACCATTCTTGCGGAAGATTTCTGAAACCTGATCATAGCGCTTACTAAATATTACTATACTTCCGTTATTATATAGTTCAACGATATGCTTACCATTTAGATCTAGACGAGCAGGATCGGAGTCTAAGTTCTCCCATTGATCGATAGAAAAGCTATAGAAAAACATTCGCCCAGAATTAGAATTGAAGTCCAATGGCAAACCCGTTTCTTCATCTTCGACTTCGTTTACAACTTTACAAATAAGATCATTTGCTTGATTCCTATCCGAGACAGGAGGCTTAGATCTTAATCTTTCAAAAATTATCCCCAACCTTTCTTGCTTAGTCTTCATATGCCTGAAAGCCTTTACGTATCATTTAACACCTGAATCAGATGCGCCGTAGGCGTCACCTGGATTTTCTTGTTATAAACTGCTGCGTCAGATCTTATAAGGCTTGATTTTCATAAGATATTCATCAAGGCTTGGTTCTGCCTTGTATACTGTTAATACCCCCTCATAATTGCTATCAATTATACGCCTCAACTCTCCATCATATTTGGCATGGTCAAACCTGAAACCTAAAATTATTGAGTTGACATTTTGAGCACCAATATTTACGTCGATGTACTTATCAGCAATTCCTTCTTCATTGAAGTCAATGAAGCGATACTCCTCTTCATACCTCCAGTCAGAGTGCTTTGTGAAAATCGCCTTCTTCAAACTGTCCACATAAGATTCATCAGATAACAAAAGCTCTTTTATTCTGTCCTCAATTTCTGACTCGGAAATGTCTGGTGTTTTACGAAGGATTGATTGTTGGATTTTTTTAGTTGAGAAATAAAATGGCTTAATCTCTTCATAATCAACTTTTTTATGCGCGGCTTGCGGAAGACTATATTCAATAACATACCCTGCGTGCTGAGTGGAATAATGAGACCACATTATTGGCGAGCTTGGGTTTCGGCTCATGCACGCGATTCTGAGATGCCGATTTATGACATCGGAAAATGCATCCTTTCGTTCACCATCCAATGTTTCAAAAAAACACTTGCTATCATATGGGTCGTTGAATTGATCCGCAGAAACATATCTTAGAGAATGATAATTTAGAGGTGCCATCACCTCCTCAAGAGTGGCTTTTTGATTGGCGCTGTAATACTTAAAAAAGTTCAAAATAATCCTTACTTAATAATGACTTTGGCGCATTAATTATGCTTTATAGCGGTTAAGCTAAGGCGCCCGCTTTAGCCGGCTCCAGTGAGCGAATCGCACGATTTAAACGCATTATTATACGCCATTGACTCGCAGTTTCAATTGACCCTGTCGGCTCCGGCTTGATGATCGAAACGTTCGGCTGGCACGTGACTCTCCTGCTGATCACAGTGCTAGCTGCAATTGCCTTTTTATCTCGGCCGCCCGCTTTGTGCCAAAGTTTCGTAACCCAGAAGCCGCGCCGCGACCCAATATCTCCAACAATCCATAGCCTTCAGCCTTAGTTGCATGTTAATTTATAGCACGTGAATTTGGTGAATTTCGTTTGGAGAGTTAAATGGCAACTGGTTTGTGCGGGCTTTGCAGGGAACAGAGCAAACTAATTGATAGCCACTTATTGCCAAAATCTGCGTATAAGCAAATTAGGGGGGAAATTGCAGGGCGGCAAAGCCCAGTAATCCTTAATCAATCGAGAGGAACAGCCTTTTCGTCAGATGCTCAGGTTACTCAGTTTCTTTTGTGCAAGGAATGCGAAGACTTATTTTCAAAAAATGGAGAACGCCAACTAGGAAAGCTTTGGAGCACTAAGAGCGGATTTGCATTAAGAGACAGTTTACATAAGCTCAAGCCCGTTGCCTCAAAGCGTCACGTCACTGCTTATAATGCCAATGAGATAGAACATTTAGATAATTTATTTTATTTTGCCATCAGCGTCTTCTGGCGTGCACAAATGTGGGATTGGGGGGGGGATCACAGTTATGGAAGAGCGCTTGGGGCAAAGTACTCCGAAATGTTCAGGTCATTCCTTCTCAAAAAGGGCGACATCACTGATACGTACCTAATGGTCAGTGTTAATTCCAATAGCAGGTATGACTCTCTAATGAGCCTTCCTACCGCTCGGAAGGAGTTTGGTGGC
This sequence comes from Pseudomonas sp. Eth.TT006, assembly GCF_054456575.1. Taxonomy (NCBI): domain Bacteria; kingdom Pseudomonadati; phylum Pseudomonadota; class Gammaproteobacteria; order Pseudomonadales; family Pseudomonadaceae; genus Pseudomonas; species Pseudomonas sp. Eth.TT006. Next base: position 208,008 of record NZ_JBTJEN010000005.1, on the reverse strand, counting down.
GTACTACACACTTTTTATGTACCCGGCCTACGCTTCGAGCTTCTTATAGGAAAATCCATACATAGGGCGCTAGCTGAGCTTTTCAAAATCCAGGGTCGAGTATTGATCAACACATTTGAGTTTGAGAAAACCCCTATGTTTGCCCAGCTGAGTATTTTTGCGAATTACGAAGCAGAGATAAAGGGAAAGCTAGCAATACAAACCGCTGAAATAAGAGCGAAACACGAAGCCACCAAGCAGTAGGCCAGAGATACCCTAATAATCATTTGACAAAAGAATTTTATAGACGCCTGCATATGCCTTCAATAAGGATAAAATCACCCTTTATCGTTATTTCTTTACATAGTCTCAACCTTTACTACTTCCACATCCCGGAATTTCTTCCTGGCTGCCTTGGTGGCTTCCTGCGCTGCGAGCAGGGTACTCAGCGTATTGGACTCCTGGACGCTCCCAACGGTCTGGCCTTTGAACTCATTGCTCTCACGAAGGGCTACCTAAGCGAAAGTCCGCTTGTGGCCGATTTCTGCCTGTCGCCACGGTCTATATAGGGTCGATTGCAACCCCTCGCTACAAGCGCAATGCGGCCACTCTACCTGTCGCGATAGTCCGTCATTCAATGTGTGACTGATTTCAAAAAACGGGGGAACGGGGGAACAGCAACAGCCAGATCGGCGGAAAGATCGGCTGAGAAAGCAACTGATCAGCAGACCAAAAATGGCGAACAGTCTCGTGTTGGTGGGGGCGTTTTGAGGAATGACACCCCTTATATTCCCGCTGTCATTGGTCGAGATGGAATGACGGATCACCTCCGCGTTTAAAATTTGAAAGCGAGCGCGAGCTATCACCGCTAGAGACTGGTGAATGGCTGAGTTAACCAGGTCAGTGCTTAGTTAACCGGGCTACAGGCCACGGACCATAAGGCTTTCAGCCCAGTTAACCACCGAGTTAACCAGTTAACTAACTTTGGCGGAGTGCCGCTAACGAATTTTCTCGAGTCTTCGCACCCGTCCTTCGACCAAATCGCCAGGGTCCCCGGCGTGTTTCTGGCGCGGGCAGATCTGTGATTGTCTGTTATTCGCTTTAATGCATTTTTTAAGCTTCGGCAACTTTATGGCTTGCTGTAGCTAGTGGCAATGTGGCTAGTGCAGAAAGTCTTTCATGGTCTTGGATTATTTTTGAGATTGTCGCTAGCAGCGGCTCAAATCCAGAGAAATCGATGGTTTTCTGATTGGCTTTAACTACGTACTCAGCAAAATGATTTTTGCTGTAATTTGACGCTGTTGCAGTTTTTTCGTCAGGATTGAACGTCTTGCCGTCCAGCTCAGTCTTTAGCAACTCAGGATCAAAGAGATTTTCAATCATGGTTTGCTTTCCGTCTGGAGTCAACGGAGTTGGTACGATATACAGGTTGTTACTATAGAAGTAGAAAGGTTTTGATCCATCCGGTTTTACAGGCATCTTGCCGAACTTTTGGATTCGGGTATACAGATCACTGGCTCCTTGATCATTATCTACGACAAGAATTACTGGCTTGAGCCCTCCTTTAGATTTATAGAAGCTGCATTCTTTGGGGTAGTTGGACGTGAATTTGACCATATCCCCAGTGCCACCAGTAAGATGCATCAAATATTTGACTTGATCTGTGTAGTTGAATATTTTTAATTTAAGGCGTTTTTCGCCATCTTTATCCTTTTCAATAAGCGCTGGAAATTTTTCCGAGAGACTTCGAATTGCGGTCCTTAGATATACATTGTCAGTTTTCCCTTCGCACATGATAGTAGGGACTTCATTTGCGTAAAAATCTTTATAGAACAAAAGCTTTCTGTGTGTTTCTTCTATCGATTTAAGCTTCGGTTGTAGGTTAGGGAATTTTTCTAGCGGATTGATAGTTCTAAGATTGCGATTGTATTTGTTTACCATGTATATAAAGCTAAAGACGCCGCTCAGTTGATTTACGCTACCTGGTACCTTTTTGCTAAGCCCATCTTTATCGAAGCCGAGAGTTTCATACTTTCCGCTATGAAATAGGCGATGAGCCATCGCTTTCGCAGTGCGATGATATTCGGCTCGTACATTTACTTTAGAATTGACAATCAGGCCTGTGACTTCTTGCCTAGAGTCTTTGTATTGAAGCCGAGTTTTAGCATGGTTAATTGAGAACCAGCATTTTTTCACTAGGTCAACTAATGTTTTTCCTGCGATCCAAATATGATCTTCTTCACAGACACAGACTGCCAAGCTATTCGGAAAGTTTTTTTCATTCGTAGAAAAAGTTATGTCGTCTGCGTAGCGAGAGTATGTGCAATCATTCTTTTTAGCTAGTTCCGCCAAGCGAATATCGAGAACATGTGCTACTAAATTCGAAATCAACGGCGAGCAGGGGCTACCTTGTGGAAGAACGTTATCATGACACGCAATTTGAGCCAGTATGGTTGCAATCTTTGGGTGTAGATTGAAGTCTTGATTTTTTATAAAAAAGCCACGAACGCGGCCAAAATGAATGCTGCCAAAGAAGTTTTCCAGATCAATATTTAATACGTGGCGCTTGTGTCTATGTTGCCTTGCATTGGTTATTATCGAGTAGCCGGGTTTGAATCCGTGAGATAGCGATGTGTTTTTTTCTGTTTTGAACGGTTGCGTGAGTGTCTTTCTTAGTTTCTTTAATGATTGTATTTCATTGATGCAGGCTTGGAGTTTCTCTAACAGCTTGCTCTGCAAAAGTTTCAATTCTTTACATGGGGCTGATATTGTCCGAGAACCACCTGTTTTCTTCGGTATCTCAAAGCTTCGATATAGCTCTTCTTTTGGCTTTTTGTAGAGTATATAAGATAGCGATTTTGGCTTGTAACCTAAATAAAGTGCGAGATCACTAAGAGAGTTTGTTTTTTTTAATTTGATTAGCTCTGACATGTGCAGTGATCATGTATGTGGTAAGAGTTGGGTTTATAGACACTCATTTGCAACCTGCCGATGTGCCTCAGTTTGAGACTTCGAGTAACGTTAAGTAGCAATGCATACTACCGTTGATGTCACATATCGCGATTCGCGATAAAAAATCTGTCTATAAACCCGATTGAATAGTACCGCTCATCTATGGGGCTGTCATTTTTTCTTTTCACGGCATTGGCTTGGCGAGGTTAGCAACTGCTGCGCAACTACCTGCATCGAAGCTGCGCCGCCGTTGATCGTGCAAGCCAACCGCCGCAGCCAATTTTCCACTCCGCGATCACGGGTGAGAAATATAAAACCTTCTGACCGATGCTTGCTGCCTCGTAAGTACCGACGGTTCCACCGTCTCGCCGTCAGTGTTGGACTGGTATTACATTGAGGTCATAGGGATGAGCTAAGCGAGCCCTGGTTGCGTCAGAAAATGGAATTGATGACCTTTGCCACGCCGTCGATCAGTTTCCCAACCTCTTCTATGGTCGATTCTGAGGCGTTTCGATGGCCGCACTTATTTCGAAGATCGCCAAGGCGGTGGCGGTGGCGGGTTATCTTGGCGGCGCAGGATGCGAAGTAGTCATCATCCAGTGTCCGTTATTGGCCGATTCTGTTGAAAAAGTCGGCTTCGGTTTCCACAGCAGAAAAGTTCGCGCCTGAGATTGAAATCTGTGCTTTGGGCAGAAGGTTCACGACTCGGATTTCACGTAGCAGCACGCAAAAGAGGTGTTTTTACCCATCAGTATTCGAGCGTTTTGGGCAAACCGACTTTTTCAACAGAATCGGCCGTCTGCTGCCTGTCGCCACGGCAGCTTTTGGCGGATTCCTACCTATTCTCGACGGAGGGGATGATCAACAACGTTCGAATTCGGGAGGTTTACCATTCCGTATGCGGCTCTGAATTACTTGCAGACCGACAACGTGCTGACATCTAAAAAATCCCGAGTTCGATTCCACCGAACGCCATAACTAGCTGATTTGTTTATAGTTACTAGTTGGGGTACGCCGAATTTTCCAGCGAACTCCAGATGCCCGAAAAACCTACTCTCGCCGAAACATACCGTTCGTCTGGTGCCGGCACCATACAAAACAAGGCCTCGCAGCAATGCGGGGCCTTGTTGTTTCTGCAATACGTAAAATTAGACGTAAAATTACACGGTATTCTCCTCCCCCATTCCTGTGAAATCTGCTCGCGTTAGATACACTGAAGACTGGCGACAAGTGATTCTTGCTTATCGAAAGGCGAAGACGAGGACGCGACTCAGTTCGGTCCCGCTAAGCTAATGCTCGTAAGATGACGTAAAGCGACATTGAGAATCTGTAAGCACTTTCTAGGAAGGGACCGATATGCACATCGCCTCAGCCATACATGAATGGTGTGGAAACAATGGAATTGACCATGAGGTTACAAACCTTGCGCCTTATTTAATAGAGCTTATGCAGTCGCTCGAAGTTGTTGTTCACAACATGCCTGACACTTGGTCTAACTTAGGTATGGCGGGAATGCGCCTTGGCGGGACGGGCACCACGAGCATCAACTTCACCCAGTCCCCCGGTGAACATATGCTTTTGCGGTCTGCCATAAGCATCACTGGTGACGCATTTTGCGTCACAAAATGCTTGAAAGGCTTGCAGATCGGCAACATAGAAGTACCTATAGACAACCTTCACGCTGAATTAGGCAAGCTTAGGGATTTTCGGAACTTCCTAACGCATCTCGATGATCGTTTCAAAGACCGAAAAAAACACGGCATTGCTGGCAAGACTACAACGGGCTGTGGCATCGAATATCTCGACAGTGCAAGTGATTGTTTCCATTTAATGCTTGTCGGAAATACGGTTCACTACAGTGATTATAAAATTGCAAAAGAGGCAGATGTAGGAAAACCAGCGTTCATAGATATCTTAATAGCGACCAAAAAGCTTATTGACGTGTTCAATAAGCCACCTGATATCGCGAATTTCCTCGCGCGGCTACAGGCCCCTCCCTCTCCTTGATCCGCACGCTTGGCAGATGTGTGCACTGCTTCCCATGAACTCGTAGTAATCGAAACCAGCAGAATTGGGGACAGACCACACTTTTCAATTAATAGAGAGAGTCGCAGCCTGAATTATTTTTACGATATCAGTACCGAGGCCACACAAAGCGAAGCCCCTGCAGAAATGCAGCGGCTTCGTTGTTTCTGTAACAGAAATAAGCTTCAAGGCTTTAAGCAGATTCAAGCAGGGTGCAAATCCCGCAACGCTTCCGGATGTTGTCTAGCCACCCTTAAGAGGGTTTGCGCTGCACCAGTCGGCTGTCTCCGACCCTGCTCCCAATCCTGCAAGGTCCGCAGACTCACACCGATAAGTTTGGCAAACGCACTTTGTGAAACGCCCACCTTCGCACGCGCTTCTGCTGCCGCAGAGAGCGGCACCTGCGTTACGCGCGCGGCTTTTCCGGCCTTCATCTGACGTACAGATTCCAGCAAGTCCTGCTGGAATTGCTCCAGTTCATCGACCATCGCTGATTTCCTCCTTCAGTTGCTTAAGAAAGGCTACGGGCAAGTTGTCGAGCTTTGCCTTGGTGTAGGCAATGAGCAACCAAATCGAGCCTTCAGAAAGCGTGTTGTAATAAATGACGCGTGTACCGCCTCGCTTGCCCATGCCACTGCGAGTCCACCGCACTTTGCGCATACCTCCACTACCAGGCACAACGTCACCAGCCAGAGGGTTTGCAGCAAGCCAATTTATAAATTCATGGCGCTCACCATCGACCCATATGGCGTCGGCATAGCGCTTGAATATTTCCGTTTCGATGATTGTATACATGAACCGGACTATACGGCTACGCCGTATAAACAAACCATAAACGCTTTTGGAGGCAGATCGACGAAATGCATGGCGCGAAGCTTTGGGAAACCTGTTGTAACGAAAAGCCACTACTAGCCACCGTTGCTCATTCCCCCCTCGCAAAGCTACCGTCAAACCCGTCGCTGCCAATTCAGCGACCGGGCCTGATAACCCGGGTAAGATACAGGCGCACCAGCGCCCCAAATCACGTTTGTCGGCGCATTTTTTGTGTCAGCATTTCCGTGCAATGGCGGCTGTGCGTGGGAGACCTTCGGGTCTGCCGGGTTCCTGTATCTCCGGTTTATCAGCCCGCGCATAGCTGCCACCCATTCGCCTGATAACGAATCGGCAGCTCTCATTTGATACAGGGAGTTCACAAATGAATGCCATTGATCCATCCGTAATCAGCCGCGCGGCTGCACCGGTCACCTCACTCCACTTCCTGACGTTCGGCAGGTGAAGCGAAATGACCGACTACCTCGATTTGAAGACCCCAGGCCTCACGCACTTTTCCTTCCAGGCCAATCAAGCGCTGTTCCGCACCAATCGTGGTGTGCCAGTAATCGCCGCGCTCTCGCACGCCTCACACTTGCTGCACATCTCCAAGCTACTGACCGCCGACTCCACAGTTTCCCGCGATCCTGACCTTCATGCTTACGCCTCGCAGTATCTACAGGAGTTAAGCAAGGCGCTGATCGACGACGTGGTGAAAGTGCTGGATGCGCCGACAGCCAGCCATTAACGTAAACCGCCAATACCAAGCCCTCGCTGCACCGCGAGGGCTTTTTGCGTTTCAAACCTGACTGATCTCAAACACAAACGAAATCCTGCGCTGACTCGCACTCCACACATAGCGCAGATGCTTGCCCTGTTTCGGAGTCGACACCGCCGGCGGCCGGAACGCGGCGACGCACTCATGGCCCGGCAGGCGAACGCTGCTGTAGAGTAGACCCCAGGATTCAGATTCACGGAGTTGTCGGGCAAATGCCTGGGATGGGCCATACGCGTCTGGATCGGGTTGATGCAGATCGGGAAAGTCGTGACGCACATCGTGCAGTGGCTTGACCACGCGATTGACGTAAGTGCGCATGGTCAGTTCAAGATCCGCTTCGTTGGTGGCTGCGAGGAAACGCTCCTGGTGAAAGCAGGTTTCGGCAATGGCGGCAGCCTGGCTGCTGGCAGCGTAGTAGACGCCAAAGGTGCCATCGGTGAAGCGGCTGCTTTTGCCAATGTGGGTGAACGCGGCCATGACCGGGGTTGAGCCGGGGCCGGAGAGTCGGTCTTCGGGGCGCACGCGGGCGAGGACGCCGGCCTGTTCGATCAGGCGATCGTTGGTCAATGCTTCCAGCGCGTAGGCGATTTCCAGGTCTTCGGGATCGAGTACGTCTTCGAACAGCGCGATCGGCGGGAAGCTGCTGTTGACGATCCGATAGGCTTTTGGCCATTGCGGCTCGGCCAGCGGCGGGACCTTCAACCGCGCACACCGTCGAGGTAGCGGCGCACGTCGGCGATGTCGACCACCCTGCCCGCCAGCATGTAATCCAGCGCCGTTCGGCCATTGAATGGCGCAGCTGTATTTGGGCTGCTGACCCACGTGTAGGCGCGCTCGCGGCTGTTGCTGAAGATGATGCTCAACGCCTTGTGAATGCCCATCAGATACGAAATGCGTTCGAGCGTGTCATGCGGCAGGCGAATGTTCGGCGGCAGGTGTTTGTACTTGTAGAACGTCGTATTGCCGACGCCCCCCAGCAGCGTGCGCTGCTGCTCGGCGTTGCAGCCCCAGCGCTCCATGAGGTTGAAGAAGAACTTCAACGCAACGCGCCCGGCTTCGGGGACGTCGAGTTGTTCGCGTGGGCTGAGGAATGGGGAGGAGATCGACATGTTTGTCCTTCGTAGCGGCTGTGCTTCCTTAGCGTAGTACAAATATGAATGCTTTCTATAAATTTATTCGCATGCGGATCAACGCTTCGAATTCCTGAATTGACACCTCAATGTTCGTGGCAGAGGATCTGCCTCAAGAGCGCGAAACCGACTGCTATCAGGTGGCGATAGTCGGCGTTAGGAACCCCGTTGATGACCTGAAAATCAGCGCTCGGGTGAGACCTCTTCCCCTGTTCAAGGGGATAAAAAACCGACAGCGATGTCGGTTTTTTATTGCCGCCTTACTTGAACATTTCATCTGCCAAGTCGAACTGTTGACGGAGGCCGTAAGCCGTTTCCTCCCGAAAAACCTACCCTGCGCACCAAAACCACGCACTTTTCTTGACCCCTATCACCCCCACGTCATCAAAAATCCCGATCCTGTGTCAGCTTCCAGCCATCGGCAGGGACATCAATTCGCTACTAAATCCGCGACAACTATGCTCAGGTACAGGAATATAGCCAGCATATGGCGCCTGACCGGCAGTCTCGTAAACAACAATACCCAGCCCACTTCAGAGGGCATTACCCATGGATAGCAGAACCTTACGCAACCTCATGCGCATCGTGCAGACCGGCTCGTTGTCGGCCGCGGCCGAGCATTCGTGCCTGACCGTGCAGGCCCTGGCCGCGCAGTTGAACAAGGTCGAAGAGCAGTTCGGTTTCCGCTTGTTTCGTCGTTCCAACAAAGGGCTGACGCTGACGCCGCAAGGCACCGAGCTGACGCCGTACATCGACAAAGTGCTGATTGCCACGCGACAGATGGAAGAAAAGGTCGAGGCGCTGAAGGTGCCGGGCCAGCGTACGTTGAAGGTGGCGTTGAACAACACCTTGTCGGCTGACTTCAACCGACGAATGATCGGACGCCTGATCGAGGTGTTTCCCGATTATCAGATGGAATTCAGCTACGCCGAGTCGATGGAAAATCTCAGCAAGCTGAAAAACGAAGACTTTGACTTGGCGGTGCTGATCGGCCCACAGCGGCCGGGGCTGCCGAGTATTGTCCTGCCGGATGTGCAGGTGCAGGTGGTCGGTGCCCATTGCGGGCAGGAAAACGATCCACTGACGTTACTGGGCAACAAGTTTCAGGTGCGTCCTGCGGAAGATTGTCCGTATTCCCACAGCTTCCTGCGTTTTCTCGACGCCGGTCTGGGCAATCACGAGAATGGTCAACGCATGGTTTATTCCTGCAGCGAGACCCTGACGTTGTCGCTGATCACGCAGATGGACGCAGTCGGCATGGTTTCCCGTGAGGCCGCACAGAAGAACGGCCTGACGATTTTCCCCGGGTTCGAGGATTTCCTCGAAGTGCGCCTGGCGGTGAACAATCCGAACCTGTCCGGCCAGGCTTTGAGCGACGTGGTCGATCTGCCGCTACATGAACGAACCGAGCGCAATGTACGCAGCCGTCCCAACCGCCACACTGAGAAAGAGGTTTTTGCTGAAATACGCACATAACAACGTCGGAATCGCGGCATAGAATTCCGGGCGATCGAGCTGCAGGTGCTGATCCTTGATCAACAAGGGTGTCAGGCTGATGGCAGCGACGATCGCCACTGGCAGGTATTCCAGCGCCCGCGCAACGAACGGCGGCCAGTGCTCGGTGTTGACCTGCAGCGGCAGCGCGCGTGGCAGGAAGGTCACAGCCATCATCAGCGCGACCACCAGAATCAGGAACGTCTGGTCAGGCATACACCCACTCCGCAGCCCACAAACGTGGCGATGAATACGTTGAAAGGCGAAGTGCCGACCAGGCTCAGCGCGCCCATGCAGGCTACGGCCGCCCCTGCAGCGATGAGTTTGTTGCGGGTGTTGCACAGCGACACCAGCACATAGAGCATCATCGCAGTCAGTGCGTAGTCGAGCTGATATTTGATCAGGTGCGACGCGTATTGCGCGCAGACCGCGCCGAGCAGTCCGCCCAGCACCCATGAGGTGTGGCAGAACAGGTTGAAACCGATCAGGTAACGGATGTTGACCGGCGCGCCAGTACCGAGTTTTACGCTGTGAAACGCGAAGGACTCGTCAGTCAGCCCACCGGCGTAGGCCCAGCGTTCCATACGGCTGAGGCCCAATGCGCGCAGGGCCTTGGCCATGTACACCGACATCAGCATGTGCCGCGCGTTGATCAGAAACGTGGTCAGCACGATGGTGGTCAGCGACGCGCCGCTGGAGATCAGCGCCAGCGCGGCGAACTGCGAAGCCCCGGCATAGACGAACAAGCACATCGCCACCGGTAGCCACATCGGCAGCCCGGCATTGACCGCCATCAGCCCGAACACGAACGACACCGTGAAGTAACCGGCCACCACCGGGCTGGCTTCGGCAAACGTGCGCGATGGCTGCTGGGCAGCCATCAGCGGCGCACTGCCGGACGTTTCATTCATAGATCCCTCTCAAATGTCCGCTCGCCGTGGGGTTCGCAAAAACCCTGGGCAGTCCAGAATCGCTTGCCCGCGAGGTTAGCATCGTCGACGAACAGAAACATCCGCAATACACCGACCCGTTTCATGTCGGCCGAGGCCGCTTCCACCAGCCGCTGGCCGACACCCTGGCTGCGATAGCGCAGGCTGACCGCCAGATGGTTGATGGTGCCGCGACTGCCGAGCATGCCGCCGAGCACCGCACCGACGATTTCGCCTTCGACATCGAAGGCCAGGTAGGCCGTGGTGGTCTTCTGGATCAATACACCGCGCAGGCATTTGGCGTCCTGCCACTCGCAGAACGACACTTCGTCGAACTGGCGGAAGAAGCGCTCCATGCGCTGCGCGTCCTTGGCGGTGGCACGTCGCAGCACCACCGGCGTCGAACATTCGACGCCGTCGATTGGGGTGATCTGATTAGCGAACAATGTCGAAAGCGGTCCCGGGCCGCGAGAAGGAAATCGCCAGAATCTGCCGATACGCCATGGCATGGGTGTGAGTGTTGCGCGCCGGTGTCACGTAGTGGCGCATGTCACGATCCAGAAAGTAGGTGGTGTCGAGGATTTCCTGGTAGGTAGTCGACGCCAGTTGCTGCTCGTGGATGTCGTACAGACGGCTCTCCGCCCCCTCGACATTGCTGCGCCCCCAGAAGTGCACGCCGCTGAACGGATAGCCGTCGCAGTGAATCCCTTCCGGAGTGATTTCCAGCTGCTTGCCGGGTTTGATCTCGATGCGGATCTGATGGATCTGGCACTGCCAGATTTCATCGTGCAGCTCTTCCGGGAGCACGCTTTTGTACACTTCGAAATCGGTGTCGATCAGGCTGCGCATCACCGGCGAAGTAATCACTTCATCGGAGAAGTCCTGAAAGTGCCGCACAACACCACCCACATAGGCGTTGTTCTCTTTCGACTGCACGTAGGCGCGATGCTCGAGTTGCTTCAATTCACGCGTTTTCGGGTTGTATTCGAAGTCGCTGTAACGACGGTAACGCATACCGGCTTCGGCCTGACCGTAATAACTGTCTGGCTCCATGTTTTCCCAACTTTTGGTCAGTCTGACGAAGTCGGAAAAATGACCGTAGAGATTGAAGTCACCACCCTGGACGTTGACGTATTTGTCGCGCCGTAGCGATTCGCCCACTTCTCTGTTCAAAACGATCATTACCAAATTCTCCGCTGCGTTGAGCGGCCTAATCTATTAGGTGGAGAATTTGCGTCCATGAGAAAGAATTTCAGGCATTTAAAGCCTTGTTTGAAACGGTACTTGAAGGTGGTTCAAAACCACTTTCGCGTGACAAAAACACGGGATTTTTACGCCTTTTATCGAAAAAACGGCGAAAAAAAACCCCGATAGATTCGGGGTTTTTCCTGGTTACCTACACCTGAACAATCATCAGAAGATGTTGATCGGGTAGTCGACGAATACACGCACTTCGTTGCCGCTGCTGTTGTAGTCAGCAGATTTCTGCGACACGCGCAGGATCGAGCTGCGCAGCTTCACGCTCAGGTCTTTGGCCGGACCGCTTTGCACGACGTATTTGACCTGGTTGAAGATCTCGCGCTCGGTGCCGCCGCTGCTGGTGTCGGTAGTGATGTTGTCACCACGCACGTAAGCGAAGTTATAGCTCAGGCCCGGTACGCCGAACGCACCGAAGTCCAGGCCGTAACCCAGTTGCCAGCTGCGTTCGTCTTCAGCGTTGAAGTCCGACCAGTAGGAGTTGGCCAGATAGATGGTGTTGCCGCCGTCGCCCTGACGACGACCATCATTCTGGTAACCGCCATACGGATAACCCAGATTGCTGTCACCGGTGCTGCGCTGGTGAGCTACGGTGAACGAGTGCGGGCCGGTGGCGAAGGTGGCCGCCAGGCTCCAGATCTTGTTGTCCTGCCCACCGCTGTTCTTGATGTCGGCGTAGGACTTGTCGAGCTTGGTGCGATAACCGTTGAAGTCCAGGGTCAGGGACTGATCCTTGTCGATCGGGAACACGTAGTTGGCATTCACGTACTGCTTCTTCATGACGTCTTCAACGTCGGAAGCGTACAGCGCTGCCTTGAACTGTTCGGTGAACTGGTAGCTACCGCCCAATACGTTGATCGACTTCAGGCCACCGCTGTCACGGCCTTCAGCGCTTTTGCGCGATTCGGCGGTGAAACGACCGGCGTCCAGTTGCAGACCTTTGATCTCTTTGGAAGTGACCAGGGTACCGGTGTAGCTTTCCGGCAGCAGACGCGAGTTGTCATAGTTCAGCACCGGCAGGGCCGGCATCTGGTCGCCGTAGGTCAGCACAGTGTTGGACAGACGGAATTTGACCGCTGCGCCACCCTTGGACAGGTCGTCAGCTGCGTTGCCGCTGTCACCCTGCTTGAAGAAGTCGATACCACCGGCACCGCTGCGGCCCTTGCCGCCATCCAGACGCAGTGCGTACAGACCGAAAGCATCCACACCTACACCGACAGTGCCTTGGGTGAAGCCGGACGAGAAGGTACCGATGGCCGCTTGGCCCCACTCGGCTCTGTCCGGGTTGCCGTCTTTGTAATCACGATTGATGTAAGCATTGCGCAGCAGCACTTTGAGGCTGCTGTCTTCGACAAAACCCTTGGATTCGGCTTGGCCATCAGCCATGGCCTGTGTGGCACTCAACATCCCCAGTGCGATCAGGCTGATTCGCTTGTTCAACATTTTGTTTTCCTTATTACGGGTTGAAACGCGCTGTGTCGAACGGCTGAAATGGCGCTAATGCACTCTTTTTTCACCCCGAAACAAAAAGACCCACCCACGACAAAAGTCATGGCGGGCCTTCTTATTATTTGAGTCATGGCGGTTAGTCACAGGCGTTGGGCCGAATCGTAGCCGCGCCCTCAATAATGTGTCAATTTCAAGAATCGTCTTTAAATAGCTGAAAATCGTCTAAAAAACGTAAATTTTGCGATAGCGCATTGCTCTGAAATACGCTTCGCCAGTGATTTCCGCGCGGTTACGCGCAGCCGTCCAGACCACACTGCGCGGGCGATCTAGCAGCCCCGTCAGCGGCACTCGCTTGCCCAAGCCAGTCAGCGAAGGCCTGCGGTTTACCCAGCCATGGGCTGATGTCGATCAAAGTGAATTGCCCGCCCTGTTCCAGTGCGAAGGTCGGAAATCCCTGTCCGCCGAGTCGGGCCAGCAATGCCCGGCTGGCTTTCACATGGGCCTGGGTATCAACGTCTTTAAACGCAGTCGCGAAAGCCTCCTGCGCGTAATCCATCTGTCCCGCGACGTCGAACAGCACAGACTCGTCGGCAATCCGCTGCCCTTCCACGTAATGCGCCGTCTGCAAGCGCCCGAGCATCTGCAGGCCGCGTCCATCGATAGCTTCTGCGGCCATCACTGCGGCAATGGGTGGCGTCGAGTCGAAAACCGCCGAGTGATCGCGCAGCAGACCTTCGAAATATGCCTCGCCAAACGGCTGATCGGTGTATTCAGCAATGCGCCGGTCGTGGGGCATGACGTAATTGCGCAATTGCGCTGAGACCTGCTGGCGGTTCGGTCCACTCATCATTCCGCCCGCATGAGCCACCACCGGCAACACTTGCTGCGCCGCCTGTACCAGCGGTTTGGCGCCGTAGCACCAGCCACACAATGGGTCATAGATGTAGTGAAGGACCATGGGAAAACTCCTGTCGCCAAGTAAGAAAATCGATGGCGGCAGACTATGCCTCTGCGCATTGGGGAAAAACGCCGGAATGGCTTTCAGACTGTTTCGTGAATCGGTCGAATGATCGCGGACCTGTAGGAGTGAGCCTGCTCGCGATGACTCTCCAACATTCAACAGATTCGTTGCCTGTTTCTCCGCTATCGCGAGCAAGCTCGCTCCTACAGTGGTTTTGTTTCGTGCATAAAAAAGCGCCGCCATCCCGGCAGCGCTTTTACCAATCCCTGTTGTTTTTCTTATCCTTCCATCACAGCCCACAACGCTTCCAGTTCGGCCTCGCTGAACAGGCCAGCGGGATAGCGCTCGATCATCATCCGGCGCGGATCAGGTTCCCTGATCTGACGCGTTCCGTTGGATTTCAAAAAGTGCGCGACAATCTGGAGCGATTCTCCGGTTACGACCATGGGATGCAAAGTCCGCTCGCTGACTACGTTCACTTCGGCGTTCATTTCAGCGCTCTCTCCCCGTTAGTGAGCGGCTACGTTATCCAAGGTATATGACAGAACTGTTGAAGTTCCCTTCCCTCCCTAGTGCACTTCGTTCGATACAAGAGCTATGCCAAGGCGTCCGAATTTTCGACCAGCGGATACAAACAAGCCCGCGGTCCAACAGGGCCGCGGGCTTGTTCATTTCAATAGCGAGCTGATTTTCGCTCCGCCGATTTATCAATCAACTCAAGCTGTTACGTCTTAACTCACTCTTTGTGCGGCGCGGGTTGCTGTTGGGTAAGGCAGTGGATATTGCCGCCGCCCAGTAACAGTTCACGACCAGGCACCATCACCACTTCGTGCTGCGGGAACAGCTTCTGCAGGATTTCCCGCGCCGGTGCATCCATCGGATCGTCGAAGCTTGGCGCGATGATGCCGCCGTTGACGATCAGGAAGTTCACGTAGGAGCCCGCCAGACGCACGGACGGGTTGCGCTCCTGCGTACCATCGACCGGATCGACACCGGCGCACTCTTCTTCGGTGGCGTACAGCGGCCCCGGAATCGGCATCTTGTGCACCGTGAACGGGCGACCCTTGGCGTCGGTGCTGCTTTGCAGCACGTTCATTGCCGCCTGGCAGCGCGGGTAGTTCGGATCCTGCGGATCATCGGTCCACGCCAGCAGCACTTCGCCCGGACGCACGTAGCAGCAGAAGTTATCCACATGGCCGTCGGTTTCGTCGTTGAACAGGCCATCCGGCAGCCAGATGATCTTATCCACCGACAGATTGTCGCGCAGTACCGCTTCAATCTGGTCGCGGTTCAGGTGCGGGTTGCGGTTGTGATTGAGCAGGCACTCTTCGGTGGTGATCAGCGTGCCTTCGCCGTCGACGTGAATCGAACCGCCCTCGAGCACAAAACCTTCGGTGCGATAACGCGGGCTGCGCTCGATTTCGAGGATCTTGCCGCCGACCTGCAAATCGCGGTTCCACGGCGAATACAGACCGCCTTCAAAACCGCCCCAGGAATTGAAGTCCCAGTTCACACCGCGCACTTCGCCGCTGTTGTTGATCACGAATGTCGGGCCGGTATCCCGTACCCAGGCATCATCGCTGGACATCTCGACCACACGAATATTCGGCACATCGAGGCGCGCGCGGGCGTTTTCGTACTGACCAGCCGACACGGCAACGGTCACCGGTTCAAAACGGGCGATGGCCTTGGCCACGGCAACATGCGCGGCCTGTGCCGGCTTGCCACCCAGGCGCCAGTTGTCCGGGCGCTCGGGCCAGATCATCCAGGTCTGGGTCTGCGGCGCCCACTCGGCCGGCATATAGAAGCCATCGTCACGCGGTGTGCTTTTCAAAGTGGTCATCGGATCAGGACTCCTGGGAACCATCGAGAGGGTTTCAATGCAATGGCGACTTTATAACCGATAAATATCGGCGTTAAAAGCCAATAGCCAACCTCTTATCTAAAATCACGCAAATATCATCGATATAAATCCGATTCCATGTAGGAGCTGCCGCAGGCTGCGATCTTTTGATCTGGCTTTTCAAAGAAAAAGTCAAAAGATCGCAGCCTGCGGCAGCTCCTACAGGGTCCGGGTTAGAGACCTTCCTGAAGCACCTGGTCCAGCATGTCGACAAAGAAGTCCACACTGCGGCGCGAGGTGACCATTGGCGGTTTGATCTTGAGAATGTTCAGGCCATCGCCGGTCGGCTGCATAAAGATCCCCAATTCGCGCAGACGATCGCACAACAACATGGTTTCCTCTGTCGCCGGCTCCAGCGTTTCACGATTGCGGATCAGCTCCAGGCCCAGATAGAACCCGGATCCGTGCACGGCCCCCACCAGCGGATGTTTATCGATCAAGGCTTGCAGACGCGCCTTGAAATGGCCGCCGACGACCTGGGCATTTTCCCAGAGCTTTTCCTCTTCCATCACATCCAGCACCGCCATGCCGATCTGGCAACTCACCGGGCTGCCGCCGGCAGACGAGAAGAAATAGCCTTCGGCTTCCAGCGCTTCGGCGATTTCCCGGCGGGTAATGACCGCGCCGAGTGGCTGACCGTTGCCCATGCCCTTGGCCATGGTGATGATGTCCGGCACCACGCCCTGCTCTTCGAAACCCCAGAAAAAGTGGCCCATGCGCCCATAACCGACCTGCACTTCGTCGGCGATGCACACCCCGCCCTGCGCCCGCACCAGCGCATAGACCTGCTTCAGATAGTTCGGCGGCAGCGAGATACCGCCGGCATTGCCATATACCGGTTCACAGATGAACCCGGCCAGTTGCCGTTGCTGCGCGGCGATATGCGCCAGTTGCGCTTCGACGCTGCGCACATAGTCCGACGCAGAATCAGGGCCGCGGAATTCGCCGCGATACGTATTCGGCGCGGTCACCGGATGCACCCAGTCTGGACGGCTTTCCAGCGCACGCGGGTTGTCGGCCACCGAGGTGGAGACCGCGTCGGCACCGACCGTCCAGCCGTGATAGGCCTCCAGCACGCTGAGCATGTCGCGGCTGCCGCTGTAGGCCCAGGCCAGACGGATCGCCAGGTCGTTGGCCTCGCTGCCGCTATTGACCAGAAACACCCGATCCATGCCTTCCGGCGCCAGTTTCAGCAAGCGTTCGGAGAACTCCGCCACCGCCGCGTAGTTGAAACGTGAGTTGGTGTTGAGCAGCGACCACTGCCGTGCCGCGACCTGCGCCATGCGCGGATGGCCATGGCCGAGCACCGCAACGTTGTTGAGCATGTCGAGATAGGAACGGCCCTGCATGTCGATCAGGTGATTGCGCCAGCCACGCTCGATGCGTGGCGGGTCGACGTAATAGTGTTTTTGCGTGCGGGCGAAGCTCGCGTCACGCCGTTCGAGCAAGGTTTTGCCGTCCAGCTCCGGCTCGGCATCGCAGGCCAGACACAGCAGCGCCGCGGGTGACGGGCACAACGCCTGCCACGCTGGCGCACGCGAGGGGCTGCAGAACAACGGCGCGTCCAACGCAGCTACCCGGCTCAATTGCACTTTCAACGGCCCGCCGACCGAACCCAGCACCTGACCTTTGACCAGCGCCGCGCCGCCGTGCAAAGAGGTACTCACGCCCCACAGGCGCACACTGAGCTGCGGCCCGTCGAGTTGCAGCACACCGTCCGCCGCGTGATGCAGGACGCCGGCAAATGGCGCTTCCACGGCTGTGCCCTGCGGCACGCGCAACTCGACGTGCAGCGGGAAAGTCTCAGGCTCGACGGCGGTGTCCACGCGCGTCTGTGACAAGCGATATTGCCCGTAACGACTCGCCGCCAGGCCATGCGCGGCGGCGGCCTGCGTCAACAGTTGCTGATCGATGCCGTCCTGCTCCCAGTTGCCCGCCTCGAAATGCGGACTGAGCACCCCCAGATCGATCAACGCAAACTCGCGCCCGACCAACTCTGGCAACAGCGGCGCGAAACCTTCGCTGTCGATGGCCGGCAGAGACTGACCGGTCGCCGTCAGAATCGCCGCTTCCATCAAGGCCTGCGGCACGGACGTGGCGACACGGAAGATTTCCCACTCGTGCGTGAGGTTGTCGCGGCTGTAGGTATTACCAGGATCGATGCTCACCTGCTGCTCGCCACTGAGCACCAGCACCGCCGCCCGCGCGACAATCAATGGCCACAGCGCCAGCAGTTCTGCGGGTTGCAGCGGATTGACCGCGTGATATGCCTGCACCGCCGGCAGAATGACAAACGGATCGCCTGCCGCATGGTGCAGCAACGCGGCGCAGGTCACCGACAGATCGGTGATCCGCCAGGTGCGGATCAGGTCGCCGAAATCAATCACGCCCTGCAATTGCCAATGGCGCTGGGCATCCCGTTGCCAGACCACGTTATCGTCGGTGATGTCCATGTGGATCGCCTGCACCGGCAGTTTGTTGAGCAACGGCTGCAAACGGCGTTCGGCCTGTGCGGCGGCGTCAGCGATCAAGGTGCGCTGATGCGCGTCCTTGATCACCGGCAGTAAATGGCTGATCAGCGCACTGGCGTGGCGCGCGTCCCATTGCAGAATGCGTTCAAGCCCCGGGTGATCGAAACCGCTCAGCGCCAGATCCATTTCACCGCAGAGCCGGCCAAACCCCGCCACCACGTCATGGCCAAGGTGATCCAGATGGGTCAGCGACTGGCCTTCGATGTAATCGAGCAGACGGACATGCACCGTTTCGCCATCGGCCAACAGCGTCAACAGGTCTTCACCGTTACTGGCCGCGATCACGCGCGGCACATGGACGGTCGAATGCGCGGTGAGGTAGTTGAGGCCGGCGTGCTGCGCCTGCAACTCCAGCAGCGAATAGTCGCCACGGCAGATTTTCATCACGAAGCGCCCGCGCTCACTGTCGACCCTAAAGTTCAGGTCCTGCTGACTGCCCAGCGCCTGCAACGTGCCGCTGAGCCCGTAATGCTCCGCCAGCCACTCTCGGGCCAGCGCCTCGGAGACTTTCGGGCTGGGCAAACGGGTGCGATGGATCAACGTGGCGAGCGACATGAAACGACCCCTGAAATTTTATTAGGCGCCTATATCGCCATTGCTACAGAGGATGCGCAACCCCCGATTGCGCTTATTCAAGCGCTCGCATCCTCCGGCGCTTTGCGCAAGAATGTCGGTCATTCACCTCTATCCGGAAAAACCTCATGAATGTAATCACCACCGATCTGCCCGGTGTTCTGATCATCGAACCCAAGGTATTTGGTGACGAGCGCGGCTACTTCTACGAGAGCTTCAACGCCAAGGCATTCCGGGATGCGACGGGGCTGGACACCCAATTCGTGCAGGACAACCATTCGCGCTCGCAGAAAGGCGTGCTGCGTGGCCTGCATTACCAACTGCAGAACACCCAAGGCAAACTGGTGCGGGTAACCGCTGGTGAAGTGCTCGACGTCGCCGTGGACATCCGCCGCAGTTCGCCGCATTTCGGCAAATGGGTTGCGGTGCGCCTGTCGGCTGACAACCATCGCCAACTGTGGGTGCCAGAAGGTTTTGCACATGGTTTTGTGGTGCTGAGCGAGTTCGCCGAATTCCTCTACAAGACCACCAACTATTACGATCCATCGTCCGAGCGCAGCATTCGCTGGGACGACCCTGCTCTGGGCATCGACTGGCAACTGGACGAAGCGCCAAAGCTGTCGGCCAAGGATCAGGTCGGTGCACTGTTCAAGGACGCTGACGTCTTCGCCTGAGCCTGGGCATAATGCGCCTGTTCACTCAGGCGCATCCGGCTCATGAAACCGACTCTTCCCCGCAGACCTCGCTGGCGCAGCCTCGCCCTGTTGGCGCTGTGCCTGGCACCGCTGCTGTGGCCGCTGGAACATCTGGCCGAACGTTATTACCGCAGTGAACTGGCCGGGCAAAATCGCCAGACCCTCGATCTCTACGTCGCCAACCTGCTTGGCACGCTGCACCGTTACGAAGTGCTGCCGCAGATTCTCGGCGACCTGCCGGCCCTGCGCGCTGTGCTCGGCGCACCGGACGACGGCGTCAGCCAAGGCAACGCCAATCGCCTGCTGAAAAACATCGCGGCGCAGACCGGCGCCGAAGTCATGTACCTGATGGACACCAGCGGCCAGACCCTGGCGGCGTCGAACTGGGACAAACATGACAGTTTCGTCGGGCGCAATTTCGCTTTCCGTCCGTATTTCAGTGAAGCCATGGCCGGACGTCTCGGACGTTTCTTCGGCCTCGGTACCACCTCGGCCAAGCGTGGTTACTTTTTCGCCGCCGCCGTGCGCAATGGCGAAAAAATCATTGGTGTGCTGGTGATCAAGGTCGACCTCGACCATACCGAAAGCCTGTGGGGCAAGACCCCGGAACAGCTGCTGGTGACTGATCACAACGGCGTGGTCATCCTCACTTCGCGCCCGGAATGGCGCTTCCGTTCGACCCGCATCTTGAGCGACAGCGAGCGCTCGGCGATCACCGCCATCCTGCCCTACCCGACCCGCGAGCCGCGCCCGCTGAATCTCAGCCCCGACGCCTGGCTGACGCAGACCGTGAACATTGCCGAAACCGGCTGGAGCGTCAGCATCCTTGCCCCGCGCACGCTGATCGATCGCCCGGTGCGCACCGTTGTCGCGATCGGCGGTGCCACGCTGTTGGTGGTGATGCTGTTGCTGGGGCTGATGATGCAGCGCCGCCGGCATTACCTGGAGCGCATCGCCTTCGAAGCCAAGGCCCGCCGTGAACTGGAAGGTCGGGTAGCCGAGCGCACCAGTGACCTGGAAGGCCTCAACCGGCGCCTCAAGCAGGAAGTGCTGGAGCGTGAACAGGCCCAGCAGGAATTGGTGCGCGCGCAGGATGATCTGGTCCAGGCCGGCAAACTCTCGGCACTGGGCACCATGTCGGCGAGCATCAGCCACGAACTCAATCAGCCGCTGGCGGCGATTCGCAGCTACGCGGAAAACGCCGAAGTGCTGCTCGATCACCAACGCACCGACGATGCTCGCGGCAACCTCAAACTGATCAGCGAACTGACCGGGCGCATGGCCTCGATCATCGCCCATTTGCGCGCCTTCGCCCGCCGCGATCGGCATGCCCCGGAAAGCGTCGCCCTGCAACCGGCGCTGGACGATGCGCTGGCGCTTCTGGCCAAACGTCGACGCAGTATGGAAGTCGAGCTGATCCGCGATCTGCCGGCCGCGACCTTGTGGGTCGAAGCCGGGGAAACCCGTCTGCGCCAGGTGCTCGGCAACCTGCTGGCCAACGCTCTTGATGCACTCACCGAAAAAGGTCCGCCGCGCAAACTGTGGCTGAGTGCCGAATCCATCGCCGACGGCGTCAATCTGTACATTCGCGACAACGGCCCGGGGTTCTGCATGGAAGCCCTTGGCCGCGCCAGCGAGCCCTTCTACACCACCAAGACCCGCACTCAGGGCCTCGGACTGGGGCTGGCAATTTGCGAAACCCTGATGCGCGCCTTCGGTGGTGAACTGTCGTTCGCCAACCACAAGCAAGGCGGCGCCTTGATCACCCTGCGGTTGCGCGCCGGCGCACCCGGGGTCAGCCTGCAACCGCCCGAGGATCGAAGTGCATGACCATCGACAATCGCATTCAGGTGGTGTTGATCGACGACGATCCGCACCTGCGTCAGGCCCTCGGCCAGACCCTGGACCTGGCGGGCCTGAAAATCCTTTCGTTGTCCGAAGCCAAGGGACTCGCCGGACAACTGGAGCGTGACTGGCCCGGCGTGGTGGTCAGTGACATCCGCATGCCGGGTATGGACGGCCTCGAACTGTTGAGCGAGTTGCACGCGCAGGATCCGGAGTTGCCGGTGCTACTGATCACCGGCCACGGCGACGTGCCACTGGCGGTCCAGGCGATGCGTGCCGGCGCTTATGACTTCCTGGAAAAACCGTTCGCCAGTGACGCGCTGCTCGATAGCGTGCGCCGCGCTTTGGCCCTGCGCCGCCTGGTGCTGGACAACCGCAGCCTGCGCCTGGCCTTGAGCGATCGCAATGAATTAAGCGCGCGGCTGGTCGGCCATTCGGCGCCGATGTTGCGCCTTCGCGAGCAGATCGGCGCACTGGCGGCGACCAAGGCTGACGTGCTGATTCTCGGTGAAACCGGCGCCGGCAAAGAGGTCGTGGCCCGTGCGCTGCACGACTTGTCGAGCCGGCGTAACGGCCCGTTCGTGGCAATCAACGCCGGGGCGCTGGCCGAATCGGTGGTCGAAAGCGAACTGTTCGGGCATGAGCCGGGCGCCTTCACCGGCGCGCAGAAACGCCGGATCGGCAAGTTCGAATTCGCCAACGGCGGCACGTTGTTCCTCGATGAAATCGAAAGCATGAGCATGGACGTGCAGGTGAAACTGCTGCGCATGTTGCAAGAGCGGGTGGTCGAGCGGCTGGGTGGCAATCAGTTGATCCCGCTGGACATTCGCGTCATCGCCGCGACCAAGGAAGACCTGCGCCAGGCGGCTGATCAAGGACGCTTCCGCGCCGACTTGTATTACCGCCTCAACGTCGCACCGCTGCGCATTCCGCCACTGCGCGAACGCGGCGAAGATGCACTGGTGTTGTTCCAGCATTACGCCGATGAAGCCAGCGCTCGCCATGGTTTACCGCCGCATGAACTGCAACCGGCGCAACGCGCGGTGCTGCTGCGTCACACCTGGCCGGGCAACGTGCGCGAACTGCAGAACGCCGCCGAGCGTTTCGCCCTTGGCCTGGAACTGGCGCTGGATAACAGTGGCGTCGAAGGTGGCGGCACCACTGTGGAAGTCATCAGCGGCGGCCTCAGTGAGCAAGTGGAAAACTTTGAAAAATCCTTGATCGCCGCCGAGCTGGCACGCCCGCACAGCTCGGTGCGCAGCCTCGCCGAAGCCCTGGGCATTCCGCGCAAAACCCTGCATGACAAACTGCGCAAGCACGGCTTGAGCTTCGCCGACAGCAACGCCCACGGAGATGAAGCCGAATGAACCGCGACAGCCGTTATCTGGAATCGGTTCTGCATCACGACATTCCGCTGACCCGCGAGATGGGCCTCAAAGTCCTCGACTGGCACGAGCAACAACTGAGCCTGCACCTGCCGCTGGCGCCCAACGTCAATCACAAGAGCACCATGTTCGGCGGCAGCCTTTACTGCGGCGCAGTGCTGTCGGGTTGGGGCTGGCTGCATTTGCGCCTGAAAGAGCAAGGCATCGAAGACGGACACATCGTGATTCAGGAAGGCCAGATCAGCTATCCGCTACCGGTGACCGGCGATGCCACGGCGATTTGCCCGGCGCCACCGGCAGCGGTGTGGAAAAAATTTGTGGCGATGTATCAACGCTACGGGCGGGCGCGGTTGACGCTTGAGACGCGGATCGTCAATACCGGTAGTGATGAGGATGCGGTCACGTTCAGCGGGCAATACGTTTTGCACCGCTGAGTCTTCAGTGATGCACCATTCACTTGTGGCGAGGGGATTTATCCCCGATCGACTGCGCAGCAGTCGCGATTCGTGTCGTACATGGATTGGGACCGCTACGCAGTCCATCGGGGATAAATCCCCTCGCCACAATGCGCTGTGCATGACTCAGGAGCGCGCCAATTCCAACAGTCTCGACCGCCAAGCCGCCTTCGCCGGCAACGCCAAAAAGAACTCATTCAGTAACGATTCACGCGCGGGATAACAGAACGCCTCACCCCGCAGATCCAGCACCTCGCCACCCGCGCCCTCAAGCACACCTTGCGCCGCCGCCGTGTCCCACTGCGAAGTCGGCGCCAGCCGTGGATAACAATCCGCCGCCCCTTCCGCCAACAGGCAGAACTTCAGGGAGCTGCCGATGTTCGCCAGTTGCAGCTCGCCCAGGCTGGCACTGAGCCCCGCGAGCAAACGCTCCTGCTCCGGGCTGGAATGCCGACGACTGGCCACCACGGTGAACGCTTGACCCGGCGCGAGCACATCCCGCACCTGGATCGCGACCGGCGTTGCGCCCTGGTCGCCGCGCCATGCGCCAAGTCCGGCACCGCCGACATAGAACCGGCCATTGGTCGGCATCGACACCACGCCAAATACCACCCGACCGTTTTCGATCAGGGCGATGTTGACGGTGTACTCTTCGCTGCCACTGATGAACTCCTTGGTGCCATCCAGCGGATCCACCAGCCACCAGCGCTGCCACCCGGCGCGCACACTCTGTGGGATGTTGGCGTCTTCTTCGGACAGGATCGGAATGCTCGAGTCCAGCGCAGTCAACCCGGCAACAATCACGTTGTGTGCGGCGATGTCCGCGGCCGTCACCGGGGAATCATCGGACTTCGCGGTGACTTCAACACCGACGCGCCAGAATGGCAGGATCGCCTCGCCAGCGCGCAATGCCAGCTCAACCACCGGCGCCATCAACGGATGGGGATAATTCATCGACGTCTCACTCATGCCTGAAAGAACCCGCGTTGTGTCAGCAGATCGCGAGTCAGGTACAACGCTGCCAAGGCGCGCCCTTCGGAAAATTGCGGGTTTTGCGCCAGCGCAGACAGCTCTCTCAGGTTGACCTTGTCGACCCGCATCGGCTCCGGCTCGTCGCCCTCCAGACGTTCTTCGTAGAGATCGGTGGCCAGCACCACCTGGATCTTCTGGCTCATGTAACCGGGCGACAGCGACAGCTCGGTCAGATGTTCCAGCTGGCGAGCGCCGAACCCGGCCTCTTCCTTGAGCTCGCGCTCGGCCGCCGCCAGCACGTCCTCGCCCGGCTCGATCAAGCCTTTGGGCAGGGACAGTTCGTACTCATCGGTGCCGCCACAGTATTCCTCGACCAGCACCGCGTGCTCGTTATCGAGCATGGCCACGATCATCACCGCGCCATATCCCGCACCCTTGCCGACCAGACGCTCGTAGGTGCGCTCCACGCCATTGGAAAAACGCAGCTTCAGTTCTTCGACGCAAAACAGGCGACTGGTGGCGACAATCTCGCGGGCGAGTACAGTGGGTTTCTGGCGCATGCAAAGCTCCTTGGCGTGAACGCGCTACTATAACGCGGCTTTCCCGATTGTTTGTGTCGGATATCTTTCTACCGCTCGAGACGTTGCCATGCCTTCTTTACCCTGGTCTGACATCGATACCGTCCTGCTGGACATGGACGGTACCCTGCTGGACCTGCATTTCGACAACCATTTCTGGCTGGAACATCTGCCGCAACGCTACGCCGAATTGCACGGGGTGAGCCGGGCCATGGCCGACATGGAATTGCAGCCGCTGTTCGAGCGCCACGCCGGTCAGTTGCAGTGGTACTGCCTGGATTTCTGGAGCAGCGAACTGCAGCTTTCGGTGCGTGAACTGAAGCTGGAAACCGCGCACCTGATCGCCCTGCGCCCGGATGCCGACACCTTTCTGCAAGCGATCAAAAACGCCGGCAAACGAGTGATCATGATCACCAACGCCCACCGCGATTCGCTATCGTTGAAACTGGAGCGGATCGAGCTGGCGCCGTATTTCGAACGGCTGATCAGCTCCCACGATTACGGTTTCCCCAAAGAGAACCCGCAGTTCTGGGAGGCCTTGCAGGCGGATATCGGGTTTGATCCGGTGCGCAGTCTGTTCATTGATGACACCTTGCCGATCCTGCGCAGTGCACGGAACTTTGGCGTAGCGCACCTGCTGGCGGTCAAGGAGCCGGACAGCCGCAAAGGGCCGAAGGACACCGCCGAGTTTGCAGCAGTTGAGGATTATCGCGAGTTGATCGCAGGCCTTTGATTACAACTGTAGGAGCTGCCGCAGGCTGCGATCTTTTGATCTTGTTTTTAATAATCAAAGTCAAAAGATCGCAACCTGCGGCAGCTCCTACAGAGTTTTGTGTTACTTCGGAATACGCAGCTTCTGCCCTGGATAAATCTTGTTCACATCCTTGAGCATCGGTTTGTTGGCTTCGAAGATTTTCTGGTATTGGTTGGCGTTGCCGTAAACCCGCAACGAGATCGCACTGAGCGTGTCCCCGGCTTTGACTTCAACAAACTCGGCAGCCACTACCACCGGACCGGTCACGGTGATCTGATCATCAACGCTGCCTACACCGGCAATGTTACCCACCGCCAGAAGAATCTTTTCTTTCTCCTCCTGGCTCGCCACTTCACCGGTGACCGTGACCTTGTCGCCGTCCACGGTGGCTTGAACATTCGGATTGCCCAAGCCGACCTTGCTGATATGTTCCTTCAACTGCTCGCTGGCATTGGCGTTGCCCGGGGTCAGCAGGTCGATCAATTTTTCGCCGGCCTCTTTCACAAAGCTTAAAAGACTCATTGCGCACACTCCTTGATTTGGGTTCCAGACGTCAAAGCCTAGACCACGCCATACACACGCGGTTCCAGACCGACCAATGACCTTGAATTGCAGAACCTTCATCGACGGCGTCTATCATTAGATCGACAGTAACGATTAGACGCGACAAGTTGCCGCGCCTAGGCTTAACGTTGATCAATCCGTCGGTGATGCCATGAACGCCAAGCGCCCGGCCTGCGCGGCGCCTGCACTCGAAACGCCTGCGCCCGCCGCCAGCCAGACCTACAGCTACAGCGATCTGCCCCTCGTGGAATCGGCCAGCACCGCGCTCGCCGAGGAAGTCGCGCTGGCGATTGCCTACAACGGTATCAGCCAGGCGGTGATGCTGGTGACCCCGACCGACCTCGAAGACTTCATCGTCGGCTTCAGCCTCGGCAGCGGCATCATCGAGGACCCCAGCGACATCTATGACCTGCAGTTGACCGGCGCAGGCTCCGCGCAATACGCGCAAGTGACCATCGCCAACCGCGCCTTCTGGAATCTCAAGCAACAACGTCGGCAACTGGCCGGCACCAGCGGCTGTGGGTTGTGCGGAGTTGAAGCAGTCGAGCAAGCGTTACCCGATCTGAACGTCCTTCCCGGCGCACCCTTGCCGCCTGCTGCATGGCTCGACGGCCTGCGCCAGCGCATCGGCGCGTTTCAGCCACTCGGCCAGCATTGCGGCGCAGTTCATGCGGCAGTGTTCATGAACGCCAGCGGTGAATTGCTGCTGGGCCGCGAAGACATCGGCCGACACAACGCCCTCGACAAACTGATCGGCGGCCTGATCCGCCAGAAGATAGCCACAGACGGCGGCCTGGCAATCGTCACCAGCCGTTGCAGCCTCGAATTGATCCAGAAAGTCCTGCGCGCTGGCATCCAGACCCTGGTCAGCCTGTCCGCACCTACCGGCCTTGCCGTGCAATGGGCCCGGCGCCACAACCTCAATCTCATCCACCTGCCGCAGAAGAATGCGCCGCGGGTCTACAGCCCAGCGATGGAGAACCAAGCGTGAGCCAACATCATCAAGCCGACCAGAAACCCGTCCCGCGCTACAAGCCCTACAAGGGTCCTGCCGGCGGCTGGGGCGCCCTGATCAGCGTGGCCCAGGCCTGGTTGACCAGCGACAACGCGCTGAAAAACCTGCGCATGATGCTCAAGACCAACCAGAACGGCGGCTTCGACTGCCCGGGTTGCGCCTGGGGCGACTCGCCGGAAAGCGGCATGGTCAAGTTCTGCGAGAACGGCGCCAAAGCGGTGAACTGGGAAGCGACCAAGCGCCGGGTGGACGGCAAATTCTTCGCCAAGCACAGCGTCACCTCGTTGCTGGAGCAGAGCGACTACTGGCTGGAATATCAGGGCCGCCTGACCGAGCCAATGGTCTACGACGCCCAGACCGACCGCTACAAGCCGATCGCCTGGGACGATGCCTTCGCCCTGATCGGCAAGCACCTGCGAGCGCTGTCGAGTCCGGACCAGGCCGAGTTCTACACCTCGGGTCGTGCCAGCAACGAAGCGGCGTATCTGTACCAACTGTTCGTGCGCGCTTTCGGCACCAACAATTTCCCCGACTGCTCGAACATGTGCCATGAGGCCAGCGGTGTGGCCCTGGCGCAGAGTGTTGGCGTCGGCAAAGGCACCGTGACCTTCGACGATTTCGAACACGCCGATGCGATTTTCGTCTGGGGCCAGAACCCCGGCACCAACCACCCACGGATGCTCGAACCACTGCGCGAAGCGGTGAAACGTGGCGCGCAAGTGGTGTGCATCAACCCGCTGAAAGAGCGCGGTCTGGAGCGCTTCCAGCATCCACAACATCCGCTGGAAATGCTCACCAACGGCGACAAGCCGACCAACACCGCGTATTTCCGTCCGGCGCTGGGCGGCGACATGGCGCTGCTGCGCGGCATGGCCAAGTTCCTGCTGCAGTGGGAGCGCGATGCGCAGAAAGCGGGTGAGCCGGCGGTGTTCGATCATGACTTCCTCAACGCCCACAGCGCCAACGTGCTGGAGTATCTGGGCGTGGTGGATGACACGCCGTGGGAGCAGATCATCGAGCAATCCGGACTGACGCTGGTCGAGATCGAACAAGCCGCGCGCATGTACGCCAAGGGCAAGAACGTGATCATGTGCTGGGCGATGGGCATCACCCAGCATCGTCATTCGGTGCCGACCATTCAGGAAATCGCCAACCTGATGCTGCTGCGCGGCAACATCGGCAAGCCTGGCGCCGGCCTGTGCCCGGTGCGCGGCCACAGTAACGTGCAGGGCGACCGCACCATGGGCATCAACGAGCGGCCGCCAGTGGCGTTTCTCGATTCGCTGGAGCGGCGCTTCCAGTTCAAGGTGCCGCGTGAAAACGGGCACAACGTGGTCGAGGCGATTCACGCCATGGCCGAAGGCCGCGCCAAGGTCTTCATCGGTCTGGGCGGCAACTTCGCCCAGGCCACGCCGGACAGCCCGCGCACCTTCGCGGCGCTGAGCAACTGCGACCTCACCGTGCAGATCAGCACCAAGCTCAACCGCAGCCACCTGGCCCACGGTAAAGACGCCTTGATCCTGCCGTGCCTGGGCCGGACCGACATCGACATCCAGTCCGAAGGCCCGCAAGCGGTCACCGTGGAAGACTCGTTCAGCATGGTCCACGCCTCCAACGGCCAGTTGCAGCCACTGTCGAACCAGATGCGCTCGGAGCCGGCGATTATCGCCGGGATCGCCGCCGCCACGCTGGGCAGCAAACCGGTGGACTGGAACTGGCTGGTGGCCGATTACGGGCGCATTCGTGAGCTGATCGCCGACACCATCCCGAACTTCAAAGACTTCAATGAGAAGATCAAGAATCCGGGCGGCTTCTACCTCGGCAACAGCGCCGGCGCCCGCAAGTGGAACACCCCGTCGGGCCGCGCCAATTTCCGCGCCAACCAATTGCCCAAGGATCTGGTGCACGAACGCACCCGTGCCACCGGGCAACTGCCGGACCTGATCCTGCAATCGATGCGCTCCCACGATCAGTACAACACCACGATCTATGGCCTTGATGACCGTTATCGCGGGGTCAAAGGCCAGCGCGACGTGCTGTTCGCCAACGAGGCCGACATCATTCGCCTGGGCTTCCGTCCGGGGCAGAAGGCCGACATCGTGTCGCTGTGGGACGATGGCCGTGAGCGTCGGGTAAAGGGCTTCACCTTGTTGGCGTTCGATATTCCGGCAGGGCAGGCAGCGGCGTATTACCCCGAAGTGAACCCGCTGGTGCCGCTGGAGAGCACCGGGGATGGCAGCCATACACCGACGTCGAAGTTCATTGCGATCCGCCTGGAAGCGGCGAGCGAGACTGGGCTGATCATGGCTAAATCTGCTTAATTGAAAATCAAAAGATCGCAGCCTGCGCCAGCTCCTACATCGATCCCTGTAGGAGCTGGCGCAGGCTGCGATCTTTTCGCTTGTGCTTTTCAAACGCCCACAAAAAAGGCCGCTTTTTCACAAAAGCGGCCTGTCCGAAGTAGCTAAAGACCGGCGAAAATCGCTTAAGTTCCGCATACAAAACAGTAACTTGCAAAATTGTATACAGGTCGTGCTATTCGTCGGATTTCGATTGTCAGCCTTGTTACACGGCCTCAGGATCGGCGCCGTCATCCCTTTGAGGCTCCTCTATGAAGTTCTCCTCGATTCTCTTGTTGTCCCTTGGCCTGGTCAGTGGCTTCGCTTCTGCCGGAGGCACCACCGAAGCAGGTGTGGGCGGCGCATTGGGCGGGGTTCTTGGCTCGGTCGTCGGTCAGTCTTTAGGCGGCAGCACAGGTTCAACCATTGGCGCGGCCCTGGGCGGCGCGGGTGGTAGTGCGGTTGGCGCCAACAAGCATAGCCGTGGCGAAGCAGCCATCGGTGGTGCACTGGGCGCAGCCGGCGGTAACGTGGTCGGCCGCAGCATGGGCGGCACCACCGGCAGCCTGATTGGCGCTGCCGCAGGTGGCGGCGCCGGTGGCGCACTGGGTAACTACATGGGTAACGAAAGCAATCGCGAAGACCGCCATTACGATCGTGGCCGCGATGATCGTCGCTACTACCGCGACCGTCACCCGGGCCGTGGCCACGCTTATGGTCACCGCAAGCATCACCGTTACTACCGCGACTGAGGCCTGACCTCGTTGCCGGTACAGCCAGATCGCAGCTCCCCCGAGCTGCGATTTTTTTTGCCGGTCAAATCGCGAGTCGCTCCAGTGCCGCGCGCAAACCTGCCGGGATCGCCACCGGCTGGTTCGATGCACGATCAACGAATACATGCACAAAGCGCCCCGCCGCGCAGGCTTCCTGCTCGCCAGCCTTGAACACCGCAAGTTCGTATTGCACTGAACTGTTGCCCAGTTTGCCGACCCGCAAACCCACTTCGATCAGGTCCGGAAAGGCAATCGAGGCGAAATAGTCGCAAGCCGAACTGACGACAAACCCCACCACCTCGCCATTGTGGATATCCAGGCCACCCACCTGAATCAGGTAGGTGTTCACTGCCGTGTCGAAGAAGCTGTAGTAGGTAACGTTGTTGACGTGGCCGTAGGCATCGTTGTCATGCCAACGGGTGGTAATCGGCTGGAAATGCGGGTAATCGGCGCGTTGCGGCATCGGGTTGGACATCAGTGTCGATTCCTTGAGTTATCTGCCCAGTCTAAAGGTAAAAACCCTTGCCTCGTGCCGCCAACTCGCCGATCAATTGTGCCGGCCGCCATTGATCACCCTGCCGGGTCTCCAGCGCCAGCAGGCGTTTATGAATGTCTGCCAGACCCTGATCATCCGCCCAGGCCATCGGCCCGCCTCGCTCTGCCGGAAAACCATAGCCATTTAGGTACACCTGATCGATGTCATGCGCCGACTCGGCGATGCCTTCCTGCAGAATCTTTGCGCCCTCGTTGACCAACGCCAGGAGACAGCGCTCAAGGATCTCCTCGGACCCGATCTCACGGCGATGAAACCCCAGACCTTGGCTGACGCTCAACACCAGCGCATCGACCTCAGGATCATGCTCGGCCTGACGACTGCCCGGCTCATAGTGGTAATAACCGTTGCCGGACTTCTGCCCGAAGCGACCCAGCTCACACAGGCGGTTGTCCACCTGAACCTCTGGCGCATCCTGCCCTTCGCCGGCCAGCTCGCGAGCGCGCCATTCCAGATCGATCCCGACGACGTCATACATTCGGAACGGCCCCATGGCGAAGCCGAACCCTTGCAGCACTGCATCAACCTGCTGTGGATAAGCGCCTTCGAGCAGCATCTTGCGCGCCTCCAGCACATACGGATGCAGCATGCGGTTGCCGATAAAACCGTGACAGTTGCCCGACACTACGCTGACCTTGCCCATGCGTTTGCCCAAGGCCAGTGCGGCCTCCAGAACTGCAGGCGAGGTCTGCGCGCCGCGAACGACTTCCAGTAGCTTCATGATGTGCGCAGGGCTGAAGAAATGCAGGCCAAGCACTTGCGTTGGACGTCTGGTGACAGCGGCAATCGCGTCGATATCCAGCGCCGAGGTGTTGCTCGCCAACAACGCTTCAGGCCTGAGCAGGCCATCCAGTTCGCGAAAGATCTGTTGCTTGAGTTCAAGGTTTTCGTACACCGCTTCGATTACCAGATCGACATTACGGATCGCCGGGTAATCCGCCGCGGCGCTGATCCGGGCAATCCGTGCATCCGCTTCGGTCCGGTCAATCCGACCCTGGCGTACGTTGTGGGCATAAGTGTCCGCGACTGTCTGCAGTGCCTGTTCAAGCATCTGTGGATTGTTATCCACCCATTGCACGGCGATGCCGGCATTGGCCAGGCACATGACAATCCCGCGACCCATGGTGCCCGCGCCGATCACGGCGGCTTGCTGAATATCGAAAGCTGTCTGGCTCATGTTGTTCTCTTGTTGGCGATCCGAAGACAGCCTTCACCATAGTCAGGCCTTGGGTGTTTTTGAAGTTTATTACCGTGATGAGTGATATTCAGCGGATGGATAAAGCCCACATCGTGCAGGAGCTGCCGAAGGCTGCGATCTTTGTTTCTGGGTTTTGACGCGCACCGTTGTTTTTGAAAATCAAAATCAAAAGATCGCAGCCTTCGGCAGCTCCTACAGGGGTCAGAGGTGTTCTTGGCTCCAGCTGCGGACTAGGGCGTAGGGATACTCCTCCAGCGCCGCATACCCGGAGATCGTCCGTGCCTTCAGCTTTGTGAACAGCGGCACGCTGATCCCGCAGAGAAAGCGCGTCAGGCGCTCGGCAGTCGCTGCACTGCCAGTGTGCTGTTCATGCCTGTGGATAAAATCACTGCATAACGCCGCAAAGTTTTCATCCACAAGCGCTGGCAACTCCGGAGGAGGCGGCAAGTGCGCCACCTCCCCGTTACACACCGAACAGTGCCCGCAGCGCTCGGGCGCATTGTGGTCGCCGAAGTATTCGGCCAGGCGATAGCCCAGGCAGCGCTCGGTGGCGAACAACTCGAGCATCGCGTGAATCCGGGTGATTTCCGCCTGTTCATGCCGGGTGAAGTATTCGTGCAACTCAGCGCCCAAAGCAGCGCTGTCGAAATCGCTGCACAGCACGTTGTAGACCTCGGTCATCTGCTTGCTCTCAAGCTCGACCCAGCCCTTCTCCTGGAAGTAATCCAGCGCCTTGACCACCCGGCTGCGTTCAGCCGAATACTGCGTGTACATCGCTTCGAAATTCACCGTGGCCCAGGTCCGTGCACGGCTCGATGTCTGGATAATGGCCGCGACAAAATCCCTGCGCTCACCCTCGAAACGTTCGAGCAGCGCCTCCGGCTCCAGCAGGTATTTGAACCGGTATTCGGCGTAATACGCATAGCGCGGCGCGATCAAGCTGCGCAGTTCCAGTTGCACCAGCAGCGTCTTCAACGGCAGCGCGCGAATGTTGCTCTGATCGGCCAGCGGTCCGAGCAGAAACTCCCACTGCCCCTCAGGCGCGGCGGCCTGCATTTCCTCCAGCACGCAACGAATCCCCTCAAGCTCCGGAGTATCGCCGTAGACGAAGTTTTCCAGCACGCTGAGGCTGTCACGGTTGGCCAGTACCAGACAGTCCGAGGGCTGCCCGTCGCGCCCGGCACGGCCGATTTCCTGACTGTAGTTTTCGATGGATTTGGGCAGGTCGAAATGCACCACGTTGCGGATGTCGCTCTTGTCGATGCCCATGCCGAAGGCAATGGTGGCGACGATGCAATTGGATTGCCCGGCCATGAAACGCTTCTGGATTGCCTCGCGCTGATCGTTGGGCAAACCGGCGTGATAAGCCTCGGCCTGAATGCCGTTTCGTTCCAGATGCTCCGCGATGTGTTCGGCGGTTTTCTGCAGGGTGACGTAGACGATGCTCGGCTGGCCTGGACGCTCGCTCATCCACTGCACCAGACGCCGGCGTTTGTCCTGGCCGCGAACCGGTTCCACCAGCAGGTTGAGGTTGGGCCGATAGAAACCGGTGGTCACCACATCCGCTTCGGCGACGGCGAACCTGGCCTGCATGTCGGCAATCACTTTCGGTGTGGCCGTGGCTGTCAGCAGCAAGGTTTGCGGGATGTTGAACTGGCGCTGGTAGTCCGGCAGCTTCAGGTAGTCAGGACGGAAGTTGTGACCCCATTCCGAGATGCAGTGGGCCTCGTCGACCACCAGCAGCGAAATCGGCACCTGCTGCAAGAAGTGGCGAAAGCGCTCGTTCTTCAAGCGCTCCACCGAGATCATCAGAATCTTCAAATCACCCGAACGGGCACGCGTCATGACGTCATTGGCGTCATCACGGCTTTGCGCCGAATCGATGCTGCCGGCACTGATGCCGTGACGCTTGAGGAAGGCCAGTTGATCCTGCATCAGCGCCAGCAGCGGCGACACCACCAGAGTCAGGTGTGGCAGCAACAATGCCGGTACTTGATAGCACAACGACTTACCGGAACCAGTGGGAAAAATCGCTGCCGCCGAGCGCCCGGCCAGTACGGCACTTATCGCCGCTTCCTGTCCGGGTCGAAACTGTGGATAACCGAAAACCTGTTCCAGGGTGTGGTACATGCGCTGTCACTCCGTTGACCGCTGTGATGCCAACAGCCTAGCGGGCGATCGCAGCGCGTCGAGAAAAGGACGGGGTCAATTCGATACGGGATGATACAGCGCCGGGCTGGGTGCCACCGGATCAACAAAGGAAACAATTTGCTGCTCGCAGGCCTGACAGCAACGAAGGTAACGTGCACCGCAGCCACGAAACGAGCGTCGCGCCAGGACGGCCGACCCATGTGGATCAACTCAAGGAATGAACATGCCCGCCAGACCGAAATCCCTCGTCATCCTCACTCTCGCATCGCTGTTGCTGGGAGGATGCATGCAAGTGCCCGATGATCTTCCGCCGCTCGCAATGTGCGCCACCGCAGATCAGGTGGCCACCACGTGAGTTTGGGTTACGGCCGGCTATGGACGTAGCACGGCCACCCGAAGTTGCGCATTCAATTCCTGCTCATGCACGCCCCGACTCCTGCTTGCCCACTGTGCATGGGCCGGACTGATGTCGCCGGTGAACGCTGCTGCCAGTTGCCGCAGATCCGCTACGCTGCGTACTCGCGGACAGAACAGCTGTTCGTCACAGTCCCGACTGGCATTGCGATAGACGCTGAGCAAACGATCCCACAGCCCCTCGCGCACCTGGCGAACCGACTTGAGCTGCACATGCGGCACACCCAACTGCCGTTGCAGCCCACCCTCATCCAGCGCTTCGCTCGCCAACAGAGCCTTGGCGAATATCAATACCTCGGCGCGTGACGCGGTATCGATGCTGGCCTGACTGGAAAGTGCATCGGGCCAGCCGGTGCGCTGCAGGTCGACAAATATCCAGCCGTTGCCAGGATCAGAGGCCCCAGCCAAACGGCAACCACTGGCCCATAGCAATAAAATCGAGGCCATTCTTAGCCACTGCATACTCAATTCCCTTCAAGCGCGTATCGGACGTTTGGAAACGCCCTACAGATTCTGGCGCGCACAATACAGAGGTTTCCCATGAAACGCCTGTGAATTGCGTGGGAAATGTCGGCGCTAAGGGTTTCACCTCGAAAAAGCCAGGAAATCATGTAGGGCAAATGCCCGAATCCCGGAAAAACCCCTACGAACTCTGTCCATCGCGGTGCTCTTGTGACGCCTCGCCACGCACTTCTATAGTGGCCGGCGCGGCTGAACGACTTCGCACAGGACACGCCTCACCATGAATATGCACGACCCGCTGCCCCCTCGTTTTCATCCCCTCAAAAGCAACTACAACGATCATCCGGTACTGACCATCGATACCCAGGCCAGTCATGGCGATCTGCTCGACGCGGCGCATCAACGTCTGCGTGCCGCCAGCGATTTGCTGGAGACTCTTTACTGTTTGTGTTTCAAACAGGCCGATGTCAAAGACATCCCTAATATCGTCAACGCCTTGTATTTATTGACTCAAGACGGCTGTGAAATTCTCGAAGTGGCAAAACTACAACTTTCAAATCACTCGTAAGTCTTGTATGCACAAACAACGCAACAACTAATAGCTTTAAATCAATAATATTC
The DNA here is from genome assembly GCF_054456575.1 of Pseudomonas sp. Eth.TT006. NCBI lineage: Bacteria > Pseudomonadati > Pseudomonadota > Gammaproteobacteria > Pseudomonadales > Pseudomonadaceae > Pseudomonas > Pseudomonas sp. Eth.TT006. The sequence goes on along the minus strand of NZ_JBTJEN010000005.1, from coordinate 172,463 downwards.
AGAACTAGCCTGCTTGCTCTTACATTCATCAAGAGCAGTATCATGACCACACTAACTATTTTCTTTTGCGGCACCGGCTCCACCAAGTTCGATACAACCAATGCCAACTACTGGAACGGCGAACTGGTATCCACCCTCGCTTCGCACCACGCTGGCCGCGAGTTCGCGGAATGGATTGTGATCGATGGACCCGGTACCAGTAACCTGCAAGCTGATGAGCTGTTCACCAAGTCCTCCGACTATGGCCTCAGCGGCACGCTGTTCGGCAAGGGCTGGGAGGAAAACGTGCTGCATGCGATGAACATCATCAAAGGCAAATGCGACTGGGAACGCAAGCAACTGACCGAAGCGGAATACAACCGCCTGAAAGCCGCCGGCATTCCCATAGAAGATGTTAAAGCCGAAGGCTCCTGGTTCTGGCGCAACTACAACTACGGCGAACGCAGCATCACCCAACAGAAGTTGCAGGAGCAAATCATCAAGACATTCCGCAAAGACGGCATTCTTCCAACCAAAGTGAATCTGGTCGGTTGGAGCCGTGGCGGTATCAGTTGCCACATGCTGGCCAACGCGATGTTTAAAGACAGTGCCTTGAAGAACATTCCGGTAAATATCTTCGCCATTGACCCGGTACCCGGCATCGGCAACTTCCAGGCACATCGCGTCAAACTCAATGCCAACGTCAAAGAGTATGTCGGTTTCTACGCCCGCGATGAGCGCTCGAAAGGCTTCAGCTGTGTCATTCCGCAAACCGCCACCGGCACCAAAACCAGCATCTTCCCCATACCCGGCCGTCACGCCACCCTGGTCGGTAACGCTTCTGCCGACGGCAACAGTGGTCCAAAAGTGCTGGCCGAACCCGGCCTCATCGTCCGCCACTTTGCCGAGGTCTGCCTGAAACGCTGGGGCACCGCCCTCGAAAAGAACCTCAACCTCACCGACGCCGACCTTCGCAACCACACCGCCGCCATCGTCAACGCCGCAGCGAAATACAAGGCCATGGAAAAGTGCTCCTACACCTGGTTCACCGAGCTGGATCAAGGCGAGCGCTACGTTTCGCTGGGCAGCAAAGGCGTGCCGTTCTCGACGGTGAAAGGCACGATCTACACTCCGGCGACCGGGCTGACTACGAGTGTGCTGGATGTTGAAGGGTATCGGGCGATTCGTTGAGACGGGGCTGGCAACAGGCGTAAACGCAATCACGGGAGAGTTAAACGATGGATATATTCACTGACGGAATTGAACCTCACTACGACGAGGAGAGCTACAAAGAATGGATCACTCGGCAAGTTCGGAAAAGCATTGATGATCCCCGGCCAAGCATCCCCGATGAAGAGTCGAGACGCTTGATGGCGGCGAAACGTGAACTGTTGAGAACACGCAAAAATCCGTAGGAATGAGCCTATTGGATCTTCGTCCGCGTCCTACATGAAGTGATGCCTTATCGGCTATCGCCGTTTGTTAGCTCAAATCTATAGTCGTGACTGTCGCTGCCAAATCAGCGACTCGGGTTTGGTCACCTGAAAATTAGAGAGAAACTTCGCATGCCCTTGTATGCTTGCCGCCTGATTCATGCGGCACGCTTTATGGCGGCTGTGTTTGGGACGCTTCGGCGTACCTGGAGTTCTCTCTCTCTGGTTGACCAACCCGAACACAGTCCGCCTCCTATCGTTTGGTCATGATGTTGGCGGTTCTTCGGATACTTGAGAGAGTCTAACCAATGAAATCATGGAACCAGTTCCCCAACGATCGCTACCGCCCACTTGATACCAACCTCACCGACACCAAGCCCCTGATCATCGACACCGAAGCCAACCCGCAAGACATCCTCGAATGCGCCGTCCAGCGCTTGCGCGCCTCAAGCGACCTGCTCCAAACTCTCTACTGCCTCTGCTTCAAACACGCCGACGAAGACATACCGCACATCACCCACGCCCTTTATCTGCTGACCAAAGACGGCTTTGACCTGTTACAGGTCGCCCAGCAACGAATGCTCAACTGGAAAGCTCCAGTCTGAGGTTGAGTGATCAGATCGTTCCCATGTTCGACATGAGAACGATCACTTACCAGTCATCTACTCAAATCCCTTCAGCATTGCTGGAAGGTAAGCCAATGGCGTACATTCACGATGATTTTTATTGAGACTCGGATCTTTACCCGCCGAGTAAAAGAGCTTCTGGACGATGACACGTACGCCGCTTTTCAGAGGCAACTGGTTGTAAGCCCTTCGATTGGCGATGTAATTGAAGGCACAGGCGGGATTCGCAAAACCCGAATCGCAGCGAAAGGACACGGCAAGCGAGGCGGAGCACGGGTTATTTACTACCACTTCGTTTCGGCGTCACAAATCGGGTTATTGATGATCTACCCTAAAAATGAACAACACGATCTGTCCAACGATGAGCGTAAAGCACTCAAGGTCTTGATCGAAAAATGGAGATGACCATGAGCAAATTTTTTGATGAGCTGATGGAAAGTGTGCAAGAGATGGACGAGATCGTACGAGGCGAGCGCACACCTTCTCGCGAATTCCACGTTGATGCATTGCAGGTCAAAGAAATTCGTAAAGCTACCGGTTTGACCCAGGCCAAATTTGCGGCACTGATCGACGTCCAGCTCGGCACTCTACGAAATTGGGAACAGGGTCGTCGTGAGCCAACAGGGCCTGCCAAAGCCTTGCTAAAAGCCATTCATAACGACCCGGTTCACGTACTGAATGCGCTGGCCTGCTAAGCAAGGATGCATTGTTGCTTTCGTCTGGCATCGTCAGCCAGGGGCCCCCTCCTCACCCCTTCCTAACAATCTATTCGATCGAAACGAGCAGCAAATCACTAGTCTTATATCTCACGCAAATTGCGACATGCAAAATTGCTATCACACGACTAAACGCGATAAAAAAGTGTGAATGAAAAAGCCGCCCCAAGAGGCGGCTTTTTCATTCGCTACAATTCAGTCTTACAACTTAGGCCCGGCAACCTTGATCGCATCGCTCACTTCGAACTTCTTGAAGTTCTCGATGAACAGACCGGCCAGAGCCTTGGCAGCTTCGTCGTACGCAGCCTTGTCAGCCCAGGTGTTGCGTGGGTTGAGCAGGTTGGTTTCCACGCCCGGTACGGCCAGCGGCACGTCGAGGTTGATGGTGTCCAGGTGTTCGGTAGCGGCACCGATCAACGCGCCGCTCTGGATCGCAGCGATCACGGCACGGGTGGTCGGGATGTTGAAGCGTTTGCCGACGCCGTAGCCACCGCCGGTCCAGCCGGTGTTGACCAGGTAGACCTTGGAACCGAAGCCGCGGATGCGCTTGATCAGCAGCTCGGCGTATTCGCCAGCCGGACGCGGGAAAAACGGTGCGCCGAAGCAGGTGGAGAAGGTTGACTTGATGCCGCTGCCCGAACCCATTTCAGTCGAGCCCACCAATGCGGTGTAGCCGGACAGGAAGTGGTACGCCGCTTGTTCTTCGTTGAGGATCGACACTGGCGGCAGCACGCCGGTCAGGTCGCAGGTCAGGAAGATCACCGCATTTGGCTCGCCGCCCAGGTTCTTCTCGGAACGCTTGGCAACGTGCTCCAGCGGGTAGGCCGCGCGGCTGTTCTGGGTCAGGCTGACATCGGCGTAGTCGGCGTGCTTGGCGTCGTCGATGACCACGTTTTCCAGCACCGCACCGTGCTTGATGGCTTTCCAGATGACCGGCTCGTTCTTCTCGGACAAGTCGATGCACTTGGCATAGCAACCGCCTTCGATGTTGAACACCACGCCTTCGCCCCAGCCGTGTTCGTCGTCACCGATCAGGTAACGGCTTTCATCGGCCGAGAGGGTGGTTTTACCGGTGCCCGACAGACCGAAGAACAGGGTTACGTCGCCTTCTTCGCCGATGTTGGCAGCGCAGTGCATTGGCAGCACGTCAGCGGCCGGCAGCAGGAAGTTCTGCACGGAGAACATGGCTTTCTTCATTTCACCGGCGTAACGCATGCCGGCGATCAGCACTTTCTTCTGCGCGAAGTTGATGATCACGCAACCGTCGGAGTTGGTGCCGTCACGCTCAGGCACGCACTCGAAGTTGGCCACGTTGAGCACTTGCCACTCTTCACGCCCGGCCGGGTTGTACTGCGCCGGGTTGATGAACAGGCAACGACCGAACAGGTTCTGCCAGGCAGTCTGGGTGGTCATTTTCACGGCCAGGTAGTGATCTTCCGCCGCGCCTACATGCACGTGGGAAACAAAGTGCTCTTGCGCGTTGTTGAACGCCTCGACACGAGCCCACAGCGCGTCGAACTTGTCGGCCGGGAACTTGCGGTTGATCGGGCCCCAGGCGATAGCGGCCTGGGTGGAAGGCTCTTCAACGATGAAACGGTCAACCGGCGAACGACCGGTGCGGTGACCGGTGCGAACAACCAGCGCGCCGGTATCGGCAAGCTCGCCCTCACCGCGGTTCAGGGCTTCTTTTACCAGATCATCAACACTCAGATCGGTGTACACGGCGTTATTGGCTTGCGTCATGAGGTTCCCCGTCGGCCAGCGGCCGAGTGTGCTCCAAACGTTTTGTAGTAGAAAGTCGTGCACTACTACCGCGAAAAAAGTGGGCCGGATTATGCCAGAAAAGCCCAAAAAGAGTAGGGTCCTCCCGTCGTAACGGCGAAATTCCGTCGTTACGCAGTGAATTTACCTGCGCTGAACCGTTTTAGTGCCGGGTATCTGACGGGGTGTCGACGCCTGCGCCAGCGAACAATTGAGCAACATCAGTCGCATCGAACAGGTACTGCTGGTTGCAGAACTGGCAATCGATCTCGATTTCCCCACCGCGTTCGACCACCAGCGCCTGCGCATCTTCCAGACCCAGACTGACCAGCGCATTGCCCGAGCGTTCCCGCGAGCAGCTGCAACGGAAGCGCAGGTTCTGCACATCGAACAGGCGCACTTGCTCTTCATGGTAAAGGCGGTGCAGGACGGTTTCGTTGTCCAGGCTCAACAACTCATCGGCAGTCAAGGTGCTGGCCAATGCGGTGAGGTGCTGCCAGCTGGCGGCGCGTTCATCTTCGTCTTTCAGCCGGTCGGCCGGCAGTTGTTGCAGGAGCATGCCACGGGCGCGACGGCCGTCGGCGTACAACCAGAAGCGCGTCCCGACCTGTTGCGACATGACGAAGTAGTTGGTGAAGCACTCGGAAAGGTTTTCCCCATCCAGGTCGACAATGCCCTGATAGCGCTGGCCTACATTCGGGTCGATCGTCAGAGCAAGCACGCCGTTCGGCATCAGGTCCGCGAGGGTCGCATCCGGGGCGATCTGGTCGGCGTGATAACGGGCCAGGCCACGGATTTCACGCTCGCTTGAGCACTCGATCATCAACATCGGAATCGGCCCTTCAGAGCGCGCCTGCAGAATCAGCAAGCCGTCGAACTTCAGAGTGCCCACCAGCAACGAGGCGGCCGCCATCAGTTCGCCCAGCAACTGCGCGACCGGCTCCGGGTACGGGTGCTTGGCAAGAACTTCGGCGTAGCTGCGTTCCAGCGCCACCAGCTCGCCGCGAGTGTCGCTGTCATCGAAGATGAAGCGTTGGGTGAAATCGGTATCCGCTAGGTCGGTCATAGGTCTGGGTATCTGAATTGATGACAAAATGGTTACAAAAGATGAAAATCCCGCGCTTCTGCGCACCCCATGGGGTGCGACATGTTCAGCCACGGGAGGCATTTTATGAACAATCCGGGTTTGTTCCAATCAAGGTGGAACCTCGGCCGGCTGGTTCTGTGTAATGTGGTGCCACTGGCACTACTGGCTTTCTGGTTATGGCCTACGGGCCAGATGCTGTGTGTGATTTTCGACGAGTGGCTGTTTCGCTCGCTCAATGCACCACTGGCCAGCAACCCCATATGGCTCCACACCTGGGCAATTGCAAGTCTGCGTCCGTTCGATATCGTCGTCGGTCTGATCCTGCTGACGCTGCTGATCAAGGGCGACTGGGTGTTCAAGGCGATTGACGTGCGTCGCGCCTTCTTCGGTTTTTTCTCGATTCTGCTGCTGATGGTGATCATCCGCGCACTGTTTTCCAAGTTCGCCGACCACATGGACTGGCAACACAGCAGCCCATCGATGGTGCTGGAAGGCGCTGTCCATCTGAGTGACTACTTCCCGCACCTGGAAAAGGCCTGGGAGCTGAAGGATCGCTCGAGTCAGAGTTTCCCCGGTGACCACGCGTCGGTGTTGCTGATCTGGGCGCTGTTCATGGGCGTGTTCAGCCGCACCCGCGGTCAGTTCCTCACGATTTGGGGCCTGGCGCTGCTGTTCATGTTGCCGCGTCTGGTAGCCGGCGCGCATTGGGGTCAGGACGATTACATCGGCGGTATGCTGCTGGCGGTGTGGGCGTTGGGCTGGGGTTATTACACGCCGTTCGCCTATCACGCGGCGAATTTCTGGCTGAAGGTCACAGCGCCGATTTTCCGTTTGCTGGGCAAGTTGCCGGTGGTTTCGCGGATGAGTGTGGTGCGTAGCGTCTGATTATCGCATCAAGTCTGGCGAGCCACGCTCCCACAGTGATCTTCAGTAAACCCACAGATCGTGGACACCGAAAACCTGTGGGAGCGTGGCTTGCCCGCGATGGCTTCAGCACAAACAACTTCAAGCAATCATCCTAGTCGCTGCTGTTCCCACGAAATTTAAACAGATCCCGTCGTTGCTTCTTGCTCGGTTTGCCGTCGGTGCTCACACCCAGCGCGCCGGCCTTGCGCATCGCCGCAGCAGCTTCCCGTTTGGCCACACTGGCTTCAGTCTCGGAATATAACGTCTGCGCTTCGGGTGCGCCGCGCCGTATGATCGACAAGACCTCGACCTTCACCGTGCGCACTTCGAAGCCGGTGCGAATCTCGAACTCATCGCCAATACGTGGCTCTTTGCCAGGCTTGCAGCGCTCGCCTCGACAATGCACCTTGCCACTCTCGATCGCGGCTTTGGCCAAGGCCCGGGTTTTATAAAAACGCGCCGCCCACAACCACTTATCGAGACGGACCTTGTCGTCCTCTTCGCTTTTTTGTGCCATGGAATTTCCTCATTCTGAAATATTGATGAACTGTACTACCGTTTCTGTCGTGCCATGAATTACGCCGTCCCGGATTACACTACGCAGCATCCGACGCCTGCTGCTGGCGTCGGTGATTCGGGCTGTAGATATCTGTCGCCTTTTAACCATTATTCTGCGTGAATACCGCGAATCCGGCCCCGTGCGGGCTGAGCGGTTGTCACGGTTGAGCACTTTTTTGAAGACATTTGATCATTTGACCGTTGTCGGTCTGCGCGAGTGGGTGGCGCTCCCGGATCTGGGAGTGGCCGGCCTGCGCGCGAAAATCGACACCGGCGCCAGCACCTCCAGCCTGCACGCCACCGACATCGAGCCATTCGAACGCAACGGCGAGAAGTGGGTGCGTTTCACCGCGCACCTGGGCACGGTGGTGCAGTTGCGTCATCGGCGCTGCGAAGCACCGCTGGTGACCCGCAAAACCATTAAAAGCTCTAACGGCCAAGCCCAGGTGCGTTATGTGATCAGCACCACGCTGGCCCTCGGTGATCGGGTCTGGGCGGTCGAGTTCACCCTCGCCTGCCGCAAGTCCATGCGCTATCGCCTGTTGCTCGGCTCCAAAGCCCTGATTGACGGCCAACTGGTGGTCAATCCGGGCATCAAATATGTACAAGACAAGCCGGTGTTCCCGGTATCTACCTCCTCCACAGGTGTTGCATGAAGATCGCTGTGCTGTCGCGCAATCCGCGTCTGTATTCCACCCGTCGTCTGGTCGAAGCCGGCACCGAACGCGGGCATGAAATGGTGGTGATCGACACTCTGCGCGCCTACATGAACATCGCCAGCCACAAGCCGCAGATCCACTATCGTGGTAAACCGCTGGAAGGCTTCGATGCAGTGATCCCGCGGATCGGCGCGTCGGTGACGTTCTATGGCTGCGCGGTGTTGCGCCAGTTTGAAATGATGGGGGTGTTTCCGCTGAACGAATCGGTGGCCATCGCCCGTTCGCGAGACAAGTTGCGTTCGCTGCAATTGCTGTCGCGGCGCGGCATCGGCCTGCCGGTGACCGGCTTCGCTCACTCGCCGGACGACATCCCAGACCTGATCGACATGGTCAACGGCGCGCCGCTGGTGATCAAGGTGCTGGAAGGCACCCAGGGCATCGGTGTGGTGCTGTGCGAAACGGCGACGGCGGCGGAGTCGGTGATCGAGGCGTTCATGGGCCTGAAGCAGAACATCATGGTCCAGGAATACATCAAGGAGGCGGGCGGTGCCGACATCCGCTGCTTCGTGGTCGGCGACAAGGTGATCGCGGCGATGAAGCGTCAGGCCAAACCCGGTGAGTTCCGCTCCAACCTGCATCGCGGTGGCAGCGCCAGCCTGATCAAGATCACCCCGGAAGAACGCATGACCGCCTTGCGCGCAGCCAAGGTGATGGGCCTGGCCGTCGCGGGTGTGGATATCCTGCGTTCCAATCACGGGCCATTGGTGATGGAAGTGAATTCGTCGCCGGGTCTGGAAGGGATCGAGACCACTACCGGCAAGAACGTGGCGGGGATCATCATCGAACACCTTGAGAAGAATGGCGGGCCGAACATGACCCGCACCAAGGGCAAGGGCTAGAAAGCAGCTTCAAGCTGTCAGCTGCAAGCGACAAGTAAAGGCTACTGCGTATAGCTTGTAGCTTGTAGCTTGTAGCTTGTAGCTTGTAGCTTGTAGCTTGTAGCTGCATCTATACCGCATCCCGCGGCAACATCAACCCCAACGGCAACCGTACCCGCGCCTCCAGTCCGCCCCCGGAGCGGTTGCGCAGCTCGACATTGCCGCCATGCATCGAAGCAATCCGCTTCACGATCGCCAATCCCAACCCGGTACCTTTGCCGCCCCGGGCGCGGTCGCCACGGGTGAACGGGTTGAAAATCGCCTCGAGCTCCGCCGGATCAATGCCCGCACCACGGTCCATCACGCTCAGCACCACATACGGCGCGCTGGTGTCGCCGGACACATAGGCCGCGACCTCGACGTTGCCGCCGGCATGGTTCAAGGCATTGCCGATCAGGTTGTTGAGCAGCCGCTTCATCGACACCCGCCTCAGCGGAAACGGCTGAATCGGCTCCAGACGCAGGCGCACTTTTTCTTCATTCTGGTTGTACGGCGCTGCCACCTCACGCACCAGATCGCTCAGGTCCACCTCCTCCACCGACTCGTCGCGACCGTCACGAATGAACGCGAGGAACTGGTCGAGAATCGCGTCCATGTCTTCGATGTCGCGCACCATGTCATCGGTCAGGTCATTGCGATCGCCCATCAACTCCAGCGACAGACGCAAGCGGGTCAACGGCGTGCGCAAGTCATGGGATACCCCCGCCAGCATCAGCTCGCGCTCGCGACCGGCCTGTTCGACGTCTTCGGCCATCTGGTTGAAGGCGCGGTAAACCTCGGTCATTTCGCTCGGTGTGTCGCTGATTGGCAGGCGCACGCTGCGGCCCTGACCGAGTTGCCGCGCGGCAAAAACCAGGCGTTTCAACGGCTGGTTGAGCTGACTGACGAAAATCCACGCCGAGGCCGTCGACAACAACCCGATGGCGAGGAACCAGCCGAGTACGTTCCAGATTTTCTGTCCGCGCAGCGGATGCGGGTACAGCGGGACTTTCAGCCAGCCATCCCCGAGACTCGGCGCGCGCACCCACAGCGCCGGCGGCGAATGCATGCGCAAACGCACTTCGGTGTCGGCGCCCAGTTCCGCCTGCATCTGCCGCTGATAGATTTCACTGTATGGCCAATGCTGTTCGCCTTCCGGCACGCCGGCGCCGACCACCCGGATCAGGGTCGCTGCATCGGCAATCTTCGCGCGGTTTTCTTCATCGGCGGCCCAATAGGCGCGCAGCGTCAGGGCGACGCCGTGGCTGTATTGGCGATCCACCAGCACGTCCTCGTTCATCAACAGATAAACCAGGGTCAGCGCCTTGGAAAACAGCACGACAATAAGCACCAGCCAGAGGGTGCGGGAGAAAAAACTTTGGGGGAACCAGACGGGCGTTTTCATCTATAACCGCTACACACTTGCAGGAGCGAGCCATGCTCGCATATTGCGGATTGCGAGTCTGTGGGCATAGCCATCGGACCACCCTGCAGACCCGCTCCTACAAATCACCGATCACTTGGTGGCGGCACCATCCGGTACAAACACGTAGCCCACGCCCCAGACGGTCTGGATATAGCGCGGCTTCGACGGATCGGGCTCGATCATCCGGCGCAGACGGGAAATCTGCACGTCGATGGAACGCTCCAGCGCATCCCATTCGCGGCCACGGGCCAGGTTCATCAGTTTGTCGCGGGTCAGCGGCTGACGCGCGTTCATCACCAGTGCCTTGAGTACCGCGAACTCACCGGTGGTGAGCATGTGCACTTCGTCGCCACGTTTCAGTTCACGGGTCGCCAGCGACAACACGTAATCACCGAAGGTAACGTTCTCGTCTTCACTGCCTGGCGCGCCCGGCACCGGCGCGGCCTGACGTCGCAGGACGGCCTTGACCCGGGCCATCAACTCGTCCGGGTTGAACGGTTTGGCCAGATAGTCGTCGGCGCCCAGTTCCAGGCCCTTGATGCGGCTCATCTCATCGCCCTTGGCGGTGAGCATGATGATCGGAATCTGATTGTTCGCGGCCCGCAAGCGACGGCACGCGGTCAGGCCATCTTCGCCCGGCAGCATCAGGTCGAGGACAACCAGGTTGAACACTTCACGCGACAGCAGACGATCCATCTGCTCGGTGTTCGGTACGGTGCGGGCACGGTAGCCCTTGCTGACGAAAAAACGTTCCAGCAGGCTGCTCAGCCCCGGATCGTCGTCAACAATAAGAATTTTTTCGCCTTCAGCATTATTTACAGTGCTGCTCATTGGATGCTCCTTTTAGCTCGGCGCGCATTATGGCGTAGCTGCCGTTATACGCACCGTGTGCATTGTTAGCAGATTTTTCCTTCACTGCCAGAAAACCGGGGTTTATGCCTACAGACTGCTACACCCCCGAATGACAGAACGCTGGTTATAATGCGCGGCGTTTTGTGCCAGGCAACGTCTGAATCGTTACCGCAGGTGGCCGCCCTATTTACCCGGCCTGCGCAGTAATTGTTCGATTTCACGGGTCAATGGGGTGCCTTTTTGACCCAGGCAGCGGCAATTTTCTAGCCGCTCAACCAGACTCCGGGCCTCTGTTTCCGTGCCTGCGAGCCTGCTTTCACACTATGTCAGGTGGTTTTTATGGACAGCATCAACAGCCGCATCGCCGAGGAACTCGGCGTACGCCCGCAACAGGTCGAAGCGGCCGTCGCGCTACTCGATGAAGGCTCTACCGTTCCCTTCATCGCCCGTTACCGCAAAGAAGTCACCGGCAGCCTCGATGACACTCAGTTGCGTCATCTGGAAGAGCGCCTGCGCTACCTGCGAGAACTCGACGAACGGCGTATCAGCATCCTCGCCAGCATTGAAGAGCAAGGCAAACTCACCCCGGCCCTTGAGCGCGACATCAAGCTTGCCGACACCAAGACTCGCCTCGAAGACTTGTACCTGCCGTACAAGCAGAAGCGCCGCACCAAGGGCCAGATCGCCCTGGAAGCCGGCCTCGGCGAGCTGGCCGACGGCCTGTTCAACGACCCGAATCTGAGCCCGGAAGCCGAAGCCGCGCGTTTCGTCGACGCCGAAAAAGGCGTGGCCGATGTGAAAGCCGCGCTCGAAGGCGCCAAGTACATTCTGATGGAGCGCTTCGCCGAAGACGCCAGCCTGCTGGAAAAGCTGCGTAACTTCCTCAAGCAGGAAGCCACCATCAGCGCCCGTGTCATCGCCGGCAAGGAAGAAGAAGGCGCCAAGTTCCGCGACTACTTCGAACACGACGAACCGCTGAAAAGCATGCCGTCGCACCGCGCGCTGGCGATTTTCCGTGGCCGCAACGAAGGCATCCTCAGTTCAGCGCTGAAAGTCGGCGACGAACTGCCGGGCACCATGCACCCGTGCGAAGGCATGATCGGTCAGCAATTCGGCATCCAGAATCAGAACCGTCCGGCCGACAAATGGCTTGGCGAAGTGGTGCGCTGGACCTGGAAGGTCAAGCTCTACACCCACCTGGAAACCGACCTGCTGGGCGAGCTGCGCGACGGCGCCGAAGCCGAAGCGATCAACGTCTTCGCCCACAACCTGCACGACCTGCTGCTGGCCGCCCCGGCCGGCCCGCGCGCCACCTTGGGCCTCGACCCGGGCCTGCGTACTGGCTGCAAGGTCGCGGTGGTCGACGCCACCGGCAAACTGCTCGATCACACCACGGTTTACCCGCATGTGCCGCACAACAAATGGGATCAGACCATCGCCATTCTGGCCGCGCTGTGCGCCAAGCACTCGGTTGACCTGATCGCCATCGGCAACGGCACCGCCAGCCGCGAAACCGACAAACTGGCGATCGAGCTGATCAAGAAATACCCGGCAATGAAGATGACCAAAGTCATGGTCTCCGAGGCCGGCGCATCGGTGTACTCGGCGTCGGAACTGGCAGCCAAGGAATTCCCCGATCTCGACGTGTCGATCCGTGGCGCGGTATCGATTGCCCGTCGCCTGCAGGACCCATTGGCAGAGCTGGTGAAGATCGATCCGAAATCCATTGGCGTCGGCCAGTACCAGCACGACGTCTCGCAGCTGAAACTGGCGCGCGGGCTGGATGCGGTGGTCGAGGATTGCGTGAACGCCGTGGGCGTCGATGTGAACACCGCTTCGGTGGCATTGCTGGCGCGGATTTCCGGCCTCAACGCGACCCTGGCGCAAAATATCGTCGCCCATCGCGACGAACACGGTGCGTTCAAGACCCGTGCAGCGCTGAAGAAAGTCGCGCGTCTGGGCGAAAAAACCTTCGAACAGGCCGCCGGTTTCCTGCGCGTGATGAACGGCGACAACCCGCTGGACTCTTCGGCGGTGCACCCGGAAGCCTATCCGCTGGTGCAGCGCATTGCCGCTGAAACCGACCGCGACATCCGCTCGCTGATTGGCGACGCCGCGTTCCTCAAGCGTCTGGACCCGAAGAAATTCACCGATGAGACTTTCGGTCTGCCCACCGTCACCGACATCCTGCAGGAACTGGAAAAACCCGGTCGCGACCCGCGTCCGGAGTTCAAGACCGCCGAGTTTCAGGAAGGCGTCGAAGACCTGAAGGACCTGCAACTGGGGATGATCCTCGAAGGCGTGGTGACCAACGTGACCGCGTTCGGCGCGTTCGTCGACATCGGCGTGCATCAGGATGGCCTGGTGCACATCTCGGCGCTGTCGGAGAAGTTCATCAAGGATCCGCGCGAAGCGGTGAAGGCCGGTGACGTGGTGAAGGTGAAGGTCATGGAAGTCGATATCCCGCGCAAACGCGTGGGTCTGTCGATGCGCATGAGCGACACCCCGGGCGAGAAGATCGACGGTGCCCGTGGCTCGCGTCCGGGCTCGGCGCCACGCCAGTCTTCGGGCAACGCGCCGCGCAAGGAAACGGCGACCGCCGCCCCGGCGAACAACGCCATGGCCTCGCTGTTTGCCAACGCCAAGCAGTTGAAGAAACGCTGATGGAAATTCCGGCCGGGCTCGTCGAGAGCGCGTTTTTCAAGCTGCTGGGCTGCCGCCTGCACAGCCTGGAAACCGGGGTGGCGCAAGTCGCCCTGGTGCTGGAACCCGAACTGCGCAACCGCGGCGGCAAGTTGCACGGTGGCGCGCTGTTCAGCCTGGTCGACATCGCCATGGGGCTGGCCTGTTCCAGCACCCACGGTTTCGATCAGCAGAGCGCGACCATCGAGTGCAAGATCAACTATATCCGCGCCGTTTCCGACGGCGAAGTAATATGCACCGCCCGGGTAATCCACCCGGGCCGCCGCACACTGGTGGTCGAAGCCGAGGTGATGCAGGGCGACAAACTGGTCGCAAAAGCGCAAGGCACGTTCGCTGTCCTGTAGCTACTGGTCATCAATTTGAGTTAATTTCGGCGCTGTGATCGCAGCGTCGAGCTTTTCTGTGGGAGCGGGCTTGCTCGCGAAGGCGGTGTATCAGGCAACTTGATGTTGACTGATACGCCCTCTTCGCGAGCAAGCCCGCTCCCACACGGAACGCATAATCTTCGCCTGCATCTGCCAGATTCAGGGATTGAAGTCGGCGGTTCGAAAGGGGCTTTGTGAGCCCAAAAAACCAGGCGAAAACGCCAGTTTCAACTTCACCCTTGTAGACCGTCCTGCCCACCCCCATATTGGGGCGACTGACGCGTGAAGGAATCCAAATTGAGCGAACTACTCAACCGCCGCCTGGCTCTGCTCGGCGAGCGCGCCCACCTCTCTCTGCTCGAACAGTGCCTCCACGGTATCGAACGTGAATGCCTGCGCGTGACCAGCGACGGTCGACTGGCGCAAACGCCGCACCCGGAAGCCTTGGGTTCCGCGCTGACCAATGAACAGATCACCACCGACTATTCCGAGTCGCTGCTGGAATTCATCACGCCCGCCCTGCCCGACCCCGCCGACACCCTGGCGAGCCTGGACAAGATTCATCGCTTTGCCTACAGCAAGCTCGGCAACGAGTACCTGTGGAGTCCATCGATGCCGTGCCCGTTGCCGGCCGAGGAAGACATCCCGATCGCCTATTACGGCACCTCCAACATCGGTCAGCTCAAGTATGTCTATCGCAAGGGGCTGGCCCTGCGCTACGGCAAGACCATGCAGTGCATCGCCGGGATTCACTACAACTTTTCCCTGCCGGAAAAACTCTGGCCGCTGCTGCGCGAAGCCGAAGGTTTCGTCGGTACCGACCGCGACTTCCAGTCGACGTCGTACATCGCGCTGATCCGTAATTTCCGCCGCTACAGCTGGCTGCTGATGTACCTGTTCGGTGCTTCGCCGGCACTCGACGCAGGTTTCCTGCGCGGCCGTTCGCACCAGCTCGAACAGCTGGACCCGGACACCCTGTACCTGCCGTACGCCACCAGCCTGCGCATGAGCGACCTCGGTTATCAGAGCAACGCCCAGGCCGGTCTGACGCCTTGCTACAACGATCTGGCGAGCTACACCGACAGCCTGCGCAAAGCCGTGGCCACGCCGTACCAGCCTTACGTTGAAGTCGGCACGCATCAGGATGGCGAATGGGTTCAGCTCAACACCAACATCCTGCAGATCGAAAACGAGTACTACTCCAACATCCGTCCGAAGCGCGTGACCTACACTGGCGAACGGCCGATCCAGGCGCTGATGGCCCGGGGCATCCAGTACGTTGAAGTACGTTGCCTGGACATCAACCCGTTCCTGCCGATGGGCATCGACCTCACCGAGTCGCGCTTCCTCGACGCATTCCTGCTGTACTGCGCGCTGAACGACAGCCCGCTGCTGACCAATACCTCGTGCGGCAACGCCACTTCGAATTTCCTCAGCGTGGTCAAGGAAGGTCGCCGTCCGGGCCTGCAATTGCAGCGCGACGGTCAGCCGGTCGAACTCAAGCAATGGGCGACCGAGTTGCTGGAAAACATCGCACCGCTGGCCGCCCTGCTCGATCAGAGCCATGGCGGCGACGCGCACAGCAAGGCGCTGGACGCGCAACTGGCCAAGGTCAGCGACCCGTCCCTGACCCCATCGGCGCAGGTGCTGGCCGCGATGGCCGAGCACAAGGAAAGCTTCGCGCAGTTCTCCCTGCGCCAAAGCCAGGCGCATGCCGAGTTTTTCCGCAGCGAGCCGTTGGCGGCGGATGAGCAGGCGAAGTTTGAAGAGCTGGCGCGTTCGTCGCTGGCGCAACAGGCGGAGCTGGAGCAGAACGAAGTCGGTGATTTCGACGTGTTTGTCGGTTCGTATCAGGCGAGTATTCTGGCGATCAGCAACTGAGAAGCCCCTCACCCTAACCCTCTCCCGGAGGGAGAGGGGACTGACCGTGTTGTCAGTTCGAGGTACGCCGACGTGAAATACCGAGTCGAACTCAGGCCCTGAAAAGCACAGAGATCGGCACCCTGGTCCCCTTGGGAGAGGGGACTGACCGTGTTGTCAGTTCGAGGTACGCCGACATGAAATACCGAGTCGAACTCCGGATTTGAAAAGCCCACGATCGGCTCCCTTTCCCCTCGCCCCCTTGGGGGAGAGGGCTGGGGTGAGGGGGAAAGATCTCACGTCGAATGAAAAAGCCGAAACACCCCCTTCCCTTAGATTTTTCCGCTCATAAGCTAAGTCTAAAAAGTTATTTATTTTTAGTTTCTTAGATCATTTAGTCTCCTTTCACGCCGATCACCGGTCGCCTGATTTGGAGCACTCCCCCATGAAACTGAATTTCCCGCTTCGCCTGCTGGCCGTGGCTTCGCTGGCGGCCGCAAGCTTTCTGGCGCAGGCCGCCGACCTCACGGTCGCTTACCAGACCACCGTTGACCCGGCGAAAGTCGCCCAAGCTGACGGCGCTTACGAAAAAGGCACCAAGACCGACATCAGCTGGCGCAAGTTCGATAACGGCGCCGACATCATCGCCGCCATCGCCTCCGGTGACGTGCAGATCGGTTACCTCGGTTCCAGCCCGCTGACCGCAGCGATCACCCGCAAGGTGCCGGTGGAAACCTTCCTCATCGCTACGCAGATCGGCGCCGCCGAAGCACTGGTCGCGCGTGACGGCTCCGGGATCAACACGCCACAGGATCTGGTTGGCAAGAAAATCGCCGTGCCGTTCGTCTCCACCGGTCACTACAGCCTGCTCGCGGCGCTGAAGCACTGGAACATCGATCCGTCGAAAGTCACCGTGCTCAACCTCGCCCCGCCGGCGATCATCGCCGCGTGGAAACGCGGTGACATCGACGCCACCTACGTGTGGGATCCGGCGCTTGGCGTGGCCAAGGAAAACGGCAAGGTGCTGATCACCTCCGGCGAACTGGCCAAGTTCGGCGCGCCGACGTTCGATGCGTGGATCGTGCGCAAGGACTTCGCCGAGAAGCACCCGGAAATCGTTACCGCGTTCGCCAAGGTCACCCTCGACGCCTACGCCGATTACCGCAAGGATCCCAAAGCCTGGCTGGCCAATCAGAGCAATGTCGACAAACTGGTGAAGCTCTCCGGGGCCAAGGCCAGCGACATTCCTTTGCTGCTGCAAGGCAACGTCTACCCGTTGGCGGCTGATCAAGTGCTCAGCCTCGGCGCGCCGACCACCAAGGCCATCACCGACACCGCTGCGTTCCTCAAGGAGCAGGGCAAGGTCGAAGCCGTGCTGCCGGACTACGCGCCGTACGTCAGCGCCAAATACATCACTAACTGATCGGGAGTGACCGCGATGGCCTTGCTACAGCTGGAGCGCATCAGCGCACAGTACCCGGGCAGCCCCGAGCCGGTGCTGGCGGACATTTCCCTGACCCTCGGGCCTCAGCAATTGCTGGTTGCGCTCGGCCCGTCCGGCAGTGGCAAGACCTCGCTGTTGAACCTGATTGCCGGCTTCGTCGAACCCAGCGCCGGGCGCATCACCCTCGACGGCGTGCCGGTCAACGGCCCGAGCGCCGAACGTGGCGTGGTATTTCAGGACGACGCCCTGCTGCCGTGGCAAGACGTGCTGGCGAACGTTGCCTTCGGTCTGGAACTGGCCGGTGTGACCAGGGACAAGCGCGAAAAGATCGCCCGGGAAATGCTCGCGCTGGTTGATCTCTCGGGCTTCGAAAGTCGCCGCATCTGGCAACTCTCCGGCGGCCAGAAACAGCGCGTCGGCCTCGCTCGAGCGCTCGCCGCCGATCCGCGCGTGTTGCTGATGGACGAACCCTTCGGCGCCCTCGACGCGTTCACCCGCGAACAGATGCAGGAGCTGTTGCTGCAAGTCTGGCAGCGCACCGCCAAACCGGTGTTCCTGATTACCCACGACATCGAGGAAGCGGTGTTCCTCGCCACTGACCTGATTCTGCTGGCACCGAATCCGGGGCAGATCGTCGAACGTCTGCACCTGGACTTCGGCCAGCGTTACGCCGCCGGCGAGTCGGCGCGGGCGATCAAGTCCGACCCGCGTTTTATCGAAACCCGCGAGCACGTGCTGAGCAAAGTGTTCTCGCAACGCAGCGCCGTTCAACGGCAGGAGCGCGCATGAGCAGTTACGACGTTTCCGCCCCGGCAGTAAAAACCCCATCGGTGGCGATTCCCGTGCGGCGCAGCCTCAGCACGCGCTGGATCAGTCTGCTGACCTTGTTTGCCTTGCTGGTGATCTGGTGGGCAGTGACCGCCACGGGCTTGATCGAACCGCTGTTCCTGCCGCCACCATCAGCCGTGCTGCAAAAAGGCTGGTTGCTGGCGACCAGCGGCTACATGGATTCGACCCTGTGGCAGCACTTGGGCGCGAGCCTGAGCCGGATCGGCCTGGGCCTCGGCTTCGCGATTCTGACCGCAGTGCCGGTGGGCATTGCCATCGGCGCCAACCGCATCGCCCGTGGCGTGCTCGATCCGCTGATCGAGTTCTACCGGCCGATTCCACCGCTGGCGTATCTGCCGCTGATCGTGATCTGGTGTGGCATTGGTGAGTTGTCGAAAGTTCTGCTGATCTACTTGGCGATTTTCGCGCCGATTGCCATTGCTACCGCGACCGGCGTGCGCACCGTTGACCCGGCGAAACTGCGTGCGGCGCAATCGCTCGGTGCCACTCGCGCACAGCTGATCCGCCACGTGATTTTGCCCAGCGCCCTGCCGGACATTCTTACCGGTGTGCGCATTGGTCTGGGTGTTGGCTGGTCAACGTTGGTCGCTGCCGAGCTGATCGCTGCCACCAGCGGTTTGGGTTTCATGGTGCAGTCGGCCGCGCAGTTCCTGGTCACCGATGTGGTGGTGCTGGGGATTCTGGTGATTGCCCTGATCGCCTTCGCCATGGAAATGGGCCTGCGCTCCCTGCAGCGCAAATTGGTGCCGTGGCACGGCCAGGCGCACTAAGTCGCCATGTGAAATTCCCCTGTGGGAGCGGGCTTGCTCGCGAGGACTGTGTGTCAGTCACAGCTATGTGTTCTGACACACCGTCTTCGCGAGCAAGCCCGCTCCCACCAAAAGCAAAGCACTCCCGAGACGGTAGAGAACCACCATGAGCAGCCTGACCATCACTCCCTTAAGCTCGGCCCTCGGCGCACAGATCAGCGGCATCGATGTCAGCCAGCCGTTGAACCTCGAACAGCGCGACGCCATAGAGCAGGCGCTGCTCAAATATCAGGTGCTGTTCTTCCGCAATCAGCCGATCGAGCCAGCGCAACAGGCACGTTTCGCCGCTTATTTTGGCGACCTGCACATTCACCCGATCTACCCGAATGTGCCGGAGCAGCCCGAAGTGCTGATCCTCGACACCGCCGTCACTGACGTGCGCGACAACGCGATCTGGCACACCGACGTGACCTTTCTGCCGACCCCGGCGATGGGCGCAGTACTCAGCGCCAAGCTGCTGCCGGAGTTCGGCGGCGACACCTTGTGGGCCAGCGGAATTGCCGCGTATGAAGCGCTGTCGGCACCGATGAAGACCCTGCTTGAAGGGTTGACCGCCACGCACGATTTCACCCGTTCGTTTCCGCTGGAGCGCTACGGCAACACACCGCAAGCGCTGGCGCAGTGGGAAGAGGCACGGCGCAAGAATCCGCCGCTGTCACACCCGGTGATCCGCACCCATCCGGTGAGCGGCCGCCGCTCGCTGTTCGTCAACGAAGGCTTCACTTCGAAGATCAACGAGCTGGCGGAAACCGAGAGCGAGGCGATTCTGAAATTCCTGTTCGCCCACGCGACACGCCCGGAATTCACCATTCGCTGGCGCTGGCAGAAAGACGACATCGCCTTCTGGGACAACCGCGTGACCCAGCATTACGCGGTGGATGATTACCGCCCTGCACGGCGGGTGATGCAGCGGGCGACGGTGTTGGGGGATGTGCCGTTTTTCAGGTGAGACCGGTTCTTTTGTTGTCTGAACTGACGCCTTCGCGGGCAAGCCCGCTCCCACAGTTACCGTGGCGTTCGCCAATGTTGTGTACGACTCGAACCCTGTGGGAGCGGGCTTGCCCGCGAAGGCGTCAGAGCAGGCGCCGAACAAATCGGCGCCAATCACCTATTCCGCCGTCGAAGGCTTCTCCCAAAGATTGATCCCGCCCTCCTGGGCAAACCGGTCAATCTCCGCCAGCTCCTCCGCGCTGAAACTCAAATTCTTCAACGCGCCAACGTTCTCGATAATCTGCTCCGGCCGGCTCGCGCCGATCAGTGCCGAGGTCACCCGTGGATCACGCAAGGTCCAGGCCAGTGCCAGTTGCGCCAGACTCTGGCCGCGACGCTTGGCGATTTCGTTCAACGCGCGCACGTGGGCGATGTTGGCCTCGGAAAGGTGCGATGCCTGCAGCGAACCGCCGCCCGGACGGTTGACCCGCGCATCCGCCGGCACGCCGTTAAGGTATTTGTCGGTCAGCAGACCTTGCGCCAGCGGGGTGAAGGCGATGACGCCCGTGCCGAGTTCGTCGGTGGTGTCGAGCAGGTCTTTTTCCACCCAGCGATTGAGCAGGTTGTACGCCGGCTGGTGAATCAGCAACGGCACTTTCCACTCTTTGAGCAGCGCAGCCATCTCACGGGTTTTCACCCCGGAGTACGACGAAATGCCGATGTACAACGCCTTGCCCTGTTGCACCGCCGTGGCCAGAGCGCTGGCGGTTTCTTCCAGCGGCGTATCGGGATCGAAGCGGTGCGAATAGAAGATGTCCACATAGTCGAGGCCCAGGCGCTGCAGGCTCTGGTCGAGGCTGGCCAGCACGTATTTGCGCGAGCCGCCGCCCTGGCCGTAGGGGCCTGGCCACATGTCCCAACCGGCCTTGCTGGAGATGATCAACTCATCGCGATATTGCTTGAAATCTTCGCGCAGCAGGCGGCCGAAATTGATCTCGGCGCTGCCGTACGGCGGGCCGTAGTTGTTGGCGAGGTCGAAGTGGTTGATGCCCAGATCGAACGCGGTGCGCAGCAAGGCGCGCTGGGTGGCGATCGGCGTGCTGTCGCCAAAGTTGTGCCACAGGCCCAGCGAGAGCGCCGGCAGCACCAGACCGCTGCGGCCGACGCGGCGGTAAGGGATGGAGTCGTAGCGGTTTTCGGCAGCGGTGTAAGTCATCGAATCCTCTCTTGTTGGTCTTTTAGTCATCTGTAACCGGGCACCTTTGTGGTGAGGGGATTTATCCCCTCACCACAAAAGCTCTATCTATCATGCAAAGCGATTTACAGGCCGGGCCAGGCCCAGGTGCTCGCGCAAGGTCCGGCCCTCATACTCGGTTCTGAACAGCCCACGCCGCTGCAGTTCCGGAACCACGCCGAGGGCGAAGTCTTCGAGCCCGCCGGGCAGGTGCGGCACCAGCACGTTGAAGCCATCCGCCGCGCCCTGTTCGAACCATTCCTGCAAGCGATCGGCGATCTGCACCGGAGTACCGACCAGGCTGTAATGCCCGCGTCCGCCGGCAATCCTGCGGCCCAATTCGGCCAGCGAAAGACGCTCGCGCCCCGCCAGTTCAGTCAGCAATTTCTGCCGGCTCTGCTGGCCGCTATCGGTCAGCGGCAGCTCGGGCAACGGGCCGTCCAGCGGGTACTTCGACAAATCGAAGTTGCCCAGCATACGCCCAAGCAAGGCGACGCCAACCTCCGGTTCGACCAATTGCTGAAACGTTTCACATTTTTCCTGCGCTTCGGCTTCCGATTGCCCGACGACGACAAACACCCCCGGCATGATTTTCAGCGAATCGGCATGGCGTCCGTATTGGGCCAAACGGCCCTTGAGGTCGGCGTAGAACGTCTGCGCATTAGCCAGCGAGGTTTGCGCGGTGAACACCACCTCAGCGGTCTGCGCCGCCAGTTCACGCCCGGTCTCTGATGAACCGGCCTGCACGATCACCGGTTGACCCTGCGGCGAGCGCGCAATATTCAGCGGACCTTTCACCCGAAAGTGCTCGCCGACATGATCCAGCACATGCAGCTTCGCCGGGTGGTAATACGCGCCGCTGGCCTTGTCGCGCACAAACGCATCGTCCTCCCAGCTGTCCCACAGTCCGGTGACCACCTGATGAAACTCGCGCGCGCGGCTGTAGCGTTCGGCATGGCCGATGTGCTCGGCACGGCCGAAATTCAGCGCTTCAGCGGCGTTGTCCGAGGTCACCAGATTCCACCCCGCTCGCCCTCCGGAAAGGTGATCGAGCGAAGCGAACTTGCGCGCCACGTGGTACGGCTCGTTGTAACTGGTTGTGGCCGTGGCGATCAGGCCGATGTGCTCGGTGACCGCGCTCAGCGCCGAGAGCAAGGTCAGCGGCTCGAAGTGATCGGAGCGCGCCATGCGACTGGCGATGGCCTGCGTCGGCGCGGCCACACTGTCGGCGACAAACAGCGTGTCGAATTTTGCCGCCTCGGCAATCTGCGCCAGACGCTTGTAATGGGCGAAATCCAGACCGGCATTGGCCGGCACATCAGGATGACGCCACGCCGCCACATGGTGCCCGGTGGCCATCAGGAATGCGCCCAGTTTCAACTGTCTGCTCATCTCAGAAATCCTTGCGCAGTTGCACGCCGAAGTAGCGCTCGTCATCCCTTGGCACGGCACGGTAGATGTAGCTGCCGCCGCTGGCGAGCAGCGGCGAATAGGACTTGTCGGCGAGGTTCTTGCCCAACAGTGCCACGCGCCAGCCGTTACTGTAATCGGCCAACGCGACGCTGGCGTTCCAGATGCCATAGGCGCCTTGTTTGGTGTCGGGGTTCTGGCTGATGTCGTACTGCACTTCGCTCTGCCAGCTGTAGTCAGTACCGAGTTCGATATCCAGGCCGTTTTCCAGCGGGATGCTGTAATCAGCGCGCACGTAGCTTTTCCAGTCCGGGCTGAACGGCAGCGGTTTGCCGTTGACGTTGCACGACGCCGCCGCGCCTGCCGGGCAGCTGAATTGATCGATGCGGGCGCGGGTGTAAGCCAGCGCGCCGGAGAACTTCAATTGCTGGGTCGCCTGCAAGGCGTAGTCGAGTTCGACGCCTTCGGTGCTGACGCTGCCGGCGTTGATCAGCCGCGTCACCACTTGCCCGGCGACCGTGTCGAAAAAATTCGCCTGGTAGTTGTCGTAGTCGCTGTGGAATACCGCAAGGTTGGTGGTCAGGCGGTTGTTCCAGCTGGTGGCTTTGATTCCGACTTCCCAGGTGTTGGAGGTTTCCGGTTTCAGCGCCTCGGTGTCACGCGGCTGCATGTTGAAGAACACGTTGTAGGCCGGGCCTTTGTAGCCGCGCGAATAGGTCAGGTAAGTAGTGACGGCATCGCTGAGGTCGTACTGCACGCCGAGCCGACCGGACCAGCCGTCCTCGTCCACCGAACCGGAACTGCGGGTCGCCGGTTGAATGCCGCTGACCGTGGTCGCCGAGGTCGAGACGCGGCGGTGATCGTATTCCAGCTCATCGTGGGTGTAGCGCAGACCGGCGATGCCGCGGAAGTCCGAGGTGAAGTTCAGCGTGGTTTCGCCGAACGCGGCGTAGCTGTCGCTGGTGGTGCTGTAGTCGGCAACGCCACGGTCAGTGCGCGTGGTGGTGGTCAAGGTGCGCTGATAGGTCTCGTCGTCCTTGCCGTGCATGTAGAACAGGCCGCCGACGTATTCGAGGAATTCACCTTTCGGCGAGGCCAGACGCAGCTCCTGCGAGTATTGATCGAAGGCCAGATCGCCTTTGTCGGCAGTACCGGGGAACGCCGGGGTTATCGTGCCCAGGCGATCGCCGTCCTGATACTGCGTGTTGTCCCAGCCGCGCCACGCGGTAATCGAGGTCAGGGTGTAATCGCCCAATTGCCAGTCAAGCTGGCCGGACAGACCTTTGTTGGTGTCCTCGACGTGGCTGCGGGTGTCGGTGTTGATGTCGCGGTTGTGGCTGCTGGCGTAGACCGGGCTCAGCGCGTTGGCGAATGCCGGCGTCAGCGACTGGCTGACCACCCCGTTGGGGCCGTCGTCGTGGGCCTGCATGTAGTCGGCGATCAGGGTGAAGGTGACGTCATCGTTCGGGGTGAATTCGAGTTTGCCGCGCACGCCGCGATGGTTGTAACCGTTGACCTCCTGCCCGTTGTTCTTGTTGTCGACGTTGCCGTCGTACGTGCCGAACAGGGTGCTGATCGAACCCTTGAGCGTGTCCGGAATCAGGCTGCCGCCGATGCCAAAGCGGGTGCGGCTTTCGTTGCCGCTGTAGTACGACTGATCGATGTAGCCATGGGTCTCGTTGGTCGGCGCCTTGCTGGTGATGTTGAGCACACCGGCCGAGGCGTTCTTGCCGAACAGCGTGCCTTGCGGGCCACGCAGCACTTCGACTCGCTCCAGATCCAGCAGATCGAGGGTCGATTGACCGGGACGCGCGTAGACCACGCCATCGATCACCGTGGCCACCGTTGGCTCGACACCGGGCGAAGTGGAAATGGTGCCGACGCCACGCACGAACAACGAAGTGTCCTTGTTCGATGCACCGGTGCGGAAATTCAGCGATGGCACTTGCTGGACGATGCTGGCCACGCCGTTGCGGTTGTCGCGTTCCAGTTGTTCGCCGTCGATCACCGAGACCGCCACCGGGACCTTTTGCAGCGACTCTTCGCGGCGGGTCGCGGTGACCGTCACCGACTTGAGCGTCGGCTCTTGTTCGCTGTCCGCTGCCAGCGCGTCGGCCAGCGGCAATGCCGCCAGCCCGGTGAAAATCCAGCCCGCGGCGCGGATCGATTGCGCCAGTTTGTTTGTTGCCCCAGGAATGTTGTGCATGGTTGCCCGCTCGAAATTGCCCCTGAACCGCTGCCGTTCTGCGGGCAGCGCCTGAATCGGTGTCTTGGGCATTCGCTCGAGCGAGTAGCAGACAGCGCGCTTTGTTAGCGCTAACATCGCTAATATTGGCAAGCCGCCCATAGAGCGTCCAATACTGAAAAATTACGTTTATATGCGTTTTGGTTTTTAGAAAGGATCGTGAGTTGAACCAGGAAAAAACCCGCAAGCGCCGTGGCGCCGGACGTGTGACCCTGAATGCGGTGGCGCGCCAGGCCGGTGTGTCAGCGATCACCGTGTCGCGCTACTTCAATCAACCGGAGTCGGTCTCGGCCGAACGCCGCGAACGGATTGCGGCGGTAGTTGCCGAGTTGGGTTACGTACCGAATCTGGTGGCCGGAGGGCTGGCTTCGGCGCGGGGCAAAATCGTCGGCATGGTGATCCCGAATATCTCCGGGCCGATCTTTGCCAACACTATTCAGGGCTTCAGCGACACCCTCAGCCGTCACGGTTATCAGTTGCTGCTGGCGTCGAGTTACTTCAGCACCGAGCAGGAAGAAAACGCCGTGCGCGCGTTTCTCGGCTGGTCGCCAGCGGCACTGGTGCTGACCAGTCACTTCCACAGTGCCGGCACGGAAAAGATGCTCGCCGAGGCGGAGATTCCGCTGATCGAAACCTGGGATTACCAACCGGATCGCGAGCCGATGCAGATCGGCTTTTCGCATTTTGAAGTGGGCGTGAAGGCAGTGAAATATCTGCTGGGAAAAGGCTATCGACGCATTGCGTTTGTACAAAACAGTGCGCCTGGCGACTACAGCGCTTTGGAACGCCGCGACGGTTACGCGACGACCTTAAGAGCGTCCGGCCTGGAGCCCTGGGTGTTCGCCCCCGACGCCGATCGCGCGCCATTCGAAGCCGGCAAACAGGCAATGGCAGCGCTGATGAACGCTGCCCCCCGCCCCGACGCAATAATCTTCGCCAACGACAACCTCGCCGCCGGCGGCCTGCTCGCCGGGCAACGCGCAGGCCTGAAAATCCCCGAAGACTGCGCCGTACTCGGTTTCGGCGATTACCCGTTTGCCGAAATGCTGCTGCCGAGCCTGAGCACGATCAAACCACCGGCATTGGAGATTGGCGTGCTGGCGGCAACGCGGGTATTGGAAAGCCTTGGGGTTTTGCCGAGCGATGAGGTACAGCGCCTGAATTTGCTGCAGTGCGAAGTGATCGAGCGCGAAAGCACCTGAACCAACGCCCCCCTGTAGGAGCTGCCGCAGGCTGCGATCTTTTGATCTTGCTTCTAAAAAACAAAAGCAAAAGATCGCAGCCTGCGGCAGCCCTACAGGGTCTTCGTTATGCCGACAATTCGCGCAATGCCGCAGCGGCCAGAAACCCGGAACGGGAACTGTAGCGCTGATCCCGCCGGACTGTCTGATCGATACGCTCAAGCAGTTGTTCGGGCAGCGAGGCGTTGAAGCGTACCGACTTGCCGAAATAGGGCGTGATATCAAAGTCGACAACACCCCAGATTCCACCCGCGTAATCCGGATTGTCGAGATGTGCATCAATGCCCTGTACCCGGGGCAACGGTGCGCCATCGGCCACCAGTCCCTCATAGTGCAAGGCCAGAGCCTCCTGAGTGTTTTCAAACGCTTCGGCTACCGAAGTACCTGCGGAGAAGCATCCCGGCACATCCGGGACAATCACGCCGTAGTCTGAATCGGCATCCTTATGCAGAACGACCGGGAATTTCATAGATGTGAACCCTTCCTCTGACATGTCTATAACAGGACTTTCATTGCCAATAACGGGCCTCATTTCAAACCCGCCTGTTTCAAAATGCTGTTGATGGTCCCTTTGGGTAGATCTGAATCCGGGTGCTTTACCGTCACCCGACCCGACTTGTGCGGATGTTTGTATTGATGGTGGCTGCCCTTCGTTGCAACGAGATACCAACCGTCCTCCTCGATCATCCTGATCATTTCCCGACTACGCATTTCCTTCGCCCTGTTCAACACCATGAGCTGGTTAATTTAGGGCGTGCACAGTTTATTTATACACACAGTACACACTCAGACAAATATTAGCTGACGAGATGTTCACTCCGTTATCGGTTAGACCGATGGCAGGCGCGGGCCGGCAAGCAAATGCCTCGACGACCAGAACTGTTTGAACGAGTCTCGAAATGTGTCTGAGCAAAAGCCTGGCTTGTATTGATGTGGGCTGGCTTGGCTATGCTCTAGTAAACACCGAGGTGGCGCCTTCGCGGGCAAACCCGCTCCCACAGGGTTTCGTGTCGTTCACAAAGTCTGTGCTCAACCCAAAAACCTGTGGGAGCGGGCTTGCCCGCGAAGGCGGCCGGTCAAGCACCGCATATCCCGTAGGCAAAGCCATGCACACCACCATCATCATTTTCTTCGGTCTGATCCTGCTCGCCCTGATGCTCTATATCGGCGAGCGCGTCGGCTTCAGTCGGCAGACTCTGGCCTACAGCTTCGCCGCGCTATGGCTGGCGTTGACGGTGATCAATGGCGCGGTGGGGGTGGTGCATGCCGGGCAGCCGCTGGGGTCGGAATTCGCGGTGGGCAGTGCGGTATTCGGGGTGCCGGTGGCGGCGATGGTGTTGTTCATGGTGCTGAGCGCCGAGTCGTAAACGTCCCGGCGCCCAGCGGCCGATCAACGCACCAGATGCAGGAACTGCATGTGGCGCTCGTACTGGTCGAGGATGTCGTTGATGATCTGTTCCTTGGTGTAACCCACCAGATCGTAGTCCTGACTGCCTTCGCTCAAGTGCACTTCGGCACGGTAGTAGCGGCGGTTGTTGAGTTGCTTGGAGCCCATGCCGCCGCGGGCGAACGACGGCGTGAAGTAGCCGCGCATCTGCACCTGATAGATGAACGGGTGCAATTCACCGTGACCGATTTCCAGGCTGACGTTGTCATGCGCCGGATCCGGCTGGGTGACCACATTCAGGCCTTTTTCGACGAACACCGCCGTCACTTCTTCAATCGCAGGGCGCACGGTGCTGTCCATGAAGCGATACACCTCGTCGCGCGACGGGAAGTGCACGGCCTGGCTCAGGCGCTGACGCCAGCCGCCCGTGCCACGGCGTGAACCGGAAACCGGGGCCAGCGAATGCAACTGCGCGATCTGTTTCTGCGACTCCAGATAGAACGCCTTGTGCAGGCCCCACATCATCAACAACAGGATCATCGAAAACGGCAACGAGGTCAGCACCACCGCCGACTTCAGCGCATCGATGCTCCCGGAGAACAGCAGCGCACTGGTGATCAGCGCCGTCATCGCGCCCCAGAACACCCGCAGCCATTTCGGCCCGTCTTCGTCCGGATTGCCGCCCTTGGCCGACAGGGTCGAGAGCACCACAGTGCCGGAGTCAGCGGAGGTGACGAAGAACACGAAGCTGATGAACACCGTCACCGCGATCACGGTTTTGCTCCACGGGTAGGTTTCCAGCAGCAGGTAAAGGCTCATCGACGGATTGTCGAGGGCCGACATGCCCAGTGCCGACATGCCGTGGTTGAGCACCTGATCAATGGCGCTGTTGCCGAAGATCGACATCCACGCCAGGGTGAAACCGAGCGGAATCAGCAGCACGCCGAAGACGAATTCGCGGATGGTGCGACCACGGGAGATCCGTGCGATGAACAGGCCCACGAATGGCGACCATGCAATCCACCAGGCCCAGTAGAACACCGTCCAGCCACCGAGCCAGTCGCTCGGCTTGTCGTAGGCGTAGAGGTCGAAGCTCTTCATCGGCAAGGCGCCGAGGTAGTCGCCGAGGTTCTGGATCAGAGTGTTCAACAGGTGTTGGGTCGGGCCGGCGAATAACACGAACAGCAGCAGCGCACAGGCCAGCAGCATGTTGATGTCGGACATCACCCGCACGCCCTTATCAACGCCGGAGACGGCGACGATGATCGCCGCGCCCATCATTAGCGTGATCAGGCCAACCTGAATCCACTGGGTATGGGCAATGCCGAACAAATAGTCCAGGCCGGAATTGAGGTGCAACACACCGAAGCCCATGTCGGCACCGAGGCCGAACACCGTGGCGATGATGCCGAAGCCATCCACCGCGTAACCGATCGGGCCATTGATGCGTTTGCCGATCAGCGGGTACAGCGCCGAACGCAGGGCCAGCGGCAGGTTATGTCGGTAGGCGAAATACGCCAGGGCCATGCCGACGAAGGCGAACACGCCCCAGCCGTGCAGGCCCCAGTGCAGAAACAGAATCTGCATCGCCTGGCGCGCCGCGTCCGCCGTGCCGGCCTCGCCTTGCGGCGGCTGCAGCATGTGGGTCAGCGGTTCGGAGACGCAGAAAAAAAACAGCGTGATACTGATACCGGCGGCGAACAGCATGCCGGCCCAGGACAGGTAACTGAATTCGGGCTCGTCGTGGTCGGCACCGAGTTTTATCTTGCCGTAGCCCGATAACGCGGTGACCACCACGAAGACCAGATACAGGGTCATCGCCAGCATGTAGTACCAGCCGACCGTATTGGCCGCCCAGTTTTGCGCGGCCAGCAACCAGGCTCCGGCCTGTTGCGGCATGCCGATGACAACCAGACCAAACAGCAGAATGACCGTCGCAGCGAAGTAGAACACCGGCGGATTCATGCGCACCAGACCGCTGGCGGGGGTAGACGATGCACTCATGAACGGTGCACCTCGAGGGGTTGAAACGTGGCTGAAATGATCGGACTCAGCAAAGGCAAGCCTCCTGTTGTGAGCGGGCAGCGAACCACCGGTTTAACTTGAATGAACGTTCAAGTTAAACATGGATAGGGCGCCAAGGACTAATCGCACGGCCAGGCGGTAGCTTTCCCACACTGGCTTGAGGAGGGGTATGACGCTGGTTTACGGGGATTCGTTCAATAGCCCCTCACCCTAACCCTCTCCCAAAGGGAGAGGGGACTGATTGGGGAATATTTGAGAGATACGCCGACGTGATCTTGCTGTGCCGAATCCATAATCACCCCGATATTTCAGGTCGATGTATGACGCAAGACACTTCGGTCGGCCCCCTCTCCCTCGGGGAGAGGGCTGGGGTGAGGGTAAGCCGTTAAAGCCCTACTTCTGCGTCCCGTCATCATGCTGCAGATTGGCCTGGGTCAGGTTGCTCCCAGCCGGCACACTGCGGGTCAGCCAGACGTTACCGCCGATGGTCGAGCCCTTGCCGATGGTGATCCGCCCAAGGATCGTCGCCCCGGCGTAGATCACCACATCATCCTCGACAATCGGATGGCGGGGATGGCCCTTCTGCAACTGCCCGTCCTCATCCGCCGGAAAGCGCTTGGCGCCCAGGGTGACCGCCTGATAGATCCGCACGCGCTCACCAATGATCGCGGTCTCGCCGATCACCACGCCCGTGCCATGATCGATGAAGAAACTGCGGCCGATCTGCGCGCCCGGGTGAATATCGATACCGGTCGCCGAGTGCGCAATCTCCGCGCTGATCCGCGCCAGCAACGGCAATCCGGCGCGATACAGATGGTGCGCCAGACGATGGTGGATCACCGCGAGAATCCCCGGATAGCACAGCAGCACTTCATCGACGCTGCGCGCCGCCGGGTCACCTTGATAGGCCGCCAGCACGTCGGTGTCGAGCAGGCTGCGCAGGCCCGGCAAGGCCAGGGCGAAGTCCTGGATGATGCGGATCGCCTGCTTCTCGACGTCGCTGTCATCCTGCGCGCTATGGCGGGCGATGTAGCGCAATTCCAGTCGGGCTTGCGCCAACAAGGCATTCAGCGCCGTGTCGAGGGTGTGACCGACATAGAAGTCTTCACTCTCCTCACGCAAATCCACCGGCCCCAGGCGCATCGGGAACAGCGCGCCACACAACGCCTCGAGAATCTCCGCCATCGCCGCCCGGGACGGCAACTCCCGGCCACCCTGCTCGCCGGAGGCGCGGCCATTTTGTGCGCGCCACTGATCCCGCGCACTGCGCAGTTGGCTGACGATGGTCTGCAGTTGCCAATGGCTGGAACGCTCACTCACGGTAAAGACTCCTCACGGGCGGCCGGACGGTCTGGCCGCGTTAATGGCGACTACTTTACGGCACACCCATGAGGGCGAATTAAGAACCGATAGTACTGGCTTAAGCACGTTTGGCTATAAGCGATTGGCGGTTGCCCCGGTAAAACCGCGTGCCTATAGTCCTTGCATCTTTCTGCGCCAGTACGGACTCATGATCAAACAACAGCTGGAACGCTTTAACCGTCTCGACCTGCTCGGACAATCCACGCCGCTGGAAAAACTCGAACGCCTGTCCGCCTGGCTCGGCCGCGACATCTACATTAAGCGCGATGATCTGACGCCGCTGGCCATGGGCGGCAACAAACTGCGCAAACTCGAATACCTCGCCGCCGATGCCCTCGCCCAGGGTGCCGACACGCTGATCACCGCCGGCGCCCTGCAATCGAACCACGTGCGCCAGACCGCCGCGCTGGCGGCCAGACTGGGCCTGGGTTGCGTGGCGCTGCTGGAAAATCCGCTGGGCACCGACGACAGCAATTACACCGGCAACGGCAACCGCCTGCTGCTGGATCTGTTCGACACCAAGGTCGAACTGGTCGACAACCTGGATAACGCCGACGAACAATTGGCCGCCCTCGCCGTGCGCCTGCGCAGCAACGGCAAAAAACCTTATCTGGTGCCGATTGGCGGCTCGAATGCCCTCGGTGCATTGGGCTATGTGCGCGCCGGTCTGGAGCTGGCCGAGCAGATCAAGGACACCGGCCTTGATTTCGCCGCCGTGGTGTTGGCCTCGGGCAGTGCCGGGACGCACAGTGGTCTGGCCTTGGCGTTGAGCGAAGTGCTGCCGCAATTGCCGGTGATCGGCGTGACGGTTTCGCGCAGTGAAGAAGATCAGCGGCCGAAGGTGCAGGGCCTGGCGGAACGCACGGCAGAGCTGCTTGGCGTCGAACTGCCGGCCAGTTTCAAGGTCGAGTTGTGGGACGAATATTTTGGTCCGCGTTATGGCGAGCCGAATGCCGGGACGTTGGCAGCGGTGAAGCTTCTGGCGAGTCAGGAAGCGGTGCTGCTGGATCCGGTTTATACCGGCAAGGCGATGGCCGGTTTGCTCGATGGCATCGGGCGGCAGCGTTTCGATGAGGGGCCGATCATTTTTCTGCATACCGGTGGGGCGCCGGCTTTGTTCGCCTATAGGGATTTTCTGTAAGCGGAAGATCAAAAGATCGCAGCCTGCGGCAGCTCCTACAGGGGCAGGCTGCGATTTTTCAACAAAAACTACATATTCCAAAATTGAATTACATTTGTAGCATTAAGTATTTTCAAGTCTAAAGCAGGCATCTTATAGTCGCGCCGCAGGCGAATTTCGGGCAAGACGCATAAGCTGCTTTAGGGCACGATACTGCAGTCATTGAAATCCCGGATTCGCCAACTTTCCTTAAGCGTCTTCCATAAGAAAACACAGGGGCTTGTCATGAATTTTTCCGCACTACGTCGCAATCTGCTGGTCGGTTCGCTGGGTCTGGCACTGAGCGCCGGCCTGATCAGCCAGGCGACCGCCGGTGAAGAGCTGCAGCAGATCAAGGACAAAGGCGTTATCAACGTCGGCCTGGAAGGCACTTACCCACCGTTCAGCTTCGTTGACGAGAACGGCAAGCTGTCCGGGTTCGAAGTCGAATTCTCTGAAGCACTGGCCAAGGAGCTGGGTGTGAAGGTCAAGCTTCAGACGACCAAATGGGACGGCATCCTCGCGGCACTTGAATCCAAGCGTCTGGACGTTGTGATCAACCAGGTGACCATTTCCGAAGAGCGCAAGAAGAAGTATGACTTCTCCGAGCCGTACACCGTCTCCGGGATTCAGGCTCTGGTGCTGACCAAGAAAGCCGCCGACCTGAACATCAAATCCGCCGCCGATCTTGGTGGCAAGAAAGTCGGCGTGGGCCTGGGCACCAACTACGAGGAATGGGTCAAAGCCAACGTGCCGACCGCTGACGTGCGCACCTATGAAGATGATCCGACCAAGTTTCAGGACCTGCGTGTAGGCCGCATTGACGCCATCCTTATCGACCGTCTGGCTGCGCTTGAATATGCCAAGAAAGCCAAGGACACCACCGCCGCCGGCGAGGCGTTTTCCCGCCAGGAAGCTGGCGTGACCCTGCGCAAAGGCGAGCCTGAACTGTTGGCTGCAATCAACAAGGCCATCGACAAGCTGCGCGCCGACGGCACATTGGCCAAGCTCTCGGAAAAATACTTCAGCGCTGACGTCACTAAATAATGGAAGCAACTTTCCAAATCGTACGGGAGGCCATGCCCTTTTTGCTCAAGGGCATGTACTTCACCGTCATCCTCAGCCTGGGTGGCATGTTCTTCGGCTTCCTGCTCGGCTTCAGCCTGGCGTTGATGCGCCTGTCGCGCCTGAAAGTGGCGAACTGGATTGCGCGCATCTACGTGTCGTTTTTTCGCGGCACGCCGTTGCTGGTGCAACTTTTCGTGATCTATTTTGGCTTGCCACAGGTGGGGATCGAGCTCGATCCGATCCCGGCCGCCCTGATCGGTCTTTCGCTGAACATGGCGGCTTACATTTGTGAAATCCTGCGCTCGTCGATCAGTTCGATCGAGCGCGGTCAGTGGGAGGCCGCTGCGAGCATTGGCATGACTCGTGCGCAAACCCTGCGGCGGGCCATTCTGCCGCAGGCAATGCGTACAGCATTACCGGCGCTGGGCAACAGCTTTATTTCACTGGTCAAGGACACTGCACAGGCTGCCACCATCCAAGTGCCGGAGTTACTACGTCAGGCACAGTTGATCAGTGCCCGAAACTTCGAAATTTTCACCATGTACCTTAGCGCCGCACTGCTTTACTGGATTCTTGCCACGGTGCTGTCGCACCTGCAGAACAAGCTGGAAGAGCGGGTCAATCGGCACGACCAGGAGTCCTGACCCCATGATTGTCGTGGAAAAACTGACCAAGCAGTTCAAGGGTCAAGAGGTGCTCAAAGGCATCGATCTTGAGGTGAAGGAAGGCGAGGTCGTGGCGATCATCGGCCCCAGCGGCTCGGGCAAGACCACGTTCCTGCGCTGCCTGAACTTCCTTGAGCAGCCCACCAGCGGCCGGATCAAGGTCGGCGATATCGAAATCGATACCCGCCGCCCGCTGAACCAGCAGCAGAGCCTGGTGCGCAACCTGCGCCAGCACGTGGGTTTCGTGTTCCAGAACTTCAACCTGTTCCCGCACCGTACCGCGCTGGAAAACGTCATCGAAGGGCCGATCGTGGTCAAGAAGATGCCCCGCGAGCAAGCCACTGCCTTGGGCATGAAGCTGTTGGCCAAAGTCGGTCTGGCGGGCAAGGAAGATGCTTATCCGCGTCGCCTGTCCGGCGGTCAGCAACAGCGCGTGGCGATTGCCCGGGCGCTGGCGATGGAGCCCGAAGTGATCCTGTTCGACGAGCCGACCTCGGCCCTCGACCCGGAACTGGTGGGCGAAGTACTGGCGACCATTCGCGGCCTCGCTGAGGAAAAACGCACCATGGTCATCGTCACCCACGAAATGGGCTTTGCCCGTGACGTGGCCAACCGAGTGGTGTTTTTCGACAAAGGCGTGATCGTCGAGCAAGGCGACGCCAAGGCGTTGTTCGCCAACCCGAAAGAAGAACGTACCCGACAGTTTCTCAGCAAGTTTCTGAATCACGCCTGAGCAACTTGATGCAGGACCATTAACTTCCATGGATGGAAGTTATTTTCACCTCTCCCGTCGAAAAAACTTTTTAACATCAAACTTCTCATACAGCATCTTAATGCTTGGCTACAGATACGAACGATCTGCGATATACCTTTTTATATATATATACGGGTCCAAACACGCCTGCCCGGAATCGCTAAAAATCCACAGAAACCGTAGCTTTATTCGCCAACAGTGCTAGGCCATCTGCCTCATCAGCGTAGGAAGCTTCTGATTAATTCGTAATTTACGGATTAACTAAGCCCGACCATTGACACACTTTCCCGCACCCTCTTATCTAGTCGCCAACCGGCACTATTTAGTTGAATCGCTCTGTACTCAGCCCGAATAAAAAGTTCTGGTTGTGTTAGCGATTCACCACGCCTTTTGTTTTTTTTAAGAAACGGAATTCGCCGCAGGATTTCAAGGAGAGAACCCGATGCCCCGTACTTCGTCTACCCCCGAACTGGCAGCGCCGACCCTGGCCTGCGTGCAAAACAACGCCATCAACCTGGCCGCAGCGGCGCACTTGCTGATCGATGTCCTGCCCTACAAAGGCATGGACAACGGCGACCTGATCGAACTGTTCTGGAACAACTGCTACGTCGCCTCGCGGGTGCTGATCAGCGAAGACCTCGGCAGCGCGGTCAGCCTGCGGGTTCCGGAGAGTTTCATCGCCAGTGGCACCGCACGCATTCACTACCGGGTGATGCAGGTCGGTCAGGGGCCGGCGCTGTCGGCGGCCACCCGGGTGCAAGTCAAACTCGACTGCCCCGGCGGCCAGCCTTCAGCGTTGTGCGGTGACGAGAATCAGCAACTGGCGCCGGTCATGCTGCCCGAGACCATCCGCCGCCATGGTGTGAATCCCAACCAGATCAAACGCGGCGTGCCGCTGACCATCGAGCCTTACCCGAACATGGCCGAGGACGACGAAATCACGTTGCGTTGGGGCGATGCGCGCATGGACCTGCCGAAGATCAGCGCAGCCGATGTCGGGCAGCCAATCCAGGTCTGGGTGCCGCCGGCGATCATCCTTGAGGGTGGCGAGGATCTGCGGCTGGATGTGACGTATTGCATCCTCGACTGGGTCGGCAACAACTCGCGCTGGGCGCCGCCCCGGACGTTGAAGATTGGCTGCGCCAATCCTTACCTGAAGGTGCGTCTGCACCCCGAACTCAAGGCCGCCGAATCACGCAACGACTGAACCTCAATGCTTTGTGGCGAGGGAGCTTGCTCCCGCTCGGCTGCGCAGCAGTCGCAACACGGACACTGCGGTTTAACTGAAAGGACCGGACGTGCAGGTTTCCGGGGCGCTTCGCCGCCCAGCGGGAGCAAGCTCCCTCGCCACGGAATCGCTCGAGCTTCGAAAAACCATTAATTACGCGACCACCACCTCTTCTATACATATTCCTAAAAGTTAGTTTATTTAATTTTTATACACGCTTAGGGTATATACACCGGACCACCGGACATTCTTTCGTTCGCCGCACTTCGCGGCGTTTTTCATGAGATGTGAGGTAGGTACCATGGTCCGGAACACAATCACCCCAGTGCAGATCGCCAGGGCATTGCGTGCAGCCAGGGAGTGGCACTGATGTCCAGTCTGGCAGACGCAAACCTCCAGTCGGATCTGGACATCGCCCCGTTGTTGTTGCCTGCGCAGATCCTGCGCAACGACGCCCAGGCCCTCAAGGCCGCCCACGAACTGGCGCAAGTCGCCCGCGTGCAGGCGGCCAAACGTGACCGCCAGCGCAAGCTGCCATGGTCGGAAATCGAACAGTTCACCCGCAGCGGCCTCGGCAGCATTGCCATTCCGCGTGAGTACGGCGGCCCGCAGGTTTCGTTCGTCACCCTGGCCGAGGTGTTCGCGATCATTTCCGCCGCCGACCCGGCGCTGGGACAGATTCCGCAAAACCAGTTCGGCATCATCAATCTGGTGCTCGGCAGCGCCACCGAAGCGCAGAAAAAGCAGCTGTTCCAAAGCGTTCTGGAAGGCTGGCGGATCGGCAATGCCGGCCCGGAACGCGGCACCAAAAACACCCTGGAATTGAAAGCGCGGATCACTGCCGACGGCGATGATTACGTGATCAACGGCCAGAAGTTCTATTCCACCGGCGCGCTGTTCGCGCACTGGGTTGCCGTCAAGGCGCTCAACGATGAAGGCAAGCAGGTGCTGGCCTTCGTCCGCCGCGGTACACCGGGATTGCGCATTGTTGATGACTGGTCGGGCTTCGGTCAGCGCACCACCGCCAGCGGCACGATTCTGCTGAACAACGTGCGGGTTGAATCGAGCCTGGTAATCGACAACTGGAAGATCAACGAAAAGCCGAATACCCAAGGCGCAGTGTCGCAACTGATTCAAGCGGCAATCGACGCCGGCATCGCCCGTGGCGCCATCGACGATGCCATCGAATTCGTCAAAACCCGCGCGCGGCCGTGGATCGACGCCAAGGTCGAACGTGCCAGCGATGACCTCTACGTGATCGCCGACATCGGCAAACTGAAAATCGAACTGCACGCCGCCGAAGCGCTGCTGCGCAAGGCCGGGCAAGTGCTGGATCAGGTGCACGCCGCGCCGCTCACCGCCGAGTCCGCCGCCCGCGCCTCGATTGCCGTGGCCGAAGCCAAAGTGCTGACCACCGAAATCTCGCTGCTGGCCAGCGAAAAACTCTTCGAACTGGCCGGCAGCCGCGCGACCCTCGCCGAATTCAATCTCGACCGCCACTGGCGCAACGCCCGGGTGCACACCCTGCACGACCCGGTGCGCTGGAAATATCACGCGGTGGGCGCCTATCGCCTCAACGGTACGTTGCCGGCCCGCCATTCCTGGATCTGACCAGACCTCTGGAGAGAAACCTATGACTTTTTCCCATCCCGTCGCGGTCATCACCAGCGATGAGCAAGCCCTGATCGTCGCCAGCGACCTGGCCGAAGATTTCAAGCGCGACAGCGCCGTGCGCGACCGCGAACGCCGCCTGCCGCTGCCCGAACTCGATGTGTTTTCCCGCTCCGGCCTGTGGGGCATCAGCGTGCCCAAGGCCTACGGCGGCGCCGGTGTATCCAATGTGACCCTGGCCAAAGTCATCGCCCTGATCGCCCAGGCCGATGGCTCCCTCGGGCAGATTCCGCAGAACCATTTCTATGCGCTCGAAGTGCTGCGGGTAAACGGCAGCCACGAGCAGCAACAACGCCTGTACGCCGAGGTACTGGCCGGCCAGCGTTTCGGCAACGCCCTGGCGGAACTCGGGACCAAAACCGCCCATGATCGTGTCACCAGCCTCAAACGTGACGGCGATGGTTACCGCATCAACGGTCGCAAGTTTTATGCGACCGGGGCGATCTACGCGCAGCGCATCCCGACCTCGGTGGTCGATGAAAACGGCGTGCAGCAACTGGCGTTCGTCCCGCGAGACAGTCAAGGCCTGACCGTGATCGACGACTGGAGCGGCTTCGGCCAGCGCACCACCGGCAGCGGTTCGGTGGTGTTCGAAGATGTGTACGTCGCCGCCGAAGACGTGATCCCGTTCCAGAGCGCGTTCGAGCGCCCGACCACGGTCGGCCCGCTGGCGCAGATCCTTCACGCCGCCATCGACACCGGCATCGCCCGCGCCGCCTATGAAGACGCGCTGCACTTTGTGCGCAGCAAAACCCGTCCGTGGATCGACTCCGGCAACGACAAGGCCACCGAAGACCCGTTGACCCTGAAAAGCTTCGGCCACTTGAGCATTCGCCTGCACGCCACCGAAGCGCTGCTTGAACGCGCCGGTGAATTTCTTGACGCCGCGCAAGCCGAACCGAATGCCGAGACTGTCGCCGCCGCCTCGATTGCGGTTGCCGAAGCGCGGGCCATCAGCACCGAAATCTCCCTCGCCGCCGGCAGCACGCTGTTCGAACTGGCCGGCAGCCAGGCGACCCTGAGCGAGCACGGCCTCGACCGTCACTGGCGCAATGCCCGGGTGCACACCCTGCACGACCCGGTGCGCTGGAAGTATCACGCGGTGGGCAATTACTACCTCAACGATGAAAAACCGCCACTGCGGGGCACCATCTGATGAGCAAGAAAAAGATCCTGCTCAACGCGTTCAACATGAACTGCATCGGCCACATCAATCACGGCATGTGGACGCATCCGCGCGACACCTCGACGCGTTACAACACCATTGAGTACTGGACCGAACTGGCGCAGTTGCTGGAGCGCGGGCTGTTCGACGGCCTGTTCATCGCCGACATCGTCGGCGTGTACGACGTCTACCAGAACTCGGTGGATGTCACGCTGAAAGAGTCGATCCAGTTGCCGGTCAATGATCCGCTGCTGCTGGTCTCGGCGATGGCCGCGGTGACGAAAAACCTCGGCTTCGGCCTCACCGCCAACCTCACCTACGAGCCGCCGTATCTGTTCGCCCGACGCATGTCGACGCTCGATCATCTGAGCCGCGGGCGGGTCGGCTGGAACATCGTTACCGGTTATCTGGACAGCGCCGCCAAGGCGATGGGCCTCAGCGAACAGGTCGAGCATGACCGCCGCTATGACCAGGCCGACGAGTACCTGCAGGTGCTGTACAAACTCTGGGAAGGCAGTTGGGGAAACGGCGCAGTGCTCAACGATCGCGAACAGCGGATCTACGCCAACCCGGAAAAAGTGCACAAGGTCGAGCACAAGGGCGAGTTCTACCAGGTCGAGGGTTATCACCTCTGCGAGCCGTCACCGCAGCGCACGCCCGTGCTGTTCCAGGCTGGCAGTTCCGATCGCGGCCTGCTGTTCGCCGGACGCCACGCCGAGTGCGTGTTCATCAGCGGCCAGAACAAACCGTCGACGAAGGTGCAAGTGGACAAGGTCCGCGCCAGCGCCGTTGAAGCCGGGCGCAAAGCCGAAGACATCAAGGTGTTCATGGGCCTCAACGTGATTGTCGGCGAGACCGAAGAAGCGGCCTGGGCCAAGCACGCCGAGTACCTGAGCTACGCCAGTGCCGAGGCCGGCGTGGCGCACTTTTCGGCGTCCACTGGCATCGACTTTTCCCAATACGAAATCGACGAACCGATCCAGTACGTCAAGAGCAACGCCATCCAGTCCGCGACCAAAAATCTGCAGAACAACGATTGGACCCGACGCAAACTGCTCGATCAGCACGCCCTCGGTGGCCGCTACATCACCGTGGTCGGCTCGCCTGAGCAAGTGGCGGACGAACTGGAATCGTGGATCGCCGAAACCGGCCTGGACGGCTTCAACCTGACCCGCATCGTCACCCCGGAAAGCTACGTCGATTTCATTGATCGGGTGATTCCGGAGTTGCAGCGGCGTGGGTCGTACAAGACGGCGTATGACAGCGGCAGCTTGCGCGAAAAACTGTTTCACGGGGCGGCACAGTTACCGGAACAACACACCGGTTCTTCGTTCCGCCGCTAAAAGCATCGCTGGCAAGCCAGCTCCCAAAGGGTTTGTGAACACCGTACATCCCTGTGGGAGCTGGCTTGCCAGCGATGAGGCCCAAACAGACACCACAAACCTTATGCACTGACTGGAAAAACC
This sequence comes from Pseudomonas sp. Eth.TT006, assembly GCF_054456575.1. NCBI lineage: Bacteria > Pseudomonadati > Pseudomonadota > Gammaproteobacteria > Pseudomonadales > Pseudomonadaceae > Pseudomonas > Pseudomonas sp. Eth.TT006. The sequence goes on along the minus strand of NZ_JBTJEN010000005.1, from coordinate 132,503 downwards.
ACCATGACCCAGAAATTCCTCACCCACCCAGTCAAAGCACTGGCCCTGGCCTTCGGCCTGTTCAGCTCGGCGGTGTTCGCCGCCGATGCGCCGTTGAAAATCGGCACCACCGCGGCGTTCGCCATTCCGCTGGAAGCCGCCGTCGAAGAAGCGTCCAAACAAGGCCTGAAAGTCGAGCTGGTGGAGTTCACCGACTGGATCGCGCCGAATGTCAGCCTCGCCGCCGGCGACATTGACGTGAACTATTTCCAGCACATCCCGTTCCTCGAGAACGCCAAGGCCGCCGCCGGTTTTGACCTGGTGCCGTTCGCCCCGGGGATCATCAACAACGTCGGCCTCTACTCGAAGAAATACAAAAGCTTCGATGAGTTGCCCGAGGGCGCCAGCGTCGCCATCGCCAATGACCCGATCAACAGCGGGCGCGGCCTGCAGCTGCTGGCCAAGGCTGGCCTGATCACCCTCAAACCCGGCGTCGGCTACAAGGCCACCGAAGACGACATCGTCGCCAATCCGAAGAAAATCAAAATCCTTCAGGTCGAAGCCGTGCAACTGGTGCGCGCCTATGACGACGCCGATCTGGTACAGGGCTACCCGGCCTACATCCGTCTGGCGAAGACTTTTGATTCCGGCTCGGCGTTGCTGTTCGACGGCCTCGACCACAAGGAATACGTGATCCAGTTCGTCATCCAGCCCAAGAGCAAAAACGATCCGCGCCTGATCAAATTCGTCGACATCTACCAGCATTCGCCGGCCGTGCGCGCCGCGCTGGATAAAGCCCACGGCAAGCTGTATCAGCCCGGTTGGGAAAGCTGAGCATGACGGCCGCGATCCAACGGCGACTGGAGACTCCAGAGCCAAAAACCGCTGAAAAAACCGAACTGCATCCCGAACTGAATCGCGCCCATGTGCGCTTCATCGGTCTGGGCAAAACCTACGACGGCCGCCAAGGCCCGGTCGCGGCGCTGCAAGGCATTGATCTGGCGATCCAGCGCGGTGAGGTGTTCGGCATCATCGGCCGCAGCGGCGCCGGCAAGTCGTCGCTGATCCGCACCATCAATCGGCTGGAACAGCCGACGTCGGGGCGTGTGCTGATCGATCAGGTCGACATCGGCGAGTTCGATGAGGACCGCCTGGTTGCTCTGCGTCGACGCATCGGCATGATCTTCCAGCACTTCAACCTGATGTCGGCCAAGACCGTGAGGCAGAACGTCGAGCTGCCGCTGAAAGTCGCTGGCGTGCCGAAGGAACAACGCGAGAAAAAAGTCCGCGAACTGCTCGAACTGGTCGGTCTGCAAACCAAACACAAGGCTTATCCGGCACAGCTTTCCGGCGGGCAGAAACAGCGTGTCGGCATTGCCCGCGCGCTGGTGCATGACCCGGACATTCTGTTGTGCGACGAAGCGACCTCGGCGCTGGATCCGGAGACCACCCAGTCGATCCTCGGCCTGTTGCGCGAGATCAACCAGCGCCTGGGCCTGACCATCGTGTTGATCACTCATGAGATGGCAGTGATCCGCGAGATCTGCCACCGCGTGGTGGTGCTGGAGCATGGACGGATCGTCGAGCAAGGCCCGGTCTGGGAAGTGTTCGGCAATCCGCAACACGAAGTCAGCCAGACCTTGCTCGCACCGCTGCAACACGCGTTGCCGGAAGAACTGCAGAGCCGCTTGCATACGCAAGCGCCCTCCTCCGATGCCGCCGTGGTATTGCGTTTGCAGTTCACCGGCAGTGCCAACGATGAGCCGGATCTGGCGGCGTTGTTCGCTGCCCTCGGTGGCCGGGTGAAGTTGCTGCAGGGCGGTGTGGAACGGATTCAGGGGCATGCGCTGGGGCAATTATTGCTGGCCGTCAGTGGCTCGGCGTTTAGCGCCGAGCAATTGCGCGAGCGCGCCGGGCAATGGGCGCAACGGGTGGAGGTGCTGGGTTATGTGGTTTGATCGCTTGCTGCAGGGTTTCATCGACACCTTTCTGATGGTCGGCGTGTCGTCGCTGATCGCTTTGCTGGCGGGAATTCCGATGGCGGTGATTCTGGTCACCAGCGACAAGGGCGGGATCTACGCCGCGCCCGTGCTCAACCGCGCGTTGGGCGCGTTCGTGAACCTGTTTCGTTCGATCCCGTTCCTGATTCTGATGGTCGCGCTGATTCCGTTCACCCGGCTGATTGTCGGCACCACCTACGGCGTGTGGGCGGCCGTGGTGCCGCTGACGATTGCCGCGACGCCGTTCTTTGCGCGAATTGCCGAAGTGAGTTTGCGCGAAGTCGATCATGGTCTGATCGAAGCCGCGCAGGCGATGGGCTGCCGGCGCTGGCACATCGTCTGGCACGTGCTGCTGCCTGAAGCACTGCCGGGGATTGTCGGCGGGTTCACCATTACTCTGGTGACGATGATCAACTCGTCGGCCATGGCCGGGGCGATTGGCGCGGGTGGTCTGGGCGATATCGCTTACCGCTATGGCTATCAGCGTTTTGACAGCCAGATCATGCTGACAGTGATTGTGTTGCTGGTGGCGTTGGTGGCGGTGATTCAGTTGGGTGGGGATCGTCTGGCGCGGGGTTTGAACAAGCGCTGAGTCTGATCTGGAGTCATGCTGCGCCTGTGAAAGCGCTTTCGCGAGCAAACCCGCTCCCACATTTGGAATGCGTCCCCTGTGGGAGCGGGCTTGCTCGCGAATGGCTGCACAGCAGCCCTGAACCCGATGGCGTATATTCGGCACATCTCAGATGCCGCGCAGCCCTCGACCATGAAACAGACGCCTACCGATCTGCAGCAGATCACCGCCACCACCCTCGGCCACTACAACGCGGTCGCCGAAGACTTCCGCGAAGGCACCCGCGATCACGATGTCAGCCAGAATATCGACGCGCTGCTGCGGCATATCCACGGCCATGCGCCATTCAACATTCTCGATTTCGGCTGTGGTCCGGGCCGTGATTTGCAGACGTTCACCCGCCTGGGGCACACCGCCGTCGGCCTCGATGGCGCGGAAAAATTTGCACAGATGGCGCGTGCAGACAGTGGCTGTGAAGTGTGGTGTCAGGACTTTCTCAAACTCGATCTGCCGACTGAGCGCTTCGACGGCATCTTCGCCAATGCGGTGCTGTTTCATGTGCCGTTGCAGGAGTTGCCACGGGTGCTCCAGCAACTGCACGGCACGCTGAAACCCGGTGGGGTGTTGTTCAGCTCCAATCCGCGTGGGGATAACCGTGAGGGCTGGAACGGGCCGCGCTATGGTTCGTATCACGACCTGAAGGCATGGCGCGGGTTGCTGACAGCGGCAAGGTTCGTGGAGCTTGAGCATTACTACCGGCCGGCGGGGTTGCCGCGCGAGCAGCAGCCTTGGCTGGCCAGTGTCTGGCGGCGGGTTGGTTGAAGCGCAAAAGATCGCAGCCTGCGGTAGCTCCTACAGGTAATCCCGTGTAGGAGCTGCCGCAGGCTGCGATCTTTGCTTTTGCTTTACGCGTTATCTTTCTGCGGCTCGCGAATCTTGTACCAGGCCACATACAGCGCCGGCAAAAACAGCAGCGTCAGCAGCGTCGCGACCACAATCCCGCCGATCATCGCGTAGGCCATCGGACCCCAGAACACTTCGCGGGCAATCGGGATCATGCCCATGCTCGCCGCCGCGGCGGTCAGCAGGATCGGCCGGCGCCGGTGCTCGGTCGCCTCCACCACCGCATCCCACGGCGCGGAGCCGTTTTTCTCGAACTCGTCGATCTGCGTCACGAGGATCACCGAGTTGCGGATGATGATGCCGATCAGCGCCAGAATCCCGAGGATCGCGACGAAGCCCATCGGCGTACCGGTCGGCACCAGCGCCAGCACCACGCCGATCAGCCCCAGCGGCGCGACACTCGCCACCAGGAACATCTTCTGCACGCTGTGCAACTGGATCATCAGGAAAGTCGCCATCAGGAACAGCATCAACGGCAGGACCTTGGCAATCGGGCCTTGGGCCTTGCCGCTTTCCTCGACCGTACCGCCGGTGGCGACTTTGTAGCCGACCGGCAGTTTTTCGGCGAAGGCATCAATGCTCGGCTTGAGCAGTTTCACCAGATCGGTCGGCTGGATCTCGTCGCGCACCGAGGCCTTGATGGTGATGGTCGGCAAGCGGTCGCGGCGCCACACCAGCGGCTGCTCCAGCTCGTAACGCACGGTGGCGAACGCCAGCAGCGGAATCGACGTGCCATTGGGCGTGACGATCTGCAGGTTCTGCAGGGTTTCCGGCGTCCCGCGTTCGGAATTCACCGCCCGGCCAACCACGTTGATCAGGTAGATGTCGTCGTTGACCTGGGTCAGCGGCGCACCGCTGACGATGCTGTTCATCAGTTTCGCCACGTCTTCGGACGACAGCCCGAGCTGGCGCGCCTTGTCCTGGGCGATGTCGATGCGCAGGACTTTGCCCGGCTCGTTCCAGTCGTAAATGATCTCGCCGATGTGCTCATTCTTGTCCAGCTCGGTGGCCAGGTCGATGGCGTGCCGGCGCACCTGATCGATATCCTTGCCGCTGATCCGGTACTGGATCGGCCGCCCTACCGGCGGGCCCATTTCCAGGGCCTGCACGTAACTGCCGATGCCGACGAAGTCCTTGTGCAAGCGCTCACGCAGGCGCTGGCTCAGGGCTTCGCGGGCCTCGAAGTCTTTGCTGACGATCACCAGTTGCGCGTAGTACGGATTCTGCAGTTGCTGGTCGAGGGGCAGGTAAAAACGGATCGCGCCCTGACCGATATAGGTGCTCCAGCGCACGATGTCCGGATCACCCTTGAGCGTCGCTTCGAGCTTGTCGACGGCCTTGCGGGTTTCGTCGATCGAAGCGTTTTGCGGCAGGTTCAGGTCGACGAGGATTTCCGGGCGGTCCGAGGACGGGAAGAACTGGTTCTGCACAAAGCGCATGCAGAACACCGCCAGCACAAACAGCAGCACGGTAATGCCGATGGCCCACCAGCGATTGCGCATGCTCCACAGCAAACCGCTGTTGAACGCGCGACCGATGCGCCCCGGCTCGGCGTCATGCGGTTTCACGTTGGTGCTGAGGATGTGCACGCCGATCACCGGGGCAAAGAACACCGCCACCACCCACGACACCAGCATCGCCACCGCGATCACCGCGAACAGAGTGAAGGTGTACTCGCCGGCAGAACTGGCGTTGAGGCCGATGGGCACAAAACCGGCCACGGTCACCAGGGTACCGGTGAGCATCGGGAATGCCGTCGAGGTGTAGGCGAATGTCGCCGCCTGCTCCTTGCTCTCGCCCATTTCCAGGCGCGTGACCATCATTTCCACGGTGATCATCGCGTCGTCCACCAACAGGCCGAGGGCGATGATCAGCGCACCGAGGGAAATCCGCTGCATGGTGATGCCGCTGTATTCCATGAACACAAAGACCATCGCCAGCACCAGCGGAATCGAGCACGCCACCACCAGCCCGGCGCGTACGCCAAGGCTGATGAAGCTGACCACCAGCACGATCACCACCGCTTCGAACAGCGCACTGGTGAAGCCGCCGACCGCCTCTTCGACCACCACGGCCTGATCGGACACGGTGTGCACGCCAACGCCCACCGGCAGATCCGCGGTGACCTGATCGATACGTGCATGCAACGCCTTGCCGAATTCCTGGACGTTGCCACCCTTCTGCATGGCAATCGCCAGGCCGATCGCCGGTTTGCCGTCGAAGCGGAATTCCGGGGTGGCGGGGTCGACGTAACCGCGGCTGATATCGGCGATATCCGCCAGACGATAGAAGCGGTCATTGAGCTTGAGATTGACCTCGCCCAGATCTTTTTCCGAAGCGAACTGGCCCGAGGTGCGCACCGAAATGCGCTCCGGGCCGGCCTCGATCACCCCCGCCGGGGTCACGGCGTTCTGCGATTGCAGGCTTTGCACCACCTGGCGCTGGTCGATGCCCAGTGCCGCAAGTTTGCGCGTGGAGAAGTTCAGGTAAATCACTTCGTCCTGCTGGCCGATCATCTCGATCTTGCCCAGCCCCGGAACGTTGCGGATCTCAGCGCGGGCCTGTTCGACGTAATCGCGCAGCTGGCGCATGGTCAGGCCGTCGGCGGTGAATGCGTAGACCGAGCCGTACACATCACCGAACTCGTCGTTGAATCCCGGCCCTTGAATGCCTTGGGGAAACTGGCCACGAATGTCATCGATCTTCTTGCGCACCTGGTACCAGATTTCCGGGATGTCCTTGGCGCTGGTGGTGTCGCGCAGGTACACGTACACCGTCGATTCGCCGGGGCGCGTGTAACTTTTCACGTAGTCGAGAGAGTCGAGCTCTTCGAGTTTTTTCTCGATGCGGTCGGTGACCTGCTTGAGGGTTTCCTCCTGGGTCGCGCCCGGCCATTTGGTCTGGATCACCATGGTCTTGATGGTGAACGACGGGTCTTCTTCACGCCCCAGATTGAAGTAGGAGAACACCCCCATCAGCAACGCGACGAACATCAGGTACCAGACGAACGACTGATGCTTGAGGGCCCATTCGGAGAGGTTGAAAGAGCCTTTCATTGACTGTCCTCGTCGAGTTTCACGGCTTGTCCGGGTTTGAGACTGTTGACGCCGGCACTGACCACTCGCTCGCCGGATTTGACCCCGCCGGCCAGCACCACGGTGCCGTCGGTACGGCTGATCACGTTGACGTCACGCGGGGCGACGGTTTTGCTTTGGGTGTCGATCACCCAGATGCGGGTCTTGCCGTCGGCTTCCTGCAGAGCAGTGGCGGGCAATTCGATGCGCGGTTTGATCGCCGAACTGAGGGTCACGCTGATCGCGGTGCCGAGGCGGAAACCCTCCGGGGTACTGGCCAGGGTCAGCCGCGCGCGGCGGGTGCGCGTGGCGCTTTGCGCCTGTGGTTCGATTTCGCGAATGGTTGCGGTGGTGTTGATGCTCCGGTCGAGTTGCCCGGCCACCAGAAACACTACATCGGACGGGATCTGATCGACCAGGCCGGCCGGCAGATCGATCACCGCTTCCTTGATGTCCGGTTGCGCCAGGGTCACCACTTGCTGCCCCGCCGTCACCACTTGCCCGGCCTCGGCGTTCCATGCGGTGACTACGGCTTTGTGGTCGGAACGCAGTTCGGTGTAGCTCAGTTGATCCTGGCTTTGATTGACCGCCGCCCGCGCCTGCTCAAGCGAGGCCTGGGTGGTTTTCAGGTCGGTGGTGGCGATGTCCAGTTGCGCCTGCGCGCCAACCCCGCGATCAAACAGCGCCTGCTGCCGGCGGGCGTTGGCCTGGGCGTTGATCAGTTGTGCCTGGACCCGGGCCAGATCGCCTTGCGCCGAGCGCAACTGGTTCTGCTGATCGGACGGGTCGAGGGTCGCCAGCAGCGTGCCCTTCTGCACTTCGGCGCCGACATCGACGTTACGGCTGGCGATACGTCCGCCGACGCGGAACCCGGTGTTGCTCTCGTAACGCGCCTGAATGCTGCCGGCGAAGCGCCCGAGGGTTTCCTCGTTCAGCGCCTGGACTTTTATCGACAGCACCGGCCGTACCGGCTCCGGTGGTGGCTCGTTTTTCGAGCAGGCGGCCAGCAGCACACCGATGGATAACAGCCCCAGACGCTTCATGGCTGTGCTCCCGGCTGCAGACCTTCGTAAGTGTTTTCGGCAATTTCGACTTTCATGCCCGGGTGCAAAAGTTGCCCACCGGCGACAATCACTTTCTCGCCGCCCTTGAGACCGTCGCTGATGATGACCTTGCCGATCAGGTAGCGGCCGACGGTGACGTTGTGCAGCTGCGCTTCACCTTTGTCGTCGACCATCCACACCGCCGGATCGCTGATGCTTTTGGTCAGCGCCGACCATGGCAACTCCACTGCCGATTTGCCGCTGCCCTTGGCCGTGGCGCTGACCACCGAGCCCAGTTGCATGCCCGGCGGCAGGCTGTCGAGGCTGACCTTGACTTGCACGGTGCCGGACTGCGCCGACACCGCCGGGGTGATTTCGCGCACCGTGCCGGTGGTCTTGATCTCCGGGTTATCCAGCAGGCTGACGACAATCGAAGGATCCGCCGGACGCTCGGCCAGCAGCGACTCATAAACGTTGAACACCGCGTCGCGCTCGCCATCGCGGGCCAGTTTGAACATTGGCGCGGTGGCCTGGACCACTTGCCCGACTTCGGCCTGACGCTCGGTGATAACCCCCGGTGCATCAGCGATCAGTGCGGTGTAGCTCAACTGGTCCTTGGCGTTGGCCAATTGCGCCTGCGCCGCGCTCAGTGCGCTCTGGCTGCTGCGCAACGCGGCTTGCGCGGAATCGAATTCACTCTGGCTGGTGTAGCCCTTGGGCAACAGTTTCTGCTGCCGCACGAACGCCGCCGCGCTCTGTTTGACCCGCGCCTGCTCGGCAATGACCTGGGCCTGAGCGGAATCGACGTTGGTCTGCAAATCCTTGGGATCGAGTCTGGCCAGCACCTGCTTGGCGCTGACCCGGTCGCCGACATCGACCATGCGCTGGATGATCTTGCCACCGACGCGGAACGACAGTTCGGTCTGCACCCGGGCCTGCACGTCGCCGGTGAGGGTCACGGCGGCCGCGTAATTGGCCGGTTTGACCTCTTGCACAAAGACCCGTGGCAGGTACTCCGCCGGAGCGTCCTTCTTGCCGCAAGCGGTCAGCAAGGTGAACAGGCTCAGCACGACAACTGTTTTCAATCCGGGACTCGCCATGCAGACTCCTTCCTGTGTACGAACGTGCAAGTGACGATACGACTGTGAGCTTAGAACAGGGTTCAACGTTCGCTCGCGCGATCTCGATTTTTCCCTGTAGGAGCTGCCGCAGGCTGCGATCTTTAGACTTTATAAAAGCAAGATCAAAAGATCGCAGCCTGCGGCAGCTCCTACAGTGGTCGCCTCAAGAGAAGGATTTTCATGCTCAAGACCCTGGCCGTGGCCAATTACCGCTCGATCAACAAACTGGTGATTCCGCTGGGCCGGCTGAACCTGATCACCGGCCCCAACGGCAGCGGCAAGTCCAATCTTTATCGGGCCTTGCGCCTGCTGGCGGAGACCGCTCAGGGCGGCGTGGTGAATGCGCTGGCGCGCGAGGGCGGGCTGGATTCGACGTTCTGGGCCGGCCCGGAAACCCTCAGCCGGCGCATGCGCAGCGGCGAAGTGGCGGTCGAGGCGACGGTGCGTCAGGGTGTCAAACGCCTGCGCCTGGGCTTTGCCGGCGAGGATTTCAGCTACTCCATCAGCCTCGGGCTGCCTGACTCCAACGGACATTTCATGGTGCCGGGGGACAGCCATCCCAGCCCCTCGCGCTTCAGCCTCGATCCGCAGATCAAGCGCGAATGCATCTGGGCCGGCCCGCTGTATCGCCCGGCCAGCCTGCTGGTGGACCGCAACGGCCCAATGATCCGCGCCCGCGAAGGGCGCAGTTGGGACGTGCTGGCGCAGCACACGCCGAACTTCGACAGCCTGTTCGATCAGGTCGGCAGCCTGCGCAGTTCGCCGGAAGTGTTCCAGATGCGCGAGTTCATCCGCCGCTGGCGTTTCTACGATCACTTTCGCAGCGACGCCGACGCCCCGGCGCGCCAACCGCAACTGGGCACCCGCACGCCGGTGCTGCACCACGACGGCCGCGATCTGGCGGCAGCGTTGCAGACCATCATGGAGATCGGCGACCCCGAGGCGTTGCAGGCAGCAATCAGCGACGCGTTTCCCGGCGCACGGCTGAACATCGCGCCGCTGGCCGGCGGCCGCTTTGCCATCGAGTTTTATCAGGAGGGGTTGTTGCGACCGTTGTCGGCAGCGGAGTTGTCGGACGGGACCTTGCGTTACCTGCTGCTGATCGCGGCATTGCTGACGCCACGTCCACCGACGCTGATGGTGCTGAACGAACCGGAAACCAGTCTGCACCCGGACCTGCTGCCGGCGTTGGCACGCTTGATCATCCGTGCGTCGCAGGAGTGTCAGGTGTGGGTGGTGTCGCATGCGCGCAGATTGATTTCAGCGCTACAGGAAGATGCGCAGTGCAATTGCATCGTGCTGGAGAAGAACCTGGGGCAGACCGGGATCGTCGGGCAGCGGGTGCTGGATGAGCCGGCGTGGAACTGGCCGGATTGAAAGCGAAAAGATCGCAGCCTGCGGCAGCTCCTACAGGTTTCGCCTGAGATGCTGTCCTGTAGGAGCTGCCGCAGGCTGCGATCTTTTGCCCTTAGTCAATCACCCCTGCCACTTGCCGCCTTCAACAATCACGCTCTCAGGCCGGGTGTCATCGCTCAGTTCCTTGCGCACATATTGGTCGTACAGCTTGCGCAGGTACTTCTCTTCGCCCAACTTCGCCAGCTCGCTATTCACCCAGTCGCGCAGTTCGACGTTGCCCTTCTTCACGGCCGGCGCAATCGGTGCCTCGGCGCCGAGTTTTTCGTCCAGCACGCGGTAGCCCGGGTTCTGCTTGGCCCAGCTGAACAGCACCAGATTGTCCTGCGCGTAGGCATCGCCACGGCCGTTGGCCAAGGCTTGCAGCGACTCGGAGTTTTTCTCGAATTTCAGCAATTTCCAGTCCGGGTGATTTTTGGTCAGCCAGATATCGGCCGTGGTCCCGGTGGTGACGATGGTGGTGCGGGTCGCCAGGTCATCGAGGTTTTTCACCGAGCTGCCTTGCGGCACCAGCGCCTGCACCGCGACCTTGAGGTTCGGGTTGGTGAACTCCACCGCTTCCTTGCGCTCCGGGGTCACGGTCATGTTGGCCAGGATCAGGTCGACCTTGTCGCTTTGCAGAAACGGAATGCGACTTGCCGGCTCCACGGCAACGAACTCGACCTTGTTTTCATCGCCGAGCAGATCCTTGGCGAAGCGTCGCCCGATGTCGGTGTCGAAGCCGACGTAGCGCCCGGCCTCGTCGACGAAGCCGAACGGCGGCTTGTCGGTGAACACACCGACGATCAGTTTGTCGCGAGCCTTGATCTTGTCCAAGTAACCCGCCGGCGCGGTACTTTCACTGGCGACTTTCGGCTTCGGCGGTTCTTCGGTTTTGCCGCAACCGGCAAGCAGTGCAAGGCTGAGTAAGGGCAGTAAAAAAGCGGCAGTTTTCATAACAGCTCCAGTTCCTTTGTCGGATTCGTTTTTGGCAGTGTTGCAACGAAGGAGAACTTCTCCAGAAACTGCTGCGCGCGTGCGGTTTGCGGGTTCGTAAAGAAAATCTCGGGCGGGTGCTGTTCAAGGATGCGCCCGGCATCCATGAACACGATGCGATCGGCCACCGCGCGGGCGAAGGCCATTTCATGGGTGACGATCAGCAGGGTCATGCCCTCGCGCGCCAGACCCTGAATCACTTGCAGCACTTCCTTGACCATCTCCGGGTCGAGGGCGGCGGTGACTTCGTCGAAGAGCATGACCCGCGGGTTCATGCACAACGAGCGGACGATGGCGATGCGTTGCTGCTGACCACCGGAGAGCTGGCGCGGGAATGCATCGCGCTTGTCCGCCAGGCCGACGCGCTCGAGCAGGGCTTCGGCCTGCTGCTGCGCTTCGCGGCGCTGGCGCTTCTGCACCTTGAGCGGACCGAGCAGCAGATTGTCGAGCACGCTCATGTGCGGGAACAGGTGATAACTCTGGAACACCATGCCGATCTGCTGGCGGATCTCGCGCCAGTCGGTGGCCTTGTCCAGCAGCTCGCGGCCGACAAACTTCAAGCTGCCGCTGTGCGCGCTTTCCAGGCCGTTGAGGCAGCGCAGCAGGGTGCTTTTGCCGCAGCCGCTGGGGCCGAGAATGACGAGCACTTCGCCGCTGCGCACTTGCAGATCAATACCCTTGAGTACCTGCTGCTCGCCGTAGAATTTGTTGAAACCGTGAAACTCGATCAATGCGCTCATGCTTGCGTCCAGCGCCGCTCCAGCACGCGCGAGGCGGCCGACAGCGGGTAGCAAATAAAAAAGAAAAACAGGAACAGTGCGCCGTAGATCAGCACCGATTCGTAGGTGCGCTCGATGATCTGCTGTCCAACCTTGATCACATCGACCACGCCGATCAGCACCGCCAGCGAACTGGTCTTGATGATCCGCGTGTAGACGTTGATGGTCGGCGGCGTCATGCGCTTCAGCGCTTGCGGCAGCAGCACGTAGCCGTAGAGCTGCGCAGCGTTCAGGCCGATCGACAGCCCCGCTTCACGCTGCCCGCGCGGCAACGAGTGCAACGCACCGCGCGCCACCTCGCCGACCTCGCTGGCACCCCACAGCGACAGCACCAGCACCGCGCACCAGAAGCTCGGCAGGCTCAGGCCGAAGAAAATCGGCAGGCCGAAAAACAGCAGGTACAACCAGACCAGCACCGGGATCGCCCGGAACAGCTCCAGATAGACCCGCAGTATCGCGCTCAGCCACGTCACGTTCAGCGTGCGCAGCACACCGTGGAGCACGCCACCGACGGTGCTGATGGCGATGCTCAGGAACGAGATCGACAGGGTTTGCCCGGCGCCCTTTGCCAGTTGCGGCAACGACACCCAGAGCAGTTCAAGACCCGAACTGGCCATGCTGCAACCTCCTTTCCAGACGGCTGAGCAACAGCGACAGCGGCAGGAACAACAGCACGCAGATCAGGGTCAACACGGCGAGCATTTCGTAGGTTTTGTAGTAGAGCGCGATGTAGCTCTTGGTGGTGTAGAGGATTTCCGGCACCGCCACCGCCGAGACCACGGTGGTTTCTTTGAGCAGGAAAATGAAATTGGCGAACAGCGACGGCAGGCTGAGGATCCCCGCTTGCGGCAGGATCACGTAACGCAGCAACTGACCATGGGACAGGCCGATGGAACGCCCCGATTCCAGTTGCGCCTGCGGCACCGCATCGACACCGGCACGCAGCACTTCGGTGAGGTAGGCACCGCCGAGAAACGTCATGGTGATGATCGCTGCGGTGAAACCGGACACCTGGATGCCGACGGCTGGCAAGGCGAAGTAGACGAAGAACAGTTGAATCAGCAGCGGCGTGTTGCGCGCCAGTTCCACATACAGGCCGACCGCGCGCCGCAGGTAAGGCGTGCGAAACACCAGGATCGTCGCGTTGAGCAGCGCCACCAGCAGCGAGGTGCCGATGGCAATCAAACCGACCTGCAGCGTCACGCCCACGGCTTTGAGAAACGCCGGCAGGGTGCTGAGGATAAATGCGTAATCGAAAGTCATGTGACGTCCTGGACGCCGCTCGGTAAGCGACGGTGGTGCAGTCCACGAACAGCGGGTGGCTGTTCGGCAGGAACTGACTTTATAGGTATAAAAATCATAATTTAAATACCGTTAAAGCATATTGATATCACCCAAAAAACTATCCTGCAGGTTTGCGGGGAAGGAATAAGAAGGCTATTTTCCTTTGCGCTGTAGGAAAGGTCTTTTTTGTGCGAAGGCCCTCCAAGGACGAACAGCTTTTGGCCAGACTCTCCCGGCCGAACCATTACAAGGAAGACAACATGGACGTAAAAGTGCCGCAGCGACTGGATCCGCAGGACATCGTGAAATTGCTCGTGGCGTTGCGCCGGGCGTTGAAGACTCAGGTGGCCTGAGTGACACACATCAAGATCAAAAGATCGCAGCCTGCGGCAGCTCCTACAGAAGAAGATCGCACTCCCCTGTAGGAGCTGCCGCAGGCTGCGATCTTTTGCTTCTGGCTGTAGATCTTGTGCAAGGGATGTCGATCCCACAAAACGCGCACACAAAAACGCCGATGACCATCACTGGCCATCGGCGTTTTCATACCTTGAAGGGTGGGTTCAAACGTCGGATCAGAACGCCGGCAGTACCGCGCCGTTGTACTTCTTCTCGATGAACGCTTTGACTTCCGGGCTGGTCAGGGCAGCGGCCAGTTTCTTGATGGCATCGCTGTTCTTGTTGTCCTCACGGGCAACCAGGAAGTTCACGTAAGGCGAGTCGGCACCTTCGATCACCAGCGCATCCTTGGTCGGGTTCAGCTTGGCTTCCAAGGCGTAGTTGGTGTTGATCATGTCCAGATCGACTTCTTTCAGCACGCGTGGCAGCAGGGCCGATTCCAGTTCCTTGAACTTGAAGTTGTGCGGGTTCTTGGCGATGTCTTTCGGCGTTGCCAGGGCGTTTTTCGGATCTTTCAGTTCGATCAGGCCGGCCTTCTGCAGCAGGATCAGCGCACGACCGCTGTTGCTGCCTTCGTTGGGGATGGCGATGGTCGCGCCGTCCGGCAGATCAGCCAGTTTCTTGTACTTGCTCGAGTAGCCCCCGAACGGTTCAACGTGCACGCCTTGCACAGTCACCAGGTACTTGGCCTTGTCGTCCTTGTATTTGCCGGCGTTGAAGCTGTCCAGGTAAGGCTTGGTCTGGAAGTAGTTGGCATCCAGACGCTTCTCGCCAACCTGTACGTTCGGCTGCACGTAGTCGGTGAAGACCTTGATTTCCAGGTCCACGCCTTCTTTGGCCAGGGTCGGTTTGATCAGCTCGAGAATCTCGGCGTGCGGCACCGGGGTCGCCGCGACCACCAGTTTCTCACCGGCTTGGGCCAGCGAAGCAGTCAGAGCAGCCGCCAATGCGGTAAACAACAGAACCTTTTTCATGCAGTGTCCTTATCGAGAATCACGATCGCCGATGGCGACGGCTATTAGTACGAGTGCCAGTGAAGTGCTATCTCTGGCGTGAAGCGGACAATACCGGGATTTTTTATTCCCCGACAATAACGTTTATTCACTTTGATATTCCATTTTGTTCATACACGCAGACTAGACGTGTAGGCGCTGCCGCAGGCTGCGATCTTTTGATTTTCAATAGCTTGAAATCGCTGAAGAGCAAAGATCGCAGCCTGCGGCAGCTCCTACAGGAGGCCGGTGTTTTTCAGTAGCTGCTTGAGTGCTTGCTGGTCGGCGGCGCTGCCGTTGGCGAGGAGCTGTTTGATCTGGCTTTCGATCCGCACCAGCGTGGGAGGCAGATTCAGGTGTTCCGGGAGGATTTCATCGCCAGTGCTGACCAGCAGCGCAAAGTGGATGACGTTTTCCAGTTCGCGGGTGTTGCCCGGCCAACTGTGTTGTTCGAGCACATGCTGCGCGGCTTCACTGATCAATGGCACCGGCAGGTCGAGACGCTGGCTGTAGATGCCGAGGAAATATTCGGCCAGCGACAGGATGTCGCCGATCCGCTCGCGCAGCGCCGGCAATTCCAGCTGGCCTTCGCTGAGGTAGTGATACAGCCGTTCGTGAAATTTTCCCGCGTCCACCGCTTGCGCCAGATCGATGCTGGTCGCCGCCACCAGGCGTACGTCCACCGGGCTCGGCTGATGGGCGCCGACGCGGGTGACTTCGTGGTTTTCCAGGGCGGCGAGCAACTTGATCTGGATCGGCAGCGGCAAGTCGCCAATCTCGTCCAGGTACAAGGTGCCGCCATTGGCCGAACCGAACCAGCCGGCGCGACTGCTGGCCGAGCCGCTGTAACTGCCGGCGGCATAGCCGAACAGTTCGGCATCGGCGTAGGTCGGGCTGATCGCGCCGCAATTGACCGAGACGAACAGACCGCTGCGGTCACTGGCCCGGTGGATGTGGCGGGCGAGCAACTCTTTACCGGTACCGGTCTCGCCACGGATCAACACCGAGATTGCCCGTGGCGCCAGTTGCTCCAGCTCTTCGCGCAATTGCCGCGAACGGGGATCGACGAACACCAGTGCCTTGGCACGGATGCTCAGGGGACTTTTTTCCGCATCGGGAAAGGTCAGCAACGGCTGACCGAAGGTTTCAAAACTCATGGCAGACTCCCGCCCACAACCGCCGGGAGACGGAGGCGATCAAAAAGAAATTGGCACTCACGCGCGACGCCGGGCGTGATCTTCCAGGCGGTTCTGCAGGCGGTAGAGGTAGGCGAAACCCTGCTCCCAGCGCTGATGCCCGGATTTGACGTTGATGTGCCCGGCACCCGCGAGAATCCCTGCCTCGGCGCCCCAGTTGCGCGCCAACTCCAGCGCACGCGGGGCGCTGACAGCAGCGTCGTTATCGGAGGCGACCACTTGGCTGGGGAACGGCAACAGATCCGTCGGGATCGGGGCGAAATTGCGCAACGCCGGCGCACACGCAGGACGCTCGACATCTGCCGGCGCAACCAGCAACGCCCCGCGTACCTGACGCAGATACTGCAGCGGCGCGGTCGCGGCCCAGTGCGCAACGGTGACACAACCGAGGCTGTGAGCGATCAGGATCACCGGTGTGCTGTCGGCAGCAATCGCCTCGGCCAGCGCGGCAACCCAGTCTTCACGGCGCGGCGTCAGCCAGTCGGCCTGCTCCACCCGGGCGCTGTTGGGCAGGCTGTTTTGCCAATGGGTTTGCCAATGATCTTCTGGCGATCCTTGCCAGCCCGGCACAATCAGATAGCGGATTGATTCGTTGCGCATGGGGGAGCTCTCCTGCGTCGTGTCTGTTCCTGATCGAGTATAAGGAGGGGATTTATATTCGTTAAGGAATAAGAAGCTATTTATTAAGACCCGAAACGAATATAAGTCGCTTTGTGTAGGAGCTGCCGAAGGCTGCGATCTTTTGATCTTGCTTTTCACGATCCCAGATCAAAATCAAAAGATCGCAGCCTTCGGCAGCTCCTACACAGGGCCGTTTTGCGGGATAAAAAAAGGGCCGCACCCTGCCAAGGAGACGGCCCCGTAAAAACGAAAATCCTGTCAGCGCGCGGTGATCACCGACAACTTGGTAATCCCCGCCCGCTCGATCGAAGCCATGGCCCGCGCCACTTCGCCGTAGTTCACCCCGTCGTCGGCCTGCAGTTGCACGCGCACTTCCGGGTCCTTGGCCTTGGCCGACTTGAGGTTGAATTCCAGCAGGTCGGGCTGTATTTCATCCTTGTTGATAAACAGTTTGCCGGCGCCGTCGATGCTCACCACCAGCGGGTCTTTCTGCTCGACCGGCGCCACCGCTTCGGTCTTCGGCAGGTTGATCGGTATGGCGTTGGTCAGCAGCGGCGCGGTGACGATAAACACCACCAGCAGCACCAGCATCACATCCACCAGCGGCGTCACGTTGATCTCGCTCAGCACCTCGTCGCTGTCTTGCGTGGAGAAGGCCATATCAGGACGCCTCCTTCACTTTTGCTGCGTGGCCCGGCGCCACTGCCTTGTTGGCCGTCGGGTGGATCAGCACGCGGAACGCGCTCTTCTGCGCCAGGCTGTAGAAGTCGTGGGCGAAGTCATCCAGGTCCGCAGCGGTCAGTTTCAGGCGCCGCAAAAAGTAGTTGTAAACCAGCACCGCCGGCACCGCGACAGCGATCCCCACACCGGTGGCGACCAGTGCCGCACCGATCGGGCCGGCCACGGTTTCCAGGCTCGCCGAGCCAGCGGCGCTGATGCCCTTCAACGCTTCCATGATTCCCCACACCGTGCCGAACAGGCCAATGAACGGCGAGGTGCTGCCAATACTCGCGACCACCGCCAGACCGGTTTCCAGCGAACGGCGTTCACGCACGATCTGCTGCCGCAAGGCCCGCTCCAGACGATCCTGATGGTTGATCGCCTGGCTCAGGTCATTGGCCTGCGGCCCCTCTCCCACCTGGATCGCCGCGTAACCGGCCTGCGCCACTCGCGCTGCCGCGCCGGGCTGGGTTTCGCTCAACTCGGCGGCGGCATCCAGACTCGACGCCGCCCAGAAGCGTTTATGAAACCGGCGATCCTGCGCTTTCAGACGAGCGAACTGCACAGCCTTGAGCAGCGCCAGCCCCCAAGTGGCAACGGAAAAAACCACCAGCAGCCAGATCACCGCGCTTTCGATGGATTCCAGTGGAGATGCCAGTAACGTCATGATGTGTTCCCTCGTGTAAACATTTCGCGCGAATTTGGTTGCGGTTTAGTGAATTTTGAAATCGATGGGCACGCTGACCCAGCCGTCCTGGGCGACATCACCCTGCTTGGCCGGAACGAAACTCCAGCGCTTCACGGCATTCAGCGCCGCGTCATCGAGCTGTTGCCGGCCACTGCTTTTCTGGATCTGGATCTCGCCCGGCTTGCCATTGGCCAACACCTGCACCCTCAACATCACCGTGCCCTCCCAACCGCGACGCTGGGCCAGCGACGGGTATTCCGGCGCCGGGTTCTTCAGATACGCAGCGTTGGCTGAGGCCGGTGTCACGGGCGCCGGGGCCGGTGGCGCTGGCGCGGCGACCGGAGCGGCCGGTTGTGGTGGTGCGGGCGGCTGTTGGACAGCTTTCGGCGCCGGCTTGGGCACCTGCTTGATCACCGGCTTGGGTTTCGGAACTGGTTTTGGCGGCGGCGGTTTTACCGCCAGCTCGTCTTCCACTGGCGGTGGCGGCTCAACGACTGGCGCCGGCGGCGGCGGTTCGACCACGGGGGGCGCAGGTGGCGCCGGCCGCGAAAACTCGATGGTCATCGGCGGAATTTCCGGCGGCACGATCGGCAGCGCCGGGGTCGGGTGCTGATTGATCCAGTAGATCACCGCGCCGTGCACCACCAGCGCCAGCACACCGAGCAGGATCGTCTCGCGCCGGCTCAGAATGCCTTTGGGTGCACGCTGCAAACGCAGTTGCCCCAACGGCACACGATGCGGCCGGCCCAGATCGACCAATTCGCCCCCCGGCGTTTCGCGCCACAGCAATGGCTGTGTGCTGGCGGCGGTCTGGACATTGCCCATTGATTCACTCCCTGCGGTCTTTTTGCGTTCTCTACAACAAACTGCCGATCTGCCGTTTGTTGAATCCCCCGCGGCAAATCGTTGGGTGAATCATTGGGCTTGTTGCTTATCTCTGAAAGTAATTTTTTTTGTTATGCCTAGGCCGTTATGGAATATAAGAATTGATCAATTCCGCCAAAGCCGCGCCTCACAAGGGATGTAGCGAGGGGCTGAAAAACACATGCTTTTCAGGCATTAAAAGTATTCACGCAACGCATTGGTTTCGCCTGATCGGGATTACCGGGCCACTGCCACGAAGCCGATATCAGCCCGCGTTATCGTCAACAATAAAAAAAGCCGATGCACTTTCATGCACCGGCTTGTTTACCTGCTCGACTGATATTTTTTGCGGTTTGACGCTCACATATTGTCCGTGCAAGTTAATGACGGGCTTGCAATAAGTCCTATTCAATTCGCTCATCGCTGATTCCCGACTGGTCGAGCATTACTTCGCTGAGCACCAAGCGATGACTGATTCATCTAAACAGGTACCTGGCAACTGTAAGTTCTTACAGGTGACTGACGGGAGATGCGCGAGCTTAATCGAAGCGTTTGAAACCAACACTGAACAACCAATGACCCAGACGCCTGACTTTTCAAAAGGATCCTGAAATGAACGCCAACCCATTGTCTGTCTCAATAGCCCTCCTTTTCGCTGTTTATCTGCCGATCACTCATGCCGACGCAGAAAACAGCCAAAACGATATTTCTACCGGTCAGATTTTCATCGCACCCGCTCAAGCGCAAGGCCCTGTGGCTGAAACGAGCACCTCGTTGAAGGTGCTCAATAATTCCAGCGATCCCATTTACGCCATACAACAAGGCTCCAAATACACAGTCGCGTCGAAGGAAAGCAAAGATCTGGACTACGCGAACGGGATCGTAACCTTGTCCACGACCCAAAAAGAATCCGGCATTAAATTCGTCAACTTCGAAGGCCGTGGCAAAAGATGTCCAGCGAGTTTCTGCCTGATTGTGCAATGACGCTTTAGCGGCCCTCATCAGAAATCGTAGCGACCAGTAACGCCGAGGGTGCGCGGCGTGCCGAGCAGACCTTCATAGCCGCCATTGCCGCCGGTCCACAGCGTTGTGTAGTAGGTTTTGTCGAAGGCATTTTTCAGCCACAGCGAGACATCCCACTGTCCCTGATTGAAATCGCCGCGCAGGCCGGTGGAGAGATTGACTACCACGTAACTCGGGATCTGCCCGTAGTCGGAATCTTCGACGGTGCCCACGGCTTTGGAGCGAAATGCGTAGCTGCCGGTGACGTAAGGTTGCAGCCCGTTGGCCAGATTCCATTCGTATTTGCCGTTGGCGTTGCCGATCCATTTCGAAGCACCGACCACCTGGTGCCCGCTGAGGTCGCAAGAGGCTGGCGCGCCCGGTGCCTGGCTGACTTCCGGCGGGCACGGCGCGTCCTTATACGAGAGGTAGCTGACGTCGTTGAACGAGCCGTTGAAGTTCAAAGTCAGGCCGCGTAGGGGGATCACCGTGCTCTCGAACTCGACACCACGGGAGCGCACGGAGCCGGCGTTGGTCAGGTATTGCACGCGGTTGACGTCGTCGTAGGCATTGGTCTGGTAGGCGTTGACCTGGGTCCAGAACAGGTTGGCGTTGAGCTGCAGCCGCCGGTCCCACAGGGTGCTTTTGAAACCGAGCTCGGCATTGTTGGCGCGCTCGGTGCCGATCAGCAACGAGTCGGCGCCAGCGGTCGGAGCGGAACCGACCACGAGGTTGACCCCGCCGGATTTTTCACCATGAGACAGCGTGGCGTAACCGAGCAGATCATCGGTGATGCGATAGCTGAGGTTGAGCAATCCGGAAGGGCTGGAGCTGTACTGGTTGAGATCGCCAGAGTCGTAAGCGCCGGTACGTCCGCGTCGTGCAGTGGCCGCCGCGCCGGTGACAGTGGCACCACCGACCGGTGCATCACGAGTGACCCAGGCGTTTTTCTCTTCATAAGTGCCGCGCACCCCGGCGGTGAAATCCAGCCGCTCGGTGAGGTGCCAGGTACCTTGAGCGAACAGCGCGAAACTGTCGGTCTTGATATGGCCGTTGCCGACGCTACCGACATTGGCCAGGGCGCCGCGCGGCGTGCCATTCCAGATGTCGGCCTGCGGGCCGTAATAGGCGAAGGATTTGTTATCCAGATCCGAGCCGAAGTAGTACGCGCCCACCACGTAATCGAAGAACTCGCCCTTGGGTGAAGCGAGGCGAAATTCCTGTGAATACTGTTTGTCTTCCACCGAGACGCCGGCGTTATAAGTTGCTGCCACGTTGAGGCCATCGTCGTTGGCCGGGGTGAAATTCCAGAAGCGGTAAGAGCTGATCGAGGTCAGGGTGAAGTCGCTTGGCAACGTCCAGTTGGCCTCGACCGACGTGCCGCCCTGATGCACGGTGACGTGCTGGTCGTTGTCCAGATTGACCTTGCGGTGCGAACCGTTGACCAGCGTCGCGCCGGCGGCATTGGCGCGTGACTGGTAAAGATTGACGCCGTTGATGGTCGGCCCGGTGTTGTACAGCACACGGGTACCGGCGCTGGAATCTTCTTCGTTGTAGTCGCCGATCCAGCGCAGATTGAAATCTTCGTTGGGCTTGAACAGCAATTGCGCACGGAAGCCGTCGCGGGATCCGCCATTCAGGTCATGGCCGTTGTATTCGTTCTTGATGTCGCCGTCGCTGCGCGTGCGATAGGCCGAAAAGCGCCCGGCCAGTTGATCGTTGAGCGGCCCGGAAATGGTGCCCTTGGTCTGGAAATAGCCGTCCTCGCCGACCGAGGTTTCGATGCTGCGTTCCGGGGTAAAAGTAGGTGCACGGGTGCTGATGTTGATCACCCCGGCGGTGGTGTTCTTGCCGAACAGCGTGCCCTGCGGCCCGCGCAGGACTTCGAGTTGCTCGATGTCCATCAGGTCGAACACCGCCATCCCCGGACGGCCCAGGTAAACGTTGTCGATGTACAGACCGACACTGCCTTCCAGGCCATCGCTGGCCGGGTTGTTGCCCAGGCCGCGAATCGACACGCTGGACTGGCGCGCGTGCATGTAGGCGACGTTGACGCTGGGTACCAGTTGCTGCAAGTCCTGAATCCGGTAAACCCGTTGCGTCTCCAAAGTCTGCCCGCTGACCACGCTCATGGGCGTCGGCACGTCTTGCGAACTTTCTTCGCGGCGGCGGGTGGTGACGGTCACGGTTTCCAGTTGCGAACTGTTGGCCGCCGGCTTGCCGGCCGGTGCTGGCGGCGGGTTTTCTGTCTCGGCGGCGTAGCCGTGTGTCCAACCGGCGCTCCCCGCGAGCAACAGCGCCAGAGGCAGGCGTTTGAGCCGTCGTGGCGTTAAGGGTGACGCAAGGTTCAACGGACTCATGGCGCGGCTCCTGGTCAAAAAACACACAGACATCATCAGTGCTGCATATTCTTTTAAGTTATTTATTTATGGATTTACAAATATTTACTGCATAAGAGATTGCCTTTATAAGGAGTCGACCTAATGCATATCCAATGCATTTCCCGGATATTTTTTATGTGAAAAATGCATATCGACTTGCGCCAGTTACGTCACTTCATCGCCCTCGCCGAACAACGCAGCTTCGTCGCCGGCGCGCAGGCGGTGAACCTGTCGCAGTCGGCGTTCAGCCGCAGCATTCAGGCGCTGGAACACAGCGTCGGCTGCCAGTTGGTCGATCGCGGGCGCAAGGATTTGCCGCCGACCAAACAGGGCCAGGTGCTGCTCGAACATGCGCGGCGGCTGGTCAGCGGCGCGCAGCAGATGGTCAACGAGATCAGCCAGTTCAATGGTCTGGAGGCCGGGGAGTTGCGTTTCGGTTGCGGCCCGGCGCCGGCAGCGGGATTGATCCCGCGTGCGATCGGCGCGTTCATCGGCCGCTACCCCAAAGCGCGGGTGCAGTTTCAGGTCGATGACTGGCAAAGCCTGAGCAAACGCCTGCTCAGCGAGGAGTTCGAATTCTTCGTCGCCGACACTCGGCACTTCGAGGCCGACCCGGATTACCTCACCTATCGCTTGCGCCCACGTAAATGGCATTTCTGCTGCCGTGCCGGACATCCGCTGAGCGTTTTTGAACGGGTGAGCGCCGAGCAACTGATGAGTTATCCACTGGCGGTGAGCATCCGCCCGCCGAACCTGCGCAAGGTCATCGTCGACCTCAGCGGCCGCCCGGACTTCACCCCGAATGTGGAATGCGAAAACAGCGCCAGCCTGCTCGGTGTGGTACTGCGGTCGGAGGCGATTGGGATTGTGGGGGCGTACTCGGACGCGCTGCATCAGGCCAAGGGTGAGCTGGTGTGTTTGAAAGTCGAGGGTCTGGCGGATGATCTGGAAGAGCTGTACACCCGTTACGGGATTGTCAGCCGCGCGGGCTATCGGTTATCGCCGTTGGCGCAGGCCATGATTGAGCAGATCAAGGCGATTGATGCGGGGGATGAGGAGGTGTGTTCGCTCGATGGGATCGCTGTCTGATCCGCCGCCATCGCTGGCAAGCCAGCTCCCACAAGGTTCAGGGTGTTCACATCATTTGTGCCTGGCGCAAATCCTGTGGGAGCTGGCTTGCCAGCGAAGGCGGTGCCGCCCACACCGATGCATCCACTGCATAAAACCCATTCCCCAAATGCACTTGCCGAACACCCCCGCCGAAAGCGAAAACCGCCACCTGTCTCTCTGACCGGTGAACTCCATGTCGAACCCGCAAAACCCCGTGCGCAACGTGCTGTACATCATGTGCGATCAACTGCGCCGCGATTACCTGTCCTGCTACGGCCACCCGCATCTGCACACGCCGAACATCGATCGCCTGGCCGCCGCCGGAGTACGTTTCAGCCGTGCCTATACCCAGGGCACGATCTGCGGGCCGTCGCGCATGTCGGCGTATACCGGGCGGTATGTCAGCAGCCACCAGGTGGCATGGAACGCGGTGCCGTTGCCGCTGGAAGAGCTGACGATTGGCGACTACCTGCGCCCGCACGGCATCCGCACGGCGCTGGTCGGCAAGACCCACGCCACGGCCAATGTCGATGCCCTGCAGCGCCTGGCAATCAACCCGGACAGCGCAGAGGCCAAGGTGCTCAACGAGGTCGGTTTCGAGCCGTACTTTCGCCACGACGGAGTTTTTCCTGACGATCCGCTGTTCGACGACAAGCGCGAATCCGCGCCCTACACCCATTACCTGCGCGAGCAGGGTTTCGCTGGCCGCAACCCCTGGCACGACTGGGCCAACGCCGCCGCAGGCGAGCACGGCGAAATCCTCAGCGGCTGGCAGATGCGTCATGCGCATTTGCCAGCACGAATTCCCGAGCAATTTTCAGAGACTGTCTACACTACAAATCGAGCCATCGACTTCATCACCGAGCAAGGCGAGAAATCGTGGTGTTTACACCTTTCCTACATCAAACCGCATTGGCCCTACATCGTACCGGCTCCGTACCACGCGCTGTACAGTACGAAATCGATTCTAGAAGCGGTCCGAGCGACGCCCTCCGAAGCCAGCAATCACCCCGTATACACGGCGTTTCGTCAACACGAGGAAAGCCTCAACTTCTCCCGCGATTCAGTACGATTGAATGTAATCCCCACCTACATGGGCCTGATCAAGCAAGTGGATGATCAGCTCGGACGGCTGTTCGACTTTTTGCAGAGCAACGGGCGCTGGGAGGACACCTTGATCGTGTTCACCAGCGATCACGGCGACTTTCTTGGCGATCACTGGCTGGGCGAGAAAGAGTTTTTGCTTGAACAAGCAGTGGGCGTGCCGCTGATAGTGCGCGACCCGCGCGCGGCGGCGGACATCACGCGGGGCACCGTGGATGAGCGCTTGGCAGAAACCATCGACGCGTTGCCGACGTTTCTGCAGGCACTGGGTTTGCCGGGGGCTGAACATCGACTGGAAGGACGCTCGCTGATCCCGCTGCTGCATGGTGAACATCCGGAATGGCGCCGCTATGCGATCAGCGAATACGACTACGCCTTCCAGGCCCCGGCGCGCGAGCGTCTGGGCCAGCCGATCGACAGTTGCCGCATGACCATGGTGCGCAGCGAACGCTGGAAATACCTGGCGTACGACGGCTTCCGGCCGCAGTTGTTTGACTTGCAGAATGACCCACAGGAACTGCGTGATCTGGGTGATGACCCGACATATGCGGCGGTGCGCGAGGAGCATGCGGGGTATTTGTTTGAGTGGGTGCGGGGGTTGAAGCGGCGGACGACGATCAGTCATCAGGAGATTGATCTGCGCGGGCAGCGGTTTCGCTATGGCGAGCCGGAAACCGCGAAGGTTGTTCAAATCGGCGTTTGGTAATCCCTGTAGGAGCTGCGGCACGCTGCGATCTTTTGATCCTGATCTTCAAATCAAAAGATCGCAGCCTCGCTTCACTCGACAGCTCCTACAGGTACCGGGTCCCGATCAGACGCCGACGATATCCGCGCCCTTGATGGTCTGACTACGCTGCCCATTCACCCCCACCGGCACCTCGCCCTTGAGCGTCACCCGCCGCACCACCCGATCCTGAGTCCCGTAATCGTCAATCGCATAATGCTGGGTCGAGCGGTTATCCCAGATCGCCACGTCACCGGCCTTCCAGCGCCAGCGCACGGTGTTTTCCTGGCGGATCACATGGCTCTGCAACAGCCCGAACAGATGCGCCGAATCGGCCTGCGAGTAACCCTTGATGCGCTTGACGAAATGTCCCAGCAGCAAGCTTTTCTCACCGCTGATCGGGTGCACGCGCACCACCGGGTGCTCGGTCTCGTAGACGGTGGAGGTGAAGACCTTGCGATAGCGCTCAAGCTTCTCCGCCGAGACGTCCGGCTTGGCCCCGGCGTAGTCGTATTCGTTGCTGTGCACGGCGACCAATTTGTCGGCCAGGTCACGCAGCTCAGTCGGCAAGCCGTTGTACGCCGTTGCGGTGTTGGCCCACAGGGTGTCGCCACCGAAGGCCGGGGCCACCACCGAGCGCAGGATCGAGGCTTTCGGGTAGGCATCAACGAAGGTCACATCGGTGTGCCAGGAATTGGCGCGCTGACCTTCGGCACCGTCCAGTTCCAGCAGATACCGCGTGCCTTCTCGCGACGGCACGGTCGGATGCGCCACCGGTTCGCCGAGCAAATGAGCGAAGGCTTCCTGGCGCTGATCGTCGAGTTGGGTCTGCTCGCGGAAGAACACGACCTTGTACTGGATCAGCGCCTGCTGGATGGCTTCGACCGTGGCGGCGTCCAGCTCACCGGACAGATGCACGCCACGAATCTCGGCGCCGATACGACCGGCCACCGGATGGATTTCCAGCGCATGGACAGCGGGTTTTACAGCGAGTGCGGCATTGCTCATGGGTAGACCCTCATCGACTGCTTGCGGTTGGGCGGCAGCGAAACATCGCTCTATCTATATTCCTTTTACATCTAATAGATATTCACATGCTTCGTTGACGGAATAAGAGCTTGCATTTAAAACCTCAAGCAACCCTCGTCGCAAATGCCTTCGCGCTATTTTTAGGATGCCGGAAAAGCATATGGATCTTCGCCAGTTGCGTTACTTCATCGCCCTCAACGAACACCGCAGTTTTGTCCGCGCGGCGGACGCGATGGGCATCACCCAACCGGCGTTCAGCCGCAGCATTCAGGGGCTGGAGCAGGAGTTCGGCTGCGTGCTGGTGGATCGCGGCAACAAGGATCTGCGCCCGACGCCGGAAGGCCAGGTGGTGCTGCAACACGCACTGACCCTGGTGCAGGGCGCGGCGCTGCTCAGCGCCGAGGTGACGCAGATGACCAAGCTCGATGCCGGTGAGCTGCACTTCGGTTGCGGCCCGGCGCCGGCGGTGAAACTGGTGCCGGATGCGGTCGCACAATTCATCAACGCGCACCCGAAAGTACGCACCTGTTTTCAGGTGGATAACTGGGAAAAACTCAGCCGCGCGCTGAGTCGCGAAGAGATCGAATTCTTCATCGCCGATATTCGCCATTTCGAGGCCGATCCGAACTTCCAGACCCAGGCCCTGACGCCCAAGCGTGGAGTGTTTTTCTGTCGTCCGGGGCACCCGTTGCTGGCCAAGGAAAGCCTGTCGACCAACGACATGTTCGACTACCCGCTGGCGACCACGCTGATCCCTCCGGGGATCCGCAAATTGCTGGCGAACCTCAGTGGCCGCATCGATTTTTCCCCGACCATCGAGACTGAGCATTTCCCGGCGCTGGTGAAGGTGGTACTGCAATCCAATGCCATAGGCATCGGCACGGAAGAGGCATTCTACGAAGACGTTGCCCAAGGCTCCCTGGCGCTGCTGCACTGGCGCAACCTGCCGCAAAATCTGGAGAGCATGAATGCGCGCTGCGGTATTGTCAGTCGGACCGGATTCAGGTTGTCACCGGCGGCGCGGGCGATGATCGAGACGTTGGTGGCGGTGGATAAGCGGGAGATCAGCGTCGCTGTTTAGGCCCTTTCGCGAGCAAGCCCGCTCCCACAGGTAATCGTCAGTGAACACAGATTTTGTATTCAACAGCGATCCCCTGTGGGAGCGGGCTTGCTCGCGAAGAGGCCCGTCCAGACATTAAAGATTCAGAGCTTGGCCGCCGCCAGTTCAGGCGCCACCCAATCACTGACCTTGAACGGCTTGCGAATCAGCTTCTGCTGCGCCGCCAGATCCACCGAGTCCTGCAACTTGCCGAGGAACACCGGGTCCAGCGTCGACTGGAACACTTCGCTCAATTTCTGATCGTGCAGATCCTGGGTCAGGATCACCGCTGGATAACTCGCCAGCCCCGACACCAGTTGCACGTAAGCGGCCTTGTTGCTGTCCTGGGTCAACCACTCCACCGCCTGCTGCTGCGCCTTGAGCAACTTCGCCACGACTTCGGGATGCGCGTCGACAAACTTGCCCGTGCCGACCAATACCGATTGCACGCTGCCTGCACCACCAAGGTCCTTGGTGTTGAGCGGCAATTCGGCCAAGCCTTTTGCCTGCAACGCGGTCAGCCCGGAGCTGCCCCATGAGGCATCGATCTGCTTGGCTGCCAACGCTGCAACCGCGGCATTGAAATCCAGATTGATGACTTTCAGGTCCTTCTCGCTCAGGCCCTGACTGGCCAGCGCCGCGTCAAACGACAACTGCGTCGCGGTACCGCGGAAGATCGCCACGCGCTTGCCCTTGAGATCCTGCAAGGTCTTGATCCCCGACCCCGGCACCACGCCCAGATACTGCTTCACCCCGCGCGCACTGGCGCTGAGCAAGCGCGTGTCGAGGCCATTGGACTTGCCGATGATCGCCGCCAGATCGCCCAGATACGCCAGATCGACCTGACCGTTGGCAAACGCCTCATTGATCACCGGCCCGGCGCCTTTGAAGAAACTCCACTGGATCTTGATGCCTTGATCGGCAAAGGCCTTTTCGAAAATTTGCCGATCACGCAGCACATCCACCACCCCGCCACCGCTGTGCTGGGTGCCGGCGCTCAGGTCGGGCACGGCGATCCGGATTTCCTTGAGCTCGTCGGCGTGCGCAGTAAAGGCCAGCAGCCCCGCCAGCGCCGGCATGGCCAACAGGCTGAAAACACGTTTGAAGGGGAGGTTCATGGGTGCAGCTCCTTGATCACGACGGGCATTGAGGAGCCGAAAGTAGGCCGAAATACGACCCTCACTTAAATACTATAAACGCACATTTTTATAGCCTTTAACGCTAAGCAAGTAATCACGCGGCTTGCGGCGGTGTATGCATCAGCAGCATGGAAAATATTCTTCGAATGCATTGGATGCGCGTCGAGTCGGAGGCCTTAAATGGCGCTGCTTATCTCTAAATGTATCTTTTTATCTAGCATTTATAACTATTTGTTTTTAGCTAATACCGCTAAAGATCGCAGCCTTCGGCAGCTCCTACAGGGTGAACTCAGGGACGCGCTCTTCTGTAGGAGCTGCCGAAGGCTGCGATCTTTTGATCTTGATCCAACCCGACAACGGAGGTCACCCATGGCCCGTGATTCCCTGCTCAGCCTGCCGCTGCCCGCGCCGCCACTCAAACCCCGGCGGGCGTGGCCAGGCCTGAATCAACGCCTGTTGCCCTGGCTATTGCCGATCAGTCTGTTCGCCCTGTGGTGGCTGGCCGCACGCAATCAATGGATGAGCGAGCAGATCCTGCCGGCGCCGTCGCTGGTGTGGAGCAGCGCCATCGAGTTGTCCCAAGGCGAGTTGTGGAGTCACCTGTGGATCAGCCTGCAACGCCTGCTCTGGGGTTTGCTGGCAGGAATCTCCGCTGGCGCCGTATTGGGTGCCGCACTGGGTTTCAGCCGGCGTCTTGAACGGCTGGTATTTCCGACATTCGCCGCTCTGGCTCAGGTGCCGACGCTGGCGTGGATTCCGCTGTTCATGGTGTTTTTCGGCATCGGCGAAGTGCTGAAGCTGGTGGTGCTGATCAAGGCCATCGTGGTCCCGGTGACCCTGCATACGCTGGTCGGCGTGCGCGACGCACAACCGAAACTGCGCGAAGCCGCCGCCGTGTTGCGCTTGCCTCCCTACTTGCTGATCCGCCGCCTGGTGCTGCCCGCCGCGCTGCCGGCGTTCATGGCCGGCGTGCGTCTGGCGCTGGCTGCCGGCTGGACCTCGTTGCTGGCCGTCGAGTTGCTGGCCTCCAGCGAAGGCATCGGTTACCTGATGGTCTGGGCGCGGCAGCTGTTCATGCTCGACATCGTGTTCGTGTGCATTGTGGTCATCGGCCTGCTCGGTGTGGCGATGGATCGCAGCATCGGCTGGCTCGACCGCAAACTGGTGCACTGGCCGCACCCGGCTACTGCGGAAATCCGTCGTGGCCCACGTTATGAGGGCTGGCAACGTCTGCAACCGTGGCTGCTGCCGCTGGGCCTGCTCGGTGTGTGGCAAGTGGCGAGCGATCAACAGTGGGTCGACGCGAATATTCTGGTCAGCCCGCTGGCGGTGCTGGAAGCGACCAGAAACGGTTTGCTCGACGGCTCGCTGATCGGCGGCATGGCCCTGAGCCTCGGCCGCACCGTCGGCGGTTTGTTGCTCGGTGGCGGACTCGGTTTCGCCCTCGGCCTGCTGCTCGGCCTGTCGCGCACCAGCGAGCGCCTGCTCGGGCCGACCCTCGCCGCGCTGCGGCAGATCGCGATTTTCGCCTGGGTGCCGCTGCTCACCGCGTGGTTCGGCCTCGGTGAACTGGCGAAGTCGGTGTTCGTCGCCCTCGCCGCGTTTTTCCCGCTGTTCATCGCCACCCAACGCAGCGTCGCCCACCTCTCGCCACAGCTCAACGAAGCCGCGCAAGTGCTGCGCCTGAGCCTGGCCCAGCGCCTGCGCCGTCTGGTGCTGCCGGGGGCGGCGCCGGGAATTTTTGCCGGGCTGCGCCTGAGCCTGATCTACGCCTGGCTCGGCACCATCGGCGCGGAATATTTCATGCCGTCCAACGGCGGCATCGGCAGCCAGATGATCGGCGCGCAACAGCTGCTGCGCATGGACCTGATCATGGCCGGGATGCTGCTGGTCGGCCTCACCGGTGCCCTGCTCAACCTTATCGGCCAACGCCTGGAAATTCGCGCCACTCGCTGGAGACACGCATGAACGCACCGATTGTCAGCTTCACCCACGTAGGCAAATCCTTCGACGTCGACGGTTTTGAACTGGAGGCGATTCGCGAATTCAATCTGGACATTGCCGAGGGCGAATTCGTCGCCATCGTCGGCTCCAGCGGTTGCGGCAAATCCACCCTGCTGCGCTTGCTGGTCGGCCTCGACACGCAATTTCGCGGGCAGATCACGGTGGACGGCAAAGCCGTCAGCGGCATCGGCGGCGAGCGCGGTATCGTGTTTCAGGAGCACCGTCTGTTTCCGTGGCTGAGCGTGGCCGACAATATCGGCTTGGGCTTGGTCAACGAGCCACTCAGCGCTGCGCAAAAGCAGCAGCGCATCAACGACTTCATCGAGCTGGTCGGCCTGCGCGACTTCACCCGCGCCTATCCACATCAGCTCTCCGGCGGCATGGCGCAGCGCGTGGCGATTGCTCGCGGGCTGGTCGCCAGCCCGCGGATTCTGCTGCTCGACGAGCCCTTCGGCGCGCTTGATGCACTGACCCGCCAGCAGATGCAGGACGAGCTGCTGGCGATTCGTGACCGGGCAAAAATCACCACGATTCTGGTCACCCATGACGTCGAGGAAGCGATCTTTCTCGCCGATCGCGTGGTGGTGATGGAGCCGCGTCCGGGCCGGATCAAACAGGTAGTCGACATTGCCCTGGCACATCCGCGCCAGCGCAGCAGTTTCGACTTCCATCAGTTGCGCGAAGAGCTGCTGCACGAACTGACCAGTGACGACCATTACCAACCGAGCCTGCCGGCGCAGATCCGCGATCTGCCGCTATCGTTCATTGCTTGCTGAGAGGAGCTGTATCGATGCCGCAACGTCCCAACTTTCTGGTGATTCTGGCTGACGACCTGGGGTTCTCCGACCTCGGCGCCTTCGGCGGCGAAATCGCCACGCCGAACCTTGATGCCCTGGCCAACAACGGCTTGCGCCTGACCGATTTCCACACCGCACCGACCTGCTCGCCGACCCGTTCGATGCTGCTGACCGGCACCGATCACCACATCGCCGGCATCGGCACCATGGCCGAAGCCCTGACCCCGGAGCTGATCGGCAAACCGGGCTACGAAGGTTACTTGAACGACCGCGTCGTCGCCCTGCCCGAGCTGCTGCGCGAGGCCGGTTACCAGACCTTGATGAGCGGCAAATGGCATCTGGGCCTGAAGGCTGAACAGGCGCCTCACGCTCGCGGTTTCGAGCGTTCGTTCTCGCTGCTGCCGGGAGCGGCCAACCACTACGGATTCGAACCGACCTACGATGAGCACACCCCGGGCCTGCTGAAATCGACCCCGGCGCTGTACATCGAAGACGACACCTTCCTCGACGAGTTGCCCAAGGATTTCTATTCGTCCGATGCCTTCGGCGACAAGCTGCTGCAGTACCTCAAGGAGCGCGATCAGAGCCGGCCGTTCTTCGCCTATCTGCCCTTCTCCGCACCGCACTGGCCGCTGCAGGCGCCGGCTGACATCGTCGAAAAATACCGTGGCCGCTATGACGCCGGCCCGGAGGTGCTGCGTCTGGAACGCCTGGAAAAACTCAAGACCCTTGGGCTGATCGAAGCGGATGTCGAACCGCACCCGCTGATCCAGCTCAGCGCCCAGTGGGATGCGCTGAGCGAAGAACAGAAGCAGATTTCCGCGCGGGCGATGGAGGTCTACGCGGCGATGGTCGAGCGCATGGACTGGAACATCGGCCGGGTGGTCGATTACCTGCGCCAGCAGGGGCAGCTCGATAACACCTTCATCCTGTTCATGTCCGACAACGGTGCCGAGGGCGCGCTGCTCGAAGCCTTTCCCAAGTTCGGCCCGGAGTTGCTGACCTACCTGAACCAGCATTACGACAACAGCCTGGATAACATCGGCCGGGCCAACTCTTACGTGTGGTACGGGCCGAACTGGGCGCAGGTGGCGACCGCGCCGTCACGGCTGTTCAAGGCCTTCACCACCGAGGGCGGGATCCGTGTGCCGGCACTGCTGCACTACCCGCCATTGCCGATCAAAGGCCAGATCAGCCATGGCTTCGGCACGGTGATGGACATCACCCCGACCATTCTCGATCTGGCCGGCGTGCGACACCCGGGCAAGCAATGGCAGGGCAAACCGGTGGCGCCACTGCGGGGTAAATCGTGGCTGGGCTTCCTGTCCGGCGAGACACCGCAAGTGCATGACGAACACACCGTGACCGGTTGGGAATTGTTCGGGCGCCGGGCGATTCGCCAAGGGTCGTGGAAAGCGGTGTGGATCCCCGGGCCGGTCGGGCCAGCGACCTGGCAGCTGTATGACTTGAGCAGTGATCCGGGGGAGATTCATGATCTGGCAGCAAGTCAGCCGGACAAGCTCAGCAGCTTGATCGGGCATTGGCAGAAATATGTGGAGGAGACCGGGGTGATTCTCAGTGCTTCGCCGTTTCAGCCGGATTGAGGTTGTCTGAACCACCGCTATCGCTGGCAAGCCAGCTCCCACAAGGTGCAATGTCGTTCACACAGTCTTTGAACGACACAGAAACCTGTGGGAGCTGGCTTGCCAGCGATGAGGCCCTCAAAGCACCCGTCAAACCCGTGCAGCACACACCTCTTCCTGCACCACCTCATCCTTGCGCACAAACCGGTTCGCCCGCCCAAACGTCCCGAAATCATTGAACCGCACGCCCATCTCACGCATCACCTTGTGCGCCACCGGCACGGTCATCTGGCGAATGTAGAACGGCTCCTTGACCACAAAATGGTGAATCCCGTGGCTGCTGCCGAAGTTGAAGCAGAACGCCTGCAACGGCCACAACCACCACGGGTTCAGCACCTGGCATTGCTGCAGCACATTGCCCGGCTCGACGTCGCCGTAGTAGTGCATGTTCGAACTGATGAAGTGCAGGCAAAAGGTGCGCAGTACATTCGGACCGATGATCACCACCGCCGCGATGTCGATCACCTGCATCACCGACAGCGTGGTCGCCGACCATTCAATCGGCGACCCCAGCAGGTGGGCGACGCCATTCGCTGCGTGGAAGCCGAGAAACACATACCACGCGCCCCAATGCAGCAACGCCAACGGCGCGTAAACCTTGAAGACGCGTTTGAGGATGCTGATTTTGTGTGCCCAGGTTTTGGCCCGCAGCATGCGGATAAACGCCGACATCAGGTTGTCGCCGACCATCAGCAGCCGTGCAAAACCCCACGGCTCGCCATTGGTGATCGCGCGTTCTTCCATGTCGGTTTCGGTGCCGGAGACCTTGTGGTGATTGAGGTGCAGATGCCGCCGGACCCACGGGTTGATCGTGCTTGGCCGCGCCAGCCAGACCAGGCCCATCATCAGGTTGTGCGGCACGCGCTGTTTGCGGAAGTACATGCTGTGGATCAGGTCGTGTTCCAGTTCATGGGTCAACGAGGCGAAAAACGCGTTGAGCAGCAGGCAAACCCACCACGCCATATGACCCGTGATGTACAGCGCCGCCGAGCCGATCATCCCGATCAGGGCAAAAGCCAGAATGCCGGCACCCAGCGCATCCTGATGCTGCAGGATCGGGTAGCGCTCACGCAATTCGACGCCCTTGGCCAGCACCACTTGGCGAATATGCGCTGATCGCTGGGCTGCATTGTGTCGCTGGGGACTTGCAGAAGTACCGTCCATGCTTCCATCCTCTGGTTATCGATGTTCGCATCCTGCCCTGTGCCGTTGCCGAACATGCTAGCCGAGCACGCCAACCTGTTGACCGGAAGCGCCAATCAGCATGACGGAACCGACCTCCCTCGCCAGCTGGACCCGCGCCTTGCGCAAGCAACTCGATGCGCTGGGGCTGGACAGCATCGCCCTGTGCCAACAGGCCGGCCTCGACCCGCAATTGATGGACGACCCCAACGCGCGCTATCCGCTGTCCGGCACCACGCGCCTGTGGCAATTGGCGGTGCAGGCCAGCGGCGATCCGGCGATCGGCCTGCGGGTTTCGCGCTTCGTCAGCCCGACCACGTTTCACGCACTCGGTTATGCACTGGTGGCCAGCGGCAGCCTGCGCGAGGTGTTCGAGCGCATCGTGCGTTACCACCCGGTGGTCAGCGATGCGCTGGAGCTGGAATTGCAGCGCGCAGATGACCGCTATCAATTTCGTCTGAAGATTCCGCCAGACAATCCGTCGCCGGCCTTCGAAGCCATCGACGCCTTCGCCGCGATCTACGTACGCACCTGCCGCAATCGCCTCGGCCGCGACTACGCGCCGCTGGCGGTTTACCTGCGCCGTCCGGAGCCGGACGATGCGCACCAGTGGCACAAAGTCTTCCGCGCACCGCTGCACTTTTCCTCAGCAGAGGATCGCCTGGAGTTCGCCCTCGCCGACTTCGACAGCCACCTCGACGACGCCAACCCGGAACTGGCCGAACACAACGAAGCGGTGCTCAAGCGCACCCTCGCCCAGCTCAAACCGCTGACCTGGGAGCGCAAGGTGCGCGACGCCATCGAAGAACAATTGCCCGAAGGCGAACCCAGCGCCGAACGCATCGCCCAGGCCTTGCACCTGAGCCTGCGCAGCCTGCAACGCCACCTGGCGGATGAAGGCTGCCGCTTCGACACACTGCTCAACGAGAGCCGGGAAAATCTGGCACTGCTGCACCTGCGCGACCCGCAGTGTTCGTTGAGTGAGGTCAGTTATCTGCTGGGGTTTGCTGACACCAGCAGCTTCAGCCGGGCGTTCAAGCGCTGGACCGGGATGACGCCGGGGCAGTTTCGCGATCAGTTGCGTTGATTGATCCACAATGCAGGGTGAATCGACCGGCCTCTTCGCGGGCAAGCCCGCTCCCACAGGATCCGCGACGTATACAAATCTGTGTCACTCCTTGATCACTGTGGGAGCGGGCTTGCCCGCGAAGGCGTCAGTCAGAACACCTCGAAGCCCAACTCAAACACAGTGCCACTGACATCACTGCTCACCCGCACCCGCCCCCCATGCAACTGCATGATCGACTGCACAATCGCCAGCCCCAACCCACCGGAATCACCCGGCTCCGCCCGCGAAGGATCGACCCGGTAAAAGCGATCAAACAGTTTGCCCAGATGCTGCGGCGCGATGGCCGGGCCGTGGTTATGCACCTGCAACCAGCACATGCCGGGTTCATCACGCCGACGCAGGCTGATCAACGTTCCTGCATCCGCATGGCGCACCGCATTGGCCAACAGGTTGCCAAGCGCGCGCTGCAGCAGTTGTTGATCGGCGAACATTTCGCCGTGCAACTGGTTATCCAGGCGCAATTCGCGGTCATCGGCCAGCGCTTCGAAATAGTCGCAGAGCTCGCTGCCGACGCTGTGCAGATCCAGCTGTCGCCGGTCGAGCGCACGTTCCGCCTGTTCGGCGCGAGCGAGGAACATCAGGTTTTCCGCCATACGTTTGAGACGTTCGAATTCCTCCATGTTCGACGCCAGCAGCTCCTGATACTCGGCGGTGCTGCGTGGGTGATTCAGCGCCTGGCCGTTGCTCGCCAGCAAGGTGTGCAGCGGCGTGCGGATTTCGTGCGCGAGGTCGGCCGAAAACTGCGAGAGGCGCTGCACGCTGTCGTCCAGCCGCGCGAGCATGCCGTTGAGCGCCTGCACCGGTTCGAGCAGCTCTGCCGGCGTATGGGTGGTCGACAAACGCTGATCAAGGCTGCGCAGGTCGATCCCGCGCACCGCTTCGCTCAATTGCCGCAACGGTTGCAGACCGCGGCGCAGCAGGACCAGGCCCAATGCAAACGCTAGCAACGCGCCAAGCCCGACCGCCAGATACAGGCGCATGCGATAACTGCCGAGCATCTGCTCACGCTCAGTGAGTACCTTGCCGGCAATCACCGTCAGTGGTTCGCCGTTCGGCCCTTGGGCCTCGCCGGACAGCAGCGCCAGCTCGGCACCGTCCGGCGCCTGCCAGGTCAGCACGTCGTGGCGCTGCGGCATTTGCTCGCGGGGGATCGCCTTCAACGCAGGCCATTCGCGCTGCCGAGGATTGATGGCGATCACGCTGGAGCCGTCGGCACGCCGTACCAGCAGCAGGCAGTCGAGGTTACCGAGCATGTTCTGATACAGCCGTGGCCGCGCCTGCAAGGCGTCGAGGCTGTCGCTGTCGGCGAGCAACGCGCGCACTTGTTCGAGTCGACCGAGCAGCGCCAGGTCATCGCGATAAGCGATCTCCGAGGCGAGCGAGCGGTAAAGAAACACGCCAATCGCACTGAGTACCAAGGCGCAGACCACGGCGAAGGCCAGCGCCAGACGCCAGGCGATCGACCTAGCGCGCATCGTCGGGCGCTTCCAGCTGATAGCCGACGCCGCGCACGGTGTGGATCAGTTTCGGCATGAACGGGTCATCGACCTTGGCCCGCAAGCGGCGCACCGCGACTTCGACCATGTTGGTGTCGCTGTCGAAATTCAGGTTCCACACCTGCGAGGCGATCAGCGTGCGCGACAACACTTCGCCCTGACGACTGGCGAGCAATTGCAGCAGTGCAAATTCCTTGTTGGTCAGGGCGATGCGCTGGCCGCCGCGACTGACGCGACGGCGCAGCACGTCGATTTCCAGGTCAGCAATGCTGTAGGACTCGGCCTCGCGCAGCGGCCCGCGGCGCAGCAGCGTGCGCACTCGCGCGAGCAATTCGGCGAAGGCGAAGGGCTTGAGCAGGTAATCATCGGCGCCCAGTTCGAGGCCGCGAACGCGGTCTTCGATGGCGTCCTTGGCGGTCAGGAACAGCACCGGCGTGGCGCCGCGTTGGCGGATCAGTTGCAGCAATTGCCAGCCGTTGAGGCCCGGCAACATCACGTCGAGGATGATCAGGTCGTAGTCCTGCTGCTCGATGAAATAGCGCCCGTCGAGGCCATTGAGGGCCACGTCCACGACAAAACCCGATTCGCCCAGGCCTTTGGCCAGAAAGTTCGCGGTTTTGGCTTCATCTTCTACAACCAGCAAACGCATGGCACACCTCGATTGATCAGCTACACAGGCTAGGCGTCTTCGGCGCGGTTGCCCATTACAAACTTGTAATCCGATTGACGGGGTTCTGACGAAGACCGCCGGCTAAGGTGGCGGCCTTCGCTTTCGGAGCCTGTCCATGACCGTCAAATACCTTCTTGCCAGCCTGATGATCGGCCTCAGTGGCGCCGCGGTTGCCAGCCCTGAACTGCCACATCACGCCGACCTCGACCTGAACACCGCGCGGCTGCTGGCCGATACCGCCATGGCCAGCTGCAGCGGCACGGTGTCAGTGCTCGACCGAGGCGGCAACCTGTTGGTGACCCTGCGCGGCGATGGCATCGGCCCGCACAACACCGCCGCCAGCCAACGCAAGGCCTACACCGCGCTGTCGACGAAAACCGCGACCCGGCTGTTCGCCGAGCGCGCCCGCAGCAACCCGGACACCGCCAATCTCAACACCCTCGACGAACTGTTGCTGCTCGGCGGCGGGATTCCGTTGTTCGCCGGCAATGAACTGGTCGGCGCCATCGGCGTGGCCGGTTCCGGTGGCGGTGAACAAGACGAACGCTGCGCCATCAAGGCCGCTGAAAAGGCCGGCCTGACCCTCACCCGTTCCCAATAAGGAGACTGACCATGACCACCCTGCGCATGACCTTCGCCGCACTCGGCCTGAGCGCCGTTTCCAGCCTGGCACTGGCCGCCGGCAATCCACTGAGCGTGCACGTGCTCAATCTGGAAAACGGCCTGCCGTCGCCCGGGATCCACGTGACCCTGGAAAAACACGTCGGCCAGGAATGGCAGCCACTGGCCCAGGGCACTACCAACGAACAGGGACGCATCGCCGAACTGTTCCCGGCCAGACAGCCGTTCGAGGCCGGCGAATACCGCGTGGTGTTCAAGACCGGCGAATATTTCGAGAAGAGCAAACACGACACCTTCTTCCCGGAAATCCCGGTGATCTTCCAGGTCAAGCAGACCGACCAGCACTACCACATCCCGCTGCTGCTCAGCCCTTACGGCTTCTCGACCTATCGCGGTTCCTGAATTCAACACTGCCCCTGTGGGAGCGGGCTTGCTCGCGAAGACGGTGTATCAGTCAACAATCATGTTGAATGTTAAATCGCATTCGCGAGCAAGCTCGCTCCCACAGGGGATTTCAGGTGACCGTCAGATCGTGGCCAGGGCACGCAACCGCTCTGCATCAAGGATCTCGATCTCGCCATACCCCAGCCCGATAATCCCCTGCCCCTGCAAATCCTTGAGGATCTGATTGGTGGTCTGTCGCGACAGCGACAGCATCGCCGCCAGCTGCTCCTGCGGCAGTTGCAACACCCGGCGCGGCGGGTCGAGTTCGCCATAGCCTTCGGCGATCAGCAGCAGCCGATGGGCCAGACGTGCCGGGGCCGGCAGCAGGCTCAGCTGTTCGAGGTTGATGAAGGTCAGGCGCAGTTTCTGGCTCATCAGCAGCGCCAGATGTCGCCAGTACACCGGCTGTTCATCAAGCAGTTTGAGCAGGGCGTTCTGCGGGACATTCAGCAAGGTGCACGACCCGACGGCGTAGGCATCATGGGTACGTGGCTGGCCGTCGAACAGGCAGATCTCGCCAAACCAGTGCGGCGCTTCCACCAGGCTCAGCAACGCTTCCTTGCCCTGCTCGCTCACCGCGCCGATGCGGATCGCGCCATCGAGCACCGCGTACAACCCGCACGGCGCATCGCCCCGCTGAAACAGCCGCTGCCCCGCCGTCAGCCGCCGCTCGCGACCGGCCGCCAGCAGACTATTCTGAAAAGAGGTCGGCAGATGACTGAACCATTGCCCGGTCAGCAGCTGTGCACGCTTGTCCATGAACACTCCCAATTGTCGCCTGCCTGACAGAGCGAACGCCGAACCCGAGGCATGCTGCGCTCACCCTACAGGAGGAACAACAATGAAAAGCCTCGTCGAGCATTTGAGTCAATACGCCGCCTACCACCGTGATCCGCGCAACATCGCCAGCCACTTTATCGGTATTCCGCTGATCGTGGTGGCCGTGGCCGTGTTGTTGTCGCGGCCAGAATGGGTGCTGGGCGGTTTGTGGATTTCGCCGGCGGTGCTGCTGGCGCTAGCCTCGGCGTGGTTTTATCTGCGCCTGGAACTGAAGCTGGGGGTTCTGATGACGCTGCTGATGGCGCTGTCGGTCTGGGCCGGACATGCGCTGGCGCAGCAGAGCACCATGGTCTGGCTCGGCAGCGGGCTGGGGATGTTCGTAATCGGCTGGGTGATCCAGTTTGTCGGGCACCACTATGAAGGGCGCAAACCGGCGTTTGTCGATGACCTGAGCGGGCTGATTGTCGGACCGTTGTTTGTCGTGGCCGAGCTGGCGTTCATGCTCGGGCTGCGGCTGGAGTTGAAAGAGCAGATCGAGGCGCGGGCGGGGGTGGTGCGGGTCAATCCGCATCGTAAGGCGGCGGCTTAGGCCGCTTGAAGATCGCGGCCTTCGGCAGCTCCTACAGGGGGTTTGGTCGATCACAAATGTGTGACCAACTGAAACCCCTGTAGGAGCTGCCGCAGGCTGCGATCTTTTGCTTTTACAGATCGGCGACTTTCTGCCAAACCTTCGGCTTGAAGAACAACGTTTCACCCTTGGCCAGACCGATCAGGCTGTCATGGTCTTTCACCACTTCGGCCTCGATCAGATCCGTCTGCCCTTCCACCTTCAGCGTCACCCGCGTGGTCGCGCCCAACGGGCGAATATCGCGCACCTCAGCGGCGTGGTGATCTTCCAGCTCATGCCTGGACAACGACACTTCGTGCGGGCGGAACAACACGTGGTTGTCGTCGCTGAGCAGCAGGCGGTTCGAGTCGCCGAGGAAGTGATAGACGAAATCACTGGCCGGGTTCTCGTAGACGTCGCCCGGCGAGCCGATCTGCTCGATCACGCCCTTGTTCATCACCACGATGCGGTCGGCGACTTCCATCGCTTCTTCCTGGTCGTGGGTCACGAATACCGAGGTCAGGTTGATGTCTTCGTGCAGGCGTGCGAGCCAGCGGCGCAGCTCTTTGCGAACCTTGGCGTCGAGGGCACCGAATGGCTCGTCGAGCAACAGCACTTTTGGTTCCACCGCCAAGGCACGGGCCAGGGCGATACGCTGACGCTGACCGCCGGACAACTGCTCCGGATAACGATCCGACAGCCAGTCCAGTTGCACCATGTTCAGCAGTTCGTGAACCTTGGTTGCGATCTGGCTTTCGTTCGGGCGCTGGTTTTTCGGTTTCATGCGCAGGCCGAACGCGACGTTGTCGAACACCGTCATGTGGCGGAACAGCGCGTAGTGCTGGAACACGAAACCGACGTTGCGATCGCGCACGTCATGGCCGGAGACGTCTTCACCGTGAAAGACGATGTTGCCCTGATCCGGGGTTTCCAGGCCGGCAATAATCCGCAGCAGCGTGGTTTTGCCGCAGCCGGACGGGCCGAGCAGCGCCACCAGCTCACCGCTGTGGATGTCCAGGCTGATGTTGTCCAGCGCCTTGAACGCGTTGAAATTCTTGCTGACGTTACGCACTTCGATCGACATGAATTATTCCTCCGCGGCGCTGGCGCGCAGGCGGTTGATACGGTTTTCGCTCCACTGCTTGAGCAGCAGGATGAAGAGCGCCAGGATCAGCAACAGGCTCGCCACGGCGAACGCGGCCACGTGGTTGTATTCGTTGTAGAGGATCTCGACGTGCAGCGGCAAGGTGTTGGTCACCCCGCGAATGTGCCCGGAAACCACCGACACCGCACCGAACTCACCCATGGCCCGCGCGGTACACAGCACTACGCCGTAGATCAGGCCCCACTTGATGTTGGGCACGGTGACATGCCAGAACATCTGCCAGCCGTTGGCGCCGAGCAGCCGCGCGGCTTCCTCTTCCTGCGTGCCTTGCTCCTGCATCAGCGGAATCAGCTCACGGGCCACGAACGGCACGGTGACGAAGATCGTTGCCAGCACAATACCCGGCAAGGCAAAGACGATCTGGATGTCGTGATCCTGCAACCACGGCCCGAACAGGCCCTGGGCGCCGAACATCAGCACGTAGACCAGACCGGCGATCACTGGCGACACCGAGAACGGCAGGTCGATTAGCGTCACCAGCATGCTCTTGCCCCGGAACGAGTATTTGCTCACGCACCATGCGGCGCTGACGCCGAACACCAGGTTCAGCGGCACCGAAATCAGCACGGCGATCACCGTCAGTTTCAGTGCCGACAGCGCGTCCGGTTCAAAGATCGCAGTGAAGAACGCGCCGAGGCCGTTCTTCAGTCCCTGCGACACCACGATGAACAGCGGCAACAGCAGAAACAGAAAGAACACCAGCCAGCCAAGACCGATCAGGATTCGGCGCGAAGTGGCGCTGCCACGGCGCGCAGCGTTGGCCGAGGACGCGGCCGCAATAGACGATTGGGACATGGTTCGCGCCTCCTTATGGGGTTTCGATGCGCCGCTGCAGCAAGTTGATCAGCAGCAACAGGACGAAGGAAACCACCAGCATCAGCACGCCGATGGAGGTGGCGCCGGTGTAATCGTACTGGTCGAGCTTGACCATGATCAGCAGCGGCAGAATCTCGGTTTTCATCGGCATGTTGCCGGCAATGAAAATCACCGAACCGTACTCGCCAACCCCGCGAGCAAACGCCAGGGCAAAACCGGTCAGCCATGCTGGCAACAGTGCCGGCAGCAGAATATGGCGGAACACCTGCAGCGGTTTTGCACCGAGGCAGGCGGCGGCTTCTTCGACTTCACGGGGGATATCGGCCAGCACCGGCTGCACCGTGCGCACCACGAACGGCAGGGTCACGAAGGTCAGCGCAAGGGTGATGCCCAGCGGGGTGTAGGCGATCTTGAAACCGAGGTCGGCGGCGAACTGCCCGACCAGACCGGTCGGCGTGTACAGCGCAGTCAGGGCGATACCGGCCACCGCCGTGGGCAGGGCGAACGGCAGGTCGATCATCGCGTCGATCACCTTGCGCCCGGGGAAGGTGTAGCGCACCAGCACCCAGGCCAGCAGCGTACCGATGATGCCGTTGATGATCGCTGCACACAGCGCGGTGCCGAAGCTCAGCTTCAACGCGGCCAGCACCCGCGGAGCGGAAATGATCGTCCAGAACTGCTCCCAGGTAAGTTGGGCGGCGTGGACGAACATCGCCGCCAGCGGGATCAGCACAATCAGACTGAGGTACACCAAGGTGTAACCCAGCGTCAGCCCGAAGCCGGGTATGACGGGGGAGATACGACGCGACATAAAAGTCCCTGGTTAAAAACGCATCAATGTGGAAGCGAGCCTGTGGTGAGGGGATTTAGCGAAACGTCGCACCGCCCCGATGGGTTGCGCAGCAGCCCCGAAACCATCACATACGGTGTATCTGGTTTTCCGCATTTGCCGATTCTGGGGCTACTGCGTAGCCCATCGGGGATAAATCCCCTCGCCACAAGGGCTTGCTCCACAGTTTGCAGACAGATTACTGCGCCTGATAAATCTGGTCGAACACGCCACCGTCGTTGAAGAATTTCGGCTGCGCGGATTTCCAGCCGCCGAAGTCCTTGTCGATGGTCACCAGTTCCAGTTTCGGGAACTGCTGGGCGTACTTCGCCGCCACGTCCTTGTCACGCGGGCGGTAGAAGTTCTTCGCGGCGATCTCCTGACCGGCCGGGCTGTACAGGTGCTTGAGATAGGCTTCGGCGATCTGCTCGTTGCCCTTCTTCTCGGCGTTCTTGTCGACCACGGCCACCGGTGGTTCGGCGAGGATCGACAGCGACGGCACGACGATGTCGAACTTGTCGGCGCCACCGTCTTCTTTCAGCGCCAGGAACGCTTCGTTTTCCCAGGCCAGCAACACGTCACCCTGACCGTTGTTGACGAAGGTGATGGTCGAGCCACGGGCGCCGGTGTCCAGTACC
Source organism: Pseudomonas sp. Eth.TT006 (assembly GCF_054456575.1). Classification (NCBI taxonomy): domain Bacteria; kingdom Pseudomonadati; phylum Pseudomonadota; class Gammaproteobacteria; order Pseudomonadales; family Pseudomonadaceae; genus Pseudomonas; species Pseudomonas sp. Eth.TT006. The sequence continues at coordinate 89,475 of NZ_JBTJEN010000005.1, read as the reverse complement.
GGAACGTGCTTGAACAGGGTCTGTACGTACTCTTTGGCTTTTTCTTCGTTGCCGCCGTTGGCTTTCAGGCCATAGGCCCACGCGGCGAGAAAGTTCCAGCGGGCACCGCCGGAGGTTTTTGGGTTCGGGGTGATCACCGACACGTCGTTCTTGACCAGGTCGCCCCAGTCCTTGATGCCTTTCGGGTTGCCTTTGCGCACCAGGAACACGATGGTCGAGGTGTACGGCGTACTGGCATCCGGCAGACGCTTCTGCCAGTCGGCCGGCAGGGTCTTGCCGAGTTTGGCGATTTCGTCGATGTCACCGGCCAGCGCCAGGGTCACTACGTCGGCACGCAGACCGTCGATCACCGCCCGGCCCTGTTTGCCCGAACCGCCGTGGGACTGCTGGATTTTCACGGTGTCGCCGGCGTGATCTTTCTGCCAGAACTTGATGAATTCAGCGTTGTAGTCCTGATACAGCTCGCGCGTCGGGTCGTACGACACGTTGAGCAGTTCGTAGTCCTTGGCAACCGCGGAACCGGCAAACACAGCGCTGGCCAGGGCGGCCAAAGCGTAACGGCGAATCGACGACATGGTGAAAGCTCCTGGAATTCGGGTGGTGGCTTTTTCTTATGTATTTTGGAATCCGCATCGCAGCCTGCGGCAGCTCCTGCACACAGCCCCCTGTAGGAGCTGCCGCAGGCTGCGATCTTTTGATCTTCAACTCAGCCCGGTTGTTTACCCGGTTGCTGCAAACGGAATTTCTCTTTGCGTTCGATCTGTACGACCTGCGCGTTGTGCACAGTGATCTCCACCGCGCCAAACCGCAGATCGCGCAGGGCGCTCTGGATTTCACGCAAGATGGTGGTTTCGTCCTGACCGTCAACGCTGCGAAGGGATGCGCTCATGGTGCTGCTCCTTTGAATGGGATGTGCCTGGCAGTGCACGGCACTGCGTTCGGCGTGGGAGCAATATAAGAGAGACGCAGATATTCTTAAAAAGACTATTTAAGAATGTTTATATAACCAGAAACAATTATGTGACGGAGCAAGGGTTTGCGCAGATTCGGGACTGACAGATAACCCTGTGGCGAGGGGATTTATCCCCGATGGGTTGCGAAGCGACCCTGAACATTTTGGGACTGCTGCGCAGTCCATCGGGGATAAATCCCCTCGCCACAGGCCTTATGTCAGCCATAACAGGACTGTTAACCGATAACAGGTGTTTTCGCCCAATCAATCTCCCCCGCCGGCACCGGCCGTCCAAACCAGTAGCCCTGCCCCAGATCACATGCCTGCTCCAGCAGAAACGCCGCCTGCTCCACCTGCTCGATGCCTTCGGCGTGTACCTGCATGCCCATGCTGCGGGCCAGCGCGATAATCACCCGCACGATCGCGACATCGTCCTCGTCCCACGGCAACCCGGCGACAAAGCCCTGATCGATCTTGAGTTTCTGCACCGGGAGGCGCTTGAGCCGCAGCAATGACGAATAACCGGTGCCGAAGTCGTCAATCGCCAGGCGGATCCCCAGTTCACGTAAGCGATGCATCTGCTCCAGCGCCACTTCCGGGTCGTCCATCACCGCGCTTTCGGTGACCTCCAGCTCCAGATAGGCCGGATCCAGCCCGGTGTCATTCAGGACCTGCGCCACCTGCTGATACAGCTCGCGGCGGGCAAACAGCCGCGACGACACGTTCACCGCGACAAACGACAGAACAATCCCGGCCTGCTGCCATTGGCACATCTGTGAACACGCCTGGCGCATCACCCAGGCGTCGATTTCGGCAATCAGCCCGGTGCGCTCGGCGATCGGAATGAATTCCGCCGGCGACACCAGCCCCCGTTGCGGATGCTGCCAGCGCACCAGCGCTTCGACGCCGATCAGCCGACCGCTGGGCAAATCGTGCACCGGCTGGTAGTAAACCCGCAGCTCCTGTTGCTCCAGTGCGCGGCGCAGTTCGAAGGCGATCTCGACCCGTTGCTGCGCATGCGCGGTCAGTTCTTCGGTGTACAACGCATAACCGTTGCGCCCGCTGCTCTTGGCCTTGAACAGCGCGGCGTCGGCATTGCGCAGCAGTTGGTCGGCGCTCAGTGCGTCGCTGGGGAACAGGCTGATACCGATGCTGGCGTTGATAAACAGCTCATGCTGCTCGATGCCGAACGGTTCCTTCAACGCATCGAGAATGCGCTGCGCCAACGCCGCCGCCTGAACCAGCTGTGGACAACTTTCCGCCAGCACCGCGAACTCATCACCGCCAAGCCGCGCCAGGGTAATCCCGGGGCCGAACAGCGCCTGCAGACGCGCCGCCACCGCTTTGAGCAAGCGATCGCCGACGTTGTGTCCGAGGCTGTCGTTGATCAGCTTGAAGTGATCGAGATCGATCAACAGCAAGGCGCAGCCGCGCTTGTGGTTCTGCGCCGACGCCAGCGCCTGCTCGGCACGGTCGCTGAACAGCAAGCGATTGGGCAGATCGGTCAGCGGGTCGTGATGGGCGAGGTGCTTGAGTTCGTGTTCGGAATCCTTGATCGCACTGATATCGGAAAACACCGCAACGTATTGGCTGAGACGGCCCTGATCATCGCGAATCACGCGAATGGTCTGCCACTGTGGATAAATCTCGCCGCTCTTGCGCCGGTTCCAGATCTCCCCGCTCCACTCGCCGTCGGCCTGCAGCGTGGCGAACATCGCCTGATAGAAGCCCGGCGGATGATGGCCGGACTTGAACAGGCTCGGCTGCTGGCCGAGGACTTCTTCATACTGGTAGCCGGTGATCTCCATGAACGCGCGGTTGACGTGCACGATCAGGCCTTCGCGGTTGGTGACCAGCACCCCTTCGCGAGTACAGTCGAAGACTGCCGCGGCCTGACGCAGGCGTTCGCGGTCAGTCTGGCGCTCACGCAGGCGCGCCCCGATGCCGAGAAATTTGCACAACCTGGCCCGCGCCAGAAAGATCAGGCCGGCACTGACAGCCGCCCAGAGGTAACCGTTGATCAGTTGCCATCGCTGCAGATCGACAGATTCATCCAAGAAACTGTTCAATAAGTAACCAGTGCCCTGGAGCCAGATGACAGCTAGCACCAGGTAAAGCAGCGCTGCACGCAAGGCATCGCGGTAAGTGGCAGGCATTCGGCTGTCCATGTCCCTACAAAAAGGTTGGAATTATAGGTCAAGAAACATCCAGCGACTCTTATCTGAAAGGGCGACTGGTTTTATCTGTGTGCTTGTTGATAATGCAACGGCTGTTCTTTTCTTTTTCGAGGGCCCTATAGCCTATGTGGTACGAAGGTTTTCTTGGTTTGTCGGCCTGGTCACTGGTCGCCGTCACCCTGCTGATGACCCACGTGACAATTGTCGCCGTCACGGTCTATCTGCACCGTTACTCGGCCCATCGCTCGCTTGAGCTGAATGCCGGCCTGAAACACTTTTTCCGCTTCTGGCTGTGGCTGACCACGGCGCAGAACACCCGCGAGTGGACCGCCATCCACCGTAAGCACCATGCCAAATGCGAAACCGAAGATGACCCGCACAGCCCGGTCGTCAAGGGCTTGTCCACCGTGCTGCGCAAAGGCGCCGAGCTGTATCGCGCCGAAGCCGAGAACCCGGAGACCCTGCGCATCTACGGCAAGAACTGCCCCGAAGACTGGATCGAGCGCAATCTCTACAGCCGCTATCCGCTGCTGGGCGTGGCGATCATGGGCGTCATCGACCTGCTGCTGTTCGGCACCATCGGCATCACCATCTGGGCGATCCAGATGATGTGGATCCCGGTCTGGGCCGCCGGCGTGGTCAATGGCCTGGGCCATGCCATTGGCTACCGCAACTTCGAATGCCGCGATGCGGCGACCAATCTGGTGCCGTGGGGCATCCTGATCGGCGGCGAAGAACTGCACAACAACCATCACACCTACCCGAATTCGGCCAAGCTGTCGGTGAAGAAGTGGGAATTCGATCTCGGCTGGGCGTGGATCAAGGTCTTCTGCTTCCTGCGTCTGGCCAAGGTGCAGCGCGTGGCGCCGATTGCCCACCGCGTCGAAGGCAAGGGCCATCTGGACATGGACACCGCGATGGCGATCCTCAACAACCGCTTCCAGATCATGGCCCAGTACCGCAAATTGGTGATCGCCCCGCTGGTCAAGCAGGAACTGGACAAGGTCGATCATTCGGTACGCCATCAATTCCATCGGGCCAAACGCCTGTTGTCGCGGGAAACCAGCCTGCTGGAAGACCGCCATCACTTGCGCATTCAGAACATGCTCGAGCACAGCCAGGCGCTGAAGGTAATTTACGAGAAACGCCTGGCCCTGCAGCAGATCTGGGTCAAGACCAGCGCCAATGGCCACGACATGCTCGCCGCCATCAAGGAATGGGTGCACGAGGCCGAGGCCAGCGGCATCCAGTCCCTGCGTGAATTCGCCGACCAGTTGAAAACCTACTCGTTGCGCCCTGCAACGGCCTGAAGTCACTGATTGAATCCCCTTGTGGCGAGGGGATTCATCCCCGATCGGTAGCGCAGCTACCGCCAATCCGACGACCCGTTCTCATTGCTGAAACGGTTCGCCTCTACCGCCCAGCAGAACCCCTCTCCGGCTGGGAACTTCGCCACTATTCCCCTATCTCAAAGACACTTCGCCACCCCGGCGGGCAGTACTGTGGCCGTTGTCGAAATCGCGGCGCGCCCTTTGAGATATGTGCCGATGGCCAACAACAATCAACCAGAATCATCCCTTACCCAGTGGCCCGAGGCCGCGCAAACGCTGATGGCGCTGATGCACGCTCAGGGCGAAGTCGCCCGGCTCAGCGAGCGCGAGCAGCTGTTCAGCTCGCTGCTGGTGAGCGTCAACGCCGTGCTGTGGGCCTTCAACTGGGAAACCCGTCAGGTGCTATACGTCAGCCCCGCGTATGAGCGGATCTTCGGACGCTCTGCCGGGCTGTTGCTCGCCGACTACAACCAGTGGCGCGACAGCATCTACCCCGACGATCTCGATTACGCCGAGCGCAGCCTTGCCGAAGTGCTGCACAAAGGCGCGGTGGAAGACCGCGAATACCGAATCATCGACGCCGACGGCCAGGTCCGCTGGCTCAGCGACAAATGCTTCATCAATCGTCAGGACGAACCCGGGCAACCGGTGATCATTGTCGGCATCGCCGAAGACATCACCGACAAAAAGCACATGGAAACCGAGCTGCATCGGCTGGCCACCACCGACGTGCTGACCCAGAGCAGCAACCGCCGGCATTTTTTCGAATGCGCCCACCGCGAGTTCGAGGAGGCGCGCCTGCAAGGTGCGCCGCTGGCCTTCCTGCTGCTGGACATCGATGACTTCAAGTTGATCAACGACAGCTACGGTCACCCGGAGGGCGACAACGTGTTGCAGCGCATCGCCGACTGCGGACGCAGCTCGTTACGCCGGGGCGATCTGTTTGGACGCATTGGCGGCGAAGAGTTCGCCGCCGTGTTCCCCGGTTGCGCACCGGACATGGCGATGCAAGTGGCCGAGCGCCTGCAGCAGGAAATTCAGCGCTTGAGTTTCAGTCATGACGGGCAGACCTTCGGCATCACCGTCAGCCAGGGCCTGACCAGCCTCAGAGACGGCGATGACAGCCTCGACAGCCTGTTCGCCCGGGCGGATGCGGCGATGTACGAGGCCAAGCGCCAGGGCAAGAACCGGATCATTTCTGTCTGAACCCGGATTTCAGCCATCCGCAGATCCAATGTGGGAGCGGGCTTGCTCGCGAAGGCGGTGTGGCATTCAACGATTGTGTTGCCTGATGCACCGCCTTCGCGAGCAAGCCCGCTCCCACAGGGTTTGGTAAAACTTCGGTTATTTACGCATCCGCACCAATTCCGGCAGCCCGATCTTCAGCAGCCGCGCCGTGCGACTTTTAGCCAGTTCCTCGACGCCCTCACGCTCGGTGAGGCGAGCCATTTGCGCCGCCATGTTCATCACCAGCGCCTCACGGGAATACACCCCGCCACCGAGCTGGTAGACCGACGCGATCAGCTCTCGCAACTCCAGCGGCAGACGCCAGCGTGTGCGCAACGCCGACCCATAGCCCGCGCCAAACTCCGCCAGCGCATCGCCGACCTCTTCCCAGTCATCCAGCTCGCCGCCGGCCTGCTTCCACTCCTGCAAACAGCGCAACAACGCCAGATCGCCTAGGCGATGCAACATACCGGCGCAATAGCAGCGCTCCTGATCCAGATCAAGCAGACGCGCCAGGGTGCGGGCGTATTCGGCGGTGTGCAGCGACAGGCCCCAATAGCGTTCGGCGTAATCCGCCAGGTACGGGTCGCTGAGTCTGGCGCTGCGCTTGAGCGCCAGACCGAGGATCAAGTTCATGCTCTGCCCGGTGCCGAGCCGATGCAGGGCCTGGCCAAGGGTCTGCACCGGCGCACCATGATGCTGCGCCGCGCTGTTGGCCGCGGCGATCAGCACCGCAGTGATCTGCGGATCGGTGCGGATTTCTTCTTCCAGCAATTTCAGGTCAAGGCCATCCGGATTGAGGCTGCGCTTGACCGCCACTTGCACGTCGGTCATCAGCGGTGCGCCGTCGGCCTGCTCACGGCGACGCTCGAGAAACACCGCGAGGGTCATGCCCGGCGCCAGAGCCGGCACCTCGCAGAACACTTCTTCGCCAGCATTGACCAGCAACCCCTGCAAGCGCTCGGTCAGGCCTTCCATGTTCAAGGGTTTGGTCAGGTAGGCCGTGGGCGCCAGCGGTATGGCTTCGCGCACGCTGGCGCTGTCGCTGCGGCTGCTCATCAGGATGAATGGCAGCGGCGGATTGCGTTTGCGCTGACGCACGCTGCGCAGCACGCTCAAGCCGTCGACCCCGGGCAATTCCCAATCGACGACCGCCAGGTCATACGGCACTTCGCTGAGCAGTGACAGCGCTTGCTGGCCGTCGGCACACAGGTCCAGGCGCGCATCACAGCGGACGTTGAGCAGCACTTGTTTAAGCAGGTCCCGGGACCACGGATCGGCCTCGGCAATCAGCACTCGGGGTACGGCGGGTAAATCAACGGCGGTCATGCGCGCTCTCCCTTGCAATGCTTGAACCTTAGCCAATGCTGGCCTTTCGATACAGCGCAAAAGGGTTGCAGAGGCGTAAAAAAACCCGCCGAAGCGGGTTTTTTGTCTATCCGATCACACAGCGCCAGGGCTTACAGCTCCGAGAAGCACTCTTCGATGATCGCCAGACCTTTGTCCAGTTGCTCGTCCGGCGAGGTCAGCGGGACCAGCACGCGCAGCACGTTGCCGTAGGTGCCGCAGGACAGCAGGATCAGGCCCTTGTCACGCGCCTTGGCCACCACAGCTGCAACAGCAGTCGGGTTGGGCTTGTGGCTGTCGCCGTTTTCAAACAGCTCGACCGCGATCATCGCGCCCAGGGCACGCACTTCGCCGATCACCGGGTATTTGGCCTGGATGGCTTTCAGACCGGTGACCAGACGCTCGCCGACGGCCTTGCAGCGGTCCAGCAGGTTTTCTTCTTCGAACACTTCCATCACCGCCAGCGCTGCGGCGCAAGCGATCGGGCTACCTGCATAGGTGCCACCCAGGCCGCCGGGAGCGATGGCGTCCATGTACTCGGCCTTGCCGCAGACACCGGCCAGCGGGAAGCCACCGGCGATGGATTTGGCGAAGGTGGTCAGGTCGGCAGCAACGCCCATCTGTTCCATGGCGAAGAAGGTGCCGGTACGGCCAGCGCCAGTTTGCACTTCGTCAGCGATCAGCAGGATGCCGTGCTGGTCGCACAGGGCGCGCAGACGCTTCATGAATTCTTTCGGCGCGACGTAGAAACCACCTTCACCCTGCACCGGCTCGATGATGATCGCGGCGATGTCTTTCGGTTCGGCGTCGTTCTTGAAGATGCGTTCGATGGAAGCGATCGAATCGTCGATGCTCACGCCGTGCAGTTCGTTCGGGTACAGCGCGCGGAAGATGCCGCCTGGCATCAGGCCCATGCCGGCCGAGTAAGGCACGACCTTACCGGTCAGGCCCAGGGTCATCATGGTGCGACCGTGGTAGGCGCCGGTGAAGGCGATCACGCCGGCACGGCCAGTGGCAGCACGGGCGATTTTCACAGCGTTTTCCACGGCTTCGGAACCGGTGGTCACCAGCAGGGTTTTCTTGGCGAAATCACCTGGCACCTTGGCGTTGATCTTTTCGCACAGCTCAACGTAAGGCTCGTAGGCCAGTACCTGGAAACAGGTGTGGGTCAGCTTGTTCAGCTGTTCGGTCACGGCGGCGATGATTTTCGGGTGCACGTGGCCGGTGTTCAGTACCGCGATACCGCCGGCGAAGTCGATGAATTCACGACCTTCAACGTCAGTCACGGTAGCGTTCTTCGCCGATTCGGCAAAGATCGGGTGAATCTGGCCGACACCACGTGGAACAGCAGCGGTACGGCGGGCCATCAAGTCAGCGTTAGTCTTGCTCATTACAGTCCTCATTCACCGCTCATCGGGCGGCGTGGTTCAAGGATTAAGCGGGAGAAATCGGCGGTGGCAGCATGCGATGATCGACTGCCACGGCGTTTCCGGCCGCTGAGAAAATTCCGGTTTGAAACGACGCAAAGGGACAGCGCTCTCGTGCCCTTTGCGTTTGCAGCGATCCCTTCCCGGCTTAGATGCCCAGGCAGAGGTATTTGATTTCCAGGTAATCTTCGATGCCGTACTTGGAGCCTTCACGGCCCAGGCCCGAGGCCTTGATGCCGCCGAACGGCGCGACTTCGTTGGAGATCAGCCCGGTGTTGACGCCGACCATGCCGTATTCCAGGGCTTCGGCCACACGGAACACACGGCCGAGGTCGCGAGCGTAGAAGTAGGAGGCCAGACCGAACTCGGTGTCGTTGGACATCGCGATCACTTCGGCTTCGTCTTTGAAGCGGAACAGCGGCGCCAGCGGACCGAAGGTTTCTTCCTTGGCGACAGCCGCGTCTTTCGGCACGTTGGTGAGGATGGTCGGTTCGAAGAAGTTGCCTTCCATCGGTTTGCCACCCGCCAGCACGGTAGCGCCTTTGGAGACGGCGTCAGCGATGTGCTCCTGAACCTTGGCCACAGCTTTTTCGTCGATCAGCGGGCCAGTGGTGGTGCCTTCTTCCAGACCGTTGCCGATCTTCAGTTTGGCCACGGCCACTTTCAGCTTCTCGGCGAACGCGTCGTAGACCGAATCCTGAATGTACAGACGGTTGGCGCAGACGCAGGTCTGACCGTTGTTGCGGTATTTGGAGATGATCGCGCCTTCGACGGCCTTGTCCAGGTCCGCGTCGTCGAACACGATGAAAGGCGCGTTGCCGCCCAGTTCCAGCGAGACTTTCTTGATGTCCTTGGCGCATTCCGACATCAGCTGACGACCGATTTCGGTGGAGCCGGTGAAGGACAGTTTGCGCACGATCGGGTTGCTGGTCAGCTCGCTGCCGATGTCGCCAGCACTGCCGGAAACCACGCTGAACACGCCTTTCGGAATGCCGGCGCGCTGCGCCAGTTCAGCCAGGGCGAACGCGGAGAATGGGGTTTGCGAAGCCGGCTTGAGCACCATGGTGCAACCGGCGGCCAGCGCAGGGCCGGCTTTGCGGGTGATCATTGCCGCCGGGAAATTCCACGGAGTGATGGCTGCGGTAACGCCGATCGGCTGCTTGATCACGATCAGACGCTTGTCCGGCTGGTGGCCCGGAATCACGTCACCGTAGATGCGCTTGGCTTCTTCAGCGAACCACTCGATAAACGACGCGGCGTAAACGATTTCGCCCTTGGCTTCGGCCAGCGGCTTGCCCTGCTCGAGGGTCATCAGGCGTGCGAGGTCGTCCTGGTTCTCGATCATCAGTTCGAACCAGCGACGCAGCTTGCCTGCACGCTCCTTGGCGGTCAGTGCACGCCAGGCCGGCAGCGCTTTATCAGCGGCTTCGATGGCGCGGCGGGTTTCCGCGGCGCCCATTTTCGGCACGGTACCGAGGATTTCACCGGTGGCCGGGTTGTTGACCTTGATCGTCTGACCGTTGTCCGCATCGACCCAAGCGCCATCAATGAAGGCTTGCTGGCGGAACAACTGGGTGTCTTTAAGCTGCATGTCGGCTTTCCTTAACAGCACCGCGGCCAGCGCGGAGCAAAATTATGATTGTAGAAAGGCGCCTCGCAAGGCTGCCGTCAGGGAAATCATCGACCGGGCTGAAGTCTGTGAATGGCGCACGGTGGCAAACACATGCGGCTCGGTACCCGATCAAAGAGCGTTTGAAATCTCAAACGGATCGTAGGAGCAAAGGGGTTAAAGGACAATAGGTCGTTCGAAAAAAAGAACAAAAAGCCATTGTTTGGCGGTTTTTTCAGATCAACGCACAAAAATACCCGGCCACAGCGAAACCTTAGATCAGCCCGGCAAAAGCGCCAAGCGAGGGTTTTGCAGGACGTTACAGCTTTAAGGAATGCAGCGATTGCAGCCGACACGCGCCCTGACAAAACCGGCCAAAACCCGGCATGGACGCCCCGAGCCGACCTAGGTATGATGTCGCCCGCTGCACCAGTAGCTCAGCTGGATAGAGTACTGCCCTCCGAAGGCAGGGGTCGTGGGTTCGAATCCCGCCTGGTGCGCCATTGATTCAAACGAGAAAGCCCCGGACTGTGATGGTTCGGGGCTTTTTTTGTGGGCGGTGGTTTTTCATGCCACGACGATCACTCCGTGGTCCAGTCAAACTCATCGTAATCCCCATCCTCGTCGTCTGCCTCCGCAACCTCCTCCTCAAAGACGTCGTCTTCCTCAAGCACATCCTCTTCCTGCTGGTTCAGCAGAAACTCCTTACGCGCTTCAGTAATCGCGCGCCGCATCTCCTCGCCCTTTTGCGGGCAGTTGAGGAGTTGGGCGATGCGGTCGATTTTTGGTGCCACGGTGTTCTCCAGCGCTTCAGCTATGGCCCGATAGTGCGCGTTTTTGCCGGGCAATGCCAAATGGCTGAGTGGCCTGGGCGGTCAGTTCTGGCGGATTTTTTCGAGTTGCCGGTCGAGGTCCGCGCCGGGGTAGCGTTTGTGCAGGTTGTTGTACAGCGCATCGGCGGCTTGTGACTGGCCGGACTCGCGCAGGCGCAGGACTTCGCGCAGTTGCGCATCGAGACCGTTGGCCGGGGCGGCGGCGCGTTTGCTGAGTCTGGCTTCATCGGCGCTGTTTGCCTCACTTTGCATCGGTGCCGCCCTTTCCAGCATGGGCGCGGGGGCCGGCATGGCGGCAGCGGGGGCCGCCAGTGATTGCGCTTCGGGGGCTTGCTTGCGCGCCGATGGTGCGGTGGGTTTGGCCGCCGGGGCGAAATCGAATTGAGACTGTGGCTCGGGTGCGCGCTGCACCAGCGACAACATGAGTGCCACACCGACCAGGCTGGCAAAAGCGACCTGATAGCGTGGTGTCTGGCAGGCCTTGAGCCAGCGTTGCCACAGGCTCTGCCGTGGCGCCGGGGTTTCAAGGCGGGCGGCGTTGAGGATCAGCGCGTCGAGATGCGCCGGCGGTTCGGTGTCGTGCTGTTCGCGCACGTGCTTGAGCAGTTGCTCTTCCGGTGTCTGGCGGGCGTCAGTCATGTCAGTACCTCCTCGGCCAGCAGCCGACGCAGTTTTTGCTGGGCGTAACGCAAGCGGCTCTTGACGGTTTCCAGCGGTGTTTCGGTGAGGCTGGCGATTTGCGCCAGATCGAGGTCACCGTGGGCGCGCAGCAGGAACACTTCGCGCTGGTCGGCGGGCAGGGTTTGCAAAGCGCTTTCCAGGCGTTGGCTGTCGCGGCTGAGGTTGAGCAGTTGTTCGGGGTCGTTGCTGTCGTCGCCAATCGCATGCAGCTGTTCATCGTAGCTGTCGTGCAGCGGCTGTTGAGCACCGTGCTTGCGCCAGTGATCGATCAGGCGATTGCGCGCAATCTGGAACAGCCACGTACGAAACGTCGCCCGTCCCTGTGGCTGACTGGCGCTGCGGATCAGGCTCAGCCAGGTATCCTGAAACACCTCGTCCGCCAGTTCCGGCTTACCGCTCAACCCCAGCAGAAAGCGATACAACCCCTGACGATGGCGGGCGTACAGAATCTCGAACGCCGCGCCGTCGCCCTCGCGATAACGCGCCAGCAGCGCTTCATCGCTGCTGGCGGCCGGGCTGTCTGACGTCCCAAACAGCTGACTGATGAAGCCTTGCAGGCGGCTCACTATTCGATCCGTCGCTCAGTGGGCAGCGCATTCGATGCGCTTGTGGTGCGCAGGCTCTGCGTCAGTTCTACCAGTTGCACGAACTCGTTGCGCAAGCCGAAGCGGTCATCGCCGCGTGCACCACGGGCTAATGCCTCGGTATCCTTGAGGCTGAAATCGCCGGTGTAGCGGCCGTCCTTGAGTTGCTGGGCAAACGCCGCGACCGCCGCGGCAAAGCGCAGATCCTCGCTGGCCGGACCGACCTGATTGGCAATCGGTCGCTCAAGCAGCAGACTTTTCCCACCTGCAGGCTGTTGATAACGCACACGCAGCATCGCCAATTCTCCGCTCTTCTCGGAAACAGCCTCGTCGGATTTAGCGTAGCGCAGCGGTTCCAGCCAGCCCTTCTCTCCCGCCGGGACAATTTCATACAGCGCGGTCACCGTGTGTCCTGCACCGATTTCGCCAGCATCGACCTTGTCATTGCTGAAGTCCTCACGTTTCAAAGCACGGTTCTCGTAGCCAAGCAGGCGATATTCACTGACCTGCGCCGGGTTGAATTCCACCTGGAGTTTGACGTTTTTCGCCACCACCGCGAGGGTCGAGCCGAGTTGATCCACCAGCACCTTGCGCGCTTCGCGCAGGTTGTCGATGTAGGCGTAGTTGCCGTCACCGGCGTCGGCCAGTTGCTCCATCAGGTGTTCATTGTAGTTATCCACACCGAAACCCAGGGTGGTCAGGGAAATCCCGGTCTTGCGTTTATCCACAGCCAGTTGCTTGAGGCTGTCGAAGTCACTGATGCCGACGTTGAAGTCACCGTCGGTGGCCAGCAGGATGCGGTTGATGCCGTTGGGGATAAAGGCCTGCTGGGCCATTTGATAGGCCAGTTCGATGCCCGATGCGCCAGCGGTGGAACCGCCGGCAGTCAATTGCTCGATGGCTGTGCGAATTTTCGCTTTCTCGCGTCCGGAAGTGGGCTCCAGCACTACGCGGGATTCACCGGCATACACCACCAGCGACACCCGATCCTGCTCGCGCAACTGATCGACCAGCAATTTCAGCGTGCTTTTCACCAACGGCAGCCCTTCGCGGCGATCCATCGAGCCGGACACATCCACCAGAAACACCAGATTCGCCGGGGCCAGCTCGGCGACAGCGCGGTCGGAAGCCTTGATGCCGATGCGCAGCAGGCGCGTATGCGGGTTCCACGGGGTGGCAGCCAGTTCGGTGGTGACGCCGAACGGCGAGCCATCGCCGGGCAGCGCGTAATCGTAGGGAAAGTAATTGACCAGCTCTTCCAGCCGCACCGCGCCTTCCGGCGGCAGACGTCCCTGATTGAGCAAACGCCGGACGTTGCCGTAGGCGCCGGTATCGACATCGGCGCTGAAGGTCGAGACCGGAGATTCGGCGACGCTGTGGATCGGGTTGTCAGCCAGCGTCTGATATTGCTCACGCTGTTCGTCGCGGTAGCCCTGTGGATAACTTTCCGGGGCCGGCATCGCCGCGAAACTCTCCATCGGCGCCGGGCGCGCGCTGCTTTTGGCCATGACGCTATCGGCCCTGAGCGCTTCGTGCTCGACCGAAGCCTGCGGTTGGACTGGCGCCGGCACGGCAGCGGGCTCCGGACTGGACGACACGCCGCAACCGGCGACGGTCAACAAGACACCGACCGCAACCGGTCGCAGGAAAGGCAGAGAACGGGACATGGGGGCTGACCTCGGGATGAAAGTGATCCATTCATCCCTTGAGACGGGCAGCCTCGGCAGTTCGGGTTATGCGCCGCGAAAATTATTTTCAGCGGTGATAACGCCGCACCACGCTGCTGTTACGCAGGACGTGGCCTTTGATCTTGTCCAGCAGTTCGGCGCGGCTCAGGCCGGCGGGCAACGCGTCCGGGGCCAGGTCGAGGGCGTAGATCTGGATGACGTAGTGGTGCGCGCTGTCGCCAACCGGCGGGCACGGCCCGACGTAGTTGGTCGTGCCTTTGCTGTTGGTGCCGCCCACGCCTTCGAAGTTGGACTTGGCGCCAACACCAGCAGGGATCTGCCGGGTGCTGGCCTTGATCCCGTAATGAATCCAGTGATCGACGCCGGCACCTTTCTGGCCGTCCGGGTCGTGCATGACGATCGCGTAGCTCAGGGTGCCGGCAGGCCCGGCGTTCCAGGCCAGTGCCGGGGACTGGTTCTTGCCGCCGCAACCGTTGGCATCGCTGGCCGCTGCCGAGGTGAACAGGCGGTTGTCGGAAACCCCGGGGATGTCGAGGGTGAAGCGCTCGGCCGCCTGCGCCGGAAACTGCACGCAAAGGGCGACAGCAACGGCCGCCAGCCAAGGGTTGAGAGAGGTCAATCGGGTCATTCCGGAACACCTTGTGCAGTTGGGCCTTCGTCGGCCTGCAAACTATAGCCGTACCGTTGGTGCCGTGGCAGTAGCAATTGGCTGAACCTCGCATTGCTCGACAAACTCGTAAGAGAAATACCCGCGAGGAAGCCGAACATGCCCCTGCACCGTGTCGCCCGTTTCGCCGATGTGCCTGAAGACCGTGGCCTGCCCGTCGAGATCGGCGACTGCAAGATTGTCCTGCTGCGCGCCAACGGCCAATTGCGCGCGTTTCAGGGCGAATGCCCACATGCCGGGGCGCCGCTGGCTGACGGCGCGTTGTGCCACGGACGCCTGATCTGCCCGTGGCACAAGGCTACGTTTCGCGCCGAAGACGGTGCTTTGTGCGAACCGCCGGCCCTCGACAGCCTCAAGCGTTATCCACTGGAGATCCGTGGCGATGAGGTCTGGGTCGATGATCAGCCGTTGCCGGATGCGCACACGCCGCCGGCGGATGATCCGCGCACCTTTGTGATTGTCGGTGCCGGTGCAGCCGGCACCGCCTGTGCCGCGGCCCTGCGCGAGAAAGGTTTTGGTGGCCGTATCGTGATGATCGACCGCGAAGCCGATGCCGGTTACGACCGCACGGTACTGAGCAAATTTGTCCTCGCCGGTGAGATGGCCGCTCAGGAAACCCCGCCGCTGCGCGATGAGGATTTTTATCAGGAACAACGCATCGAACGCCGGCAAGGCGAAGTCACCGCCCTCGACGCCTCGGCGAAAACCCTGCATTTAAGTGACGGCCAATCCCTGCGCTACGACGCGGCAGTGCTCGCCACCGGCGGCGAGCCCAATGCGCTGCAACTGCCTGGCGCCGACTTGCCGCAGGTGTTTGTCCTGCGCTCCAAAGCTCAGGCCGAGCAGATCATGCAAGCCGCCAGACCCGACCAGCGTGCGGTGATCATCGGTGACAGCTTCATCGCCCTGGAATGCGCCTCGGCGCTGCGCCAGTTCGGCCTCGATGTCACGGTCATCGCCCGCCATGCCGTGCCGTTTGCTGCGCAATTCGGTGAAGCGGTGGGCAAGGCGATCCGTGCGCTGCATGAGGAACACGGGGTGAAATTCATCACCGACCACGAGGCCCGGGAGATTACCGGAGACGGCAGAGTGGAGTCGGTGTTGCTGGACAACGGCTTGCGGCTGTCGGCAGATCTGGTGCTGGCGGGGGTCGGTGTGCATCCGGCCACCGAACCTTTCGCAGCCCTGCCCCGGGAAGAAGATCAGTCACTGCGCGTCGATGCCGGACTGCGTGTTTTCGAAGGCCTGTGGGCGATTGGCGATATCGCCACATTCCCCCTCAGCGGCCAGCCGCAACGCATCGAACACTGGCGCCTGGCCCAGCAACACGCGCGCATCGCTGCCGCCAACATGCTCGGCGCCGATGAGCATTATCTGGATGTGCCGTTTTTCTGGACCTGGCACTTCGGCCGGAATTACGACTACCTCGGCCACGCCACTCAGTGGGATCAAGTCGAGTTCAAGGGCGAACCGGAGCACCCGCCCTTTATCGGCCTGTTCGGTCAAAACGGCATCGTGGTCGCCGCCGTGGCCTGCGACGAACAGCGAGCCATGGCGCTGCTGGCCGAGCGGATGAAACAGCCGCTGGCGATGGAAGAAGCGTGGCGCCTTATCCGCAACTGAACGCTGAACGCTGACGCTGCACACTGTAGGAGCTGCCGGAGGCTGCGATCTTTTGATCTTCAAAAACAAAATCAAAAGATCGTCCGAACGCGGCCCGAGCCTTCGGCAGCTCCTACAGGGGAACGTTGTTCAGGCGGGGCGGTTGTCGTCTTCGGCGTGCAGAAAGATCACGCGGGGATGCTCCAGCGGCGCCAGCGGTGACGGCAATTCCGCCGGCTCCAACGGACGAAAATTCAGCACCACATGGCTGATGTCACCGTCCTGATCGTTGTGGATGGTCATCACTCCAGGGGTGCGCAGTTTCTGCAACCGGTCATCGCACAGGCGAAAGCTCTTGGTCAGCCCGTCATCATCGACCACCGGCGCCGGCAGGCGGCGCTGGGCGAAGCTGCGGCTTTTACGCTGCTGATAACGCGCCCAGCCGATCAGGATCACCGCGTTGACCAGCGCCACCCACATATAGATCTGCAACGTCCCGAGGGCGTCGAATGCCGGGTTGTCGATCCGTGGGCCGCCGGCTGTCTCGAGCAACGGCCACAGCCCGCGTATCAGCAGAAACAGCAGGCCGATCCAGGCCACGATGGTCAGGAACACGTCGATCACGACCAGGAACGGCCGCTGGCGGGTCCGGATAATTTTCATTTGATGACCTCCTCTTCATCGTCGCCGATCGGCTTGATGCCACGGTCCGGGCTGACCCAGCGCGCACGCTGCTGGTGCTGGCCAAACAGGACCTTGGGGAAACTGACCAGGGTGGTGAGCAGACTGACCAGCCAGAACGCGATCGGGTACCAGACCACCCAGAACATGGTTCGGCCCAGACCCGGTTCGTAACGCCGGTCAATGACGATACTGACCGCGAACTGCACCAGGCAGACCACCGCCAGCAACAGCCCGGTGAACGCCGGCGGCATCAGGTGATGCACGGCAATCGATTCCGGCATGACCACAAACTTGCCCACCGCCCAGAAAATCACCGACAGCAGGAAGGTGAAGGCCCAACCGGTGGACAGGCAGTATTCGAACAGCAACGGCCACAGGTACCGATGGCGGTACTGCCAGATCCCACGGATGTTCTTGAACAGCACCTCGGCCCCGCCCTGAGCCCAGCGCAGACGCTGCTTCCACAGGCCGCGCAGGGTTTCCGGCATCAGAATCCAGCACAGCGCCCGCGGCTCGTAGAAGATGCTCCAGTGATCGAGTTGCAGCTTCCAGCTGATGTCGATGTCTTCGGTGATCATGTCCGGGCTCCAGTAGCCCACCCGGTTCAACGCGGTGCGACGGAACGCGACGATCACCCCGGACACGGTAAAGATCCGCCCGAACACCCGCTGCGTGCGCTTGATCAAGCCGATGATCGAGGAGAACTCACCGACCTGCACCCGCCCGACCAGCGTCGAGCGCGTGCGAATCCGTGGGTTGCCGGTCACCGCACCGAGCCGCGCATTGTCGAGCATCGGCGCCACCAGATAGGCCGCCGTGTTCGGCGCCAGCAGCGCATCACCGTCGATGCACACCAGATATTCGCTGCGCGCCGCGATGGCGCCCATGCGCAAGGCCACGGCCTTGCCCTGGTTCTCGGCCAGATGCAGAACCCGCAACCGTGGATCTTCCTGAGCCAGTCGGTCGAGGACTTCGGCGGTGTTGTCCTTCGAGCCGTCGTTGATCGCGATGACTTCGATGTTCGGGTAGTGCTGGGCCAGCGCCGCGTGAATCGTGTCGGCGGCGTTTTCGCCCTCGTTGTAGCAAGGGATCAGGATCGAGATCAGCGGCTCGCCTTCCAGCGGCGGCGGCAGGGTGTCGTCCTGCCACGGCCAGTGGCGTTCCCAGTGCAGCCAGAAATACAGGCCGCCGGCGATCCACAGGCCGGACATGAACAACGGGTAGAAGAACACGAAGTCCATCAGAAACTGCCCGGTGACCAGAAAGATCAGGCCCAGCGGCACGCCAAGGACGAGCGCCAGAACAAGCAGGGCTAACAGTCTATCCAGCATGTCATGGGTTCCATTTGTCGGAGAGCGCAGGCCTTACGGTTTTCAGGTCCGGCAGGTTGTCGAGGAAGTTGTCCGGGTAGTAGCCGAAACTGGTCGCGCCCTGGCGCTTGAGCCGGCCCATCCAGTCGGCCAGTTGCGCGCCGTCGATGTCGGTCTGATCTTTTTTCGTCCAGTCACGGGCCTGCAATTCGAACACCGTGCGCTCCAGTGCACCGGGGCGCTGCTTGATCTTCGCCACCAACGCTTCGAGCCACGGCCCGGATTGCGCGTAGGTCTGTTTCTCCATCAGCGGCATGGCCATCGGCGCCGTCCAGTCGTAGGTCACGAGGAAGTCGTCGAGGTTCTGCGCAAACCAGGCTTCGCTGGCGGGGTTGAGGATCGGTTCGGCAAAGATATTGCGCGCGGTCAGCAGCTGCGGACCACGGATCGCCCGGACCTTGGCGGTCAGTTCGTTGGTGAAATCGATCAGGTACTGGCTCTTGAAACGCGTCCAGCGTTGCATCGCGGCCGGATCAGCGCGCAGTGCGGCAATCGACCCCGGCAAGCCTTGCGCGGCATACGCCTTCAAGGCTTCCGGGCTGGCATCTTCGAAGTCCGAAAGCACTGCATCGTCGTGGTAGAGAATGCCGTCGACCGAGGTCAGCCGCGCCACGTCTTCGTAAATCTCGCCAATGATTTGCCGCACCTGCGGATCGAACGGCGACAGGCGTTGGTACTGATCCGGATCGATCGAAGTGCTGCCGGTTTGCGGATCCCAGCGGGTCACGCGCGGCAGCTTGGCGTCGAGGCCGAAACTGAGCACCGGCATCCAGGCGAATACCTTCACATGCGCGCGGGTACGCAGTTGCCAGGCGACGCGGTCGAAGATGTCAGCGCGCACCGGCAGATGGCGGTTGGGGAAATACAGCGAGTGCACCAGACCATCGCCCTTCGGATCGGCGAAGGCCTGCAGGAACACGGTGTTGGCGCCCATGTCGGCCATGCGCTGGATCAGCTTGCCGAGGTTGATTTCCTGCTGCGCCGGATCCGGGTCATAGACGTTGTCGAGATCGACGTGCACCACGCGCATGGTGAAGTCGGTTTGCGCGGCGACGATGCTGTTGGCGAAATGCTCGCCATCCGGATCAGAGGCTACCAGGAAGCGCGGACTGCTCATCAGGTTGTCGAGGCCGTCGAGACCGTCGTCCAGGGTCAGGGCCATTTCGTAGCCCTGCTCGCCGACTACCGCCAGTGAAGTGCCGTCCGCGGCGCCGTACGGCCAGACCCAGATACGCGGTTTCTTGCCGGTGACCTTGCGGATTTTTTCCGAGATGGTCGCGACATCGGTGCGGATCCGGGCGCGGAAATCCTCTTCGGACTCATAGCGTTTGCTCACCGGGTCGTAGCGACGGGTCGCCGCTGCCGGCTGCAGGTTACCCTGCGGGTTGGCGAGGATGCCTTTGTGGCTGGCATCGGTGTGGGCGGCGATTTCCACCAGACCGGACTGCGAGATCTCGCGCACCTGGTCCCAGGTCAGGAAGTCGGAACGCGCACGCGGTGCACCGGCAAAATCCACCGGCTGATTCAGCGGGGTATCGATCCACACGCCGACCGGCGCCAGCAAGGCATGCCAGTTGTAGGCGCGCAGCACCGGCAGCACGCGGGTGTAGAAGCTCGAATAACCGTCGTCGAAGCTGAGCAGAATCGCTTTCGCCGGCAGCTCCGGACCGCCCTTGCGCGCGGCCATGATCTGATCGACGGTGACCGGTTTGTAGCCGTTCTCGCGCAGCCACGCCAGTTGCTCGATCATGCGCTCGGTGCGCACCGCCACCACGGCCTGATCGGGGTCACGGTCTTCGACGTCGTGATAGGCGATGCCCAGCACGTGGTTTTTCGGCCACGGTTTTTCATTGGCTGCCACCGGACGTTGCGACGGCGGCGTGAAGGCCGGGGCTTGCTGGGCGCAGGCGCTGACCAGCAGCACTCCCAGCAGCAGGATGAAACGCGTCATCAAAGGCATTTTCAAACTCTTCTAGAAGCGGAAAGTGAGGTCGACGAGCAGCCGCAGATCGGTTTCCCGATCACCGTCGTAGGGCCGGTTGATCACACTGAGCAGGCCGCCCACCTCGAACACGTCGTTCCAGGCATAACGCTGGCCGTAACCGAGCATCGCCATGCCGCCGGTGCCGTGATCACGCTGGCTGTAGGTACCCGCCCCGGCCTGGAACTGCTGGCTCCACGAGGTTTCGTAACGGTGGTACAGCACGTGATTGACGTTGACCGTGGGCATGACGCTGAAGTCCGACTTCGGGTTGAAGTACGGCACATCATCGGACTTGGAATTGTGGCTGCTGCCGACTTCCAGACCGGCATCGACCTGCACGTTCGGTGCGCTGTAAACGCCCTCGCGCCCGGTCAGCAAGGCCTCGACGCGGTTGTTGCCGTCGCTGAAATGCGACGGGCTGACCGACAGCCGCCACTCGCGGCTTTCGTTGGCGCGCCAGCGGATGAAGGCGTTGCCGCCATTGGCCTTGATGTCGCTGTTGAGCGCACGCAACGGGGTTTCGGCCGACAGGTAGGCGAAGCTGCCGCCGTACTGCCAGTTATCGTTGATGTCGCGGGCAATCGCGATCCGTGCGCCCTGTTTGGCGCCGTAACCGTAATCGTGATTGGAGACTTCGGCTTCGAGGCTCATGTCGCGGGTGCGCCGCTCCAGACCGACGCGCTGGAAGCGGTCGGTGCCGGTGCCTTCGGCGAAGTCACCGGTGGCGTAGCCGGCACCGACGAACACCCGCCAGTCTTCATCGATCGGCGGACTGTACAGGGTGCTCTGGATGCCGAAATCGCGGCTGCCACTGACCGCCCCCGCGCCGCTGTTGCCGCCGCCATTGGCCTTGCCGCCATAGGCTTCGACGCGCAGTTCGGACATGTCGTGAACTTCGCGCTCACGGGCGGCGCGCTGCACCTGGCGGTTGTCCGGGAAGCGCTCGACCACGTCATCGGTCAGCGCATCCATCTGCCGCCATTCCTGCAGGGCCATCGCCGTACGGGCCTGCGCCACTTCCAGACCGCGGTCGCGCGGCACCATGCTCTCGGTTTCCTTGAGCTGGTTTTCGGCGCGGCGCGGCCATTGCCGGGCCAAATACAGATCGGCCTGGGCCAGGCGCAGACCAACGTTGCCCGGCGCCTGATCGACCAGCGTCTGCAGACGTTCCTCGCCATGCGGCAAGTCAGAACCGTAAGCGCCGGCCTGCGCCGCGAGTTGCTGGGCGTCCATCCATTCATCGTTGGGGTTGCCGATGGGCAAGCCCTTGAGTTCGACCCGCGGCTTCTGACTTTTGGCCAGATCCTCGGCGACCTTGCGCGCGTCGTCGGCGCGGTCGCTTTCCAGCAGCGAGTAGTACAGCGCCGTGGTGTCTTCAAGGCGATCACCGACATCCGCGTCCGGCGCCGCCAACACCTGGCGATACAGGTCGGTGGCGACTTCCGGCTGACGCTGATCCAGATGCGACGCCGCGACCCAGCGCAGGGCGTAAGTCGGAATCTTCACGCCTTCGGCCAGCAGTTTTTGGTATTCGCTGATCACCTCGGCGGTACGCGCCCTCGCCTTGAGCGCGCCCATGCGGTCAATGCGCCAGCGAATCACGTCATCGTGAGCAGTGGCGTCCGGCGTCCAGGTGGCGAGCAACTTGTCGTAATCGGCCAGCGCGCGGTCGGCGATCACGTAGCGTTCCTGTTCGCTGCGCGAGGCGAGTTCGGCCAGACGCACGCGCTCGGCGGCCAGATCGCCTTCGAGGCGGCGCTGGGTGACCGGGTCGATCAGCCCGGGACGTTGACTGGCCAGGCGCAGCGCCGGCTCCGGCAGACGGGCCTTTTGCAGGGCGACCACGTATTCCCGGGCGACCTCGGGCTTGCTGCCGGCACGGATAAACGCCTGATCGTATTCAAACAGCGCGTCGTACTGCTGGCCGGCGCGGGTCAGGGCATAGCCCAGCGCCAGACGACGGGAAGGGTCATCCGGTTTGGCGACCACCAGCGCTTTGGCGCGGGTCACGGCTTCGTCGGGTTTGCCCGAGTCGGCCTGGGTCAGGGCCAGGCCCAGTTGCAGGTCGGTGTTGTCCGGCTCCAGCGCCAGGGCCTTGTGGTAGACCTCGGTCGCCTGATCCCAGCGCTTGAGATTGCGATAGGCGCGCGCGGTGGCGGTCAGCGCCTGCACCGGCAGGAGCAAGTCACGGCCCTGGGTTTCATAGACCTGCACCACTTCGGCATCGAGACCGGCCCAACTGGCAATCTGCAGGTGATCGCTGACCTGCCCGCTGGTGGCCTGGCCGGGCGGAACCTGACGCAGCAGTTTCAGCGCTGGCGTGGTGTGGCCGGCACGGGCATCGCGGACCATCTGATCATAGGGCGTATCGGCAAACGCCAACGCCGGCCAGAGCAACTGGCTGCACAGCGCTACGCGAAACAACGGGCGTAAACCACGATGTAAAACGGGAACATCAATACGCGGCATTCTTCAGCATCCTTACATGGCCAGCCGGGTCGCAATGCCCCCTTGCCCATTCGTAACGGCGGCCAGGCCAAAGGCCCAGCCAAGCTTAGTCGGGCAGTTTTGCACGCATGCGCAGTCGAGTATCCCGATCACAATAATTGTTCAGAATCGTGGTCCCGGTTCAGCCGAAACCCGAACGCCAGACAGCAAAACGCCCGGCGTCTGCGGGATACAGAGGCCGGGCGTTTCTATTTAGAGCGCAGGATTACTGCACTTGCGTGACGCCGGCGAACTTGCTCATGAGGAAGCCGACGAACTGCTCGACGGTCATTTTCTGGCCGTTGAATTCCACCTGATTGGCGGCGTAATGCAGCTTGGTCACGACGTTGGTGCCGTCGATGGTCGCCAGCTGCGACCCGACCGCCATGCCGGCGAACATGTCGGCACCGGCGCTTGCCTGATCAACAATGGCTTTGGCGTCGGTCTGACCGTCGAGTTGCGCCTGCACGCTGAGCAGATCGATCAGCATCGGCTTGGACACCTGCACATTCAGGTCCAGCAGCGCGATCAACTGTTTGCCCAGTTGATCCGGCGGCAGGTCCATCGACTGCGGTTTGGTCAGGTCGATCACCAGACTGGCGCGACTTTCACCGTTGGCGGTCTTCAGCGACAGGTTTTCCAGGGCGATCTGCGGACCGGCGCCCAGCAGTTTCTGCAGATCGGCCTTGACCTGCGCCGACTCGGCTTCGGTCAGGTTCAGCTCCGGTGCCGGCAGGCCAGCTTCGGCCGCGGCGGCCGCTTCCTTCTCGTACGGCTGCAGTTTGGTCTGATAGATCTGCATCAGCGACATCGTCGACGGAATATCGAGGTTCTTCAGGCTCATGGCCATGCTGGCCGAACCGATTTTCTTGTCGTTGAGGGTCACTTCGCCAATCTTGTAGTCGGCACGGCCCGAAGCGTTGCTGCCGTTTTCTTCGGTGAGGTTCTTCATTTCGAAGTTCTTCACGCCGAGCACCGCCTGCTTGGACCCGAAAGTGGTTTTGCTATTGGTCAGCTCGAGGGTGTTTTCCCCGGTGTAATAGCCGTAGCTGCTTTTGCTCAGGTTGCTGGCCAGGGTCAGACCGTTGAGTTCGACCTGCACCGGTGCCTGGTCCTGCGCCACGGTGACCAGTTTCAGGTTGTCCATGTAGCCGTCGGCCTTGACCTTCTGCGCCTTGGCACTGGCGGAGATGTTCATGGTCAGGCCGGAGAATTTCAGGCTCGACTGCTCGTCCAGCGCGGTTTCCAGCGGCAGCAATTCGAGGCTGCTGGTGGTGGACTCGTCGTAGCCGATGTTGGTCACGCCTTTGAGCGGCGCGGCGCCCTTGGCGGCGGCAAACCATTTTTCGGTGGCCGCGCTCTTTTCCAGTTCGTAGTTGCTGGTGGCCATGACCGGCAGCCACTTCAGCGACACCAGACGCGAGAACGGCAGCGGGCCGTGCTCGATGTGGTCGACGAACAGCAGCTCGACCGGCTTGTCACCGAACATCTCGCCTTCGCCCTTGAGGCGGTAGTGCGCGGTACTGGTGAAGGTGTGACGCTCCAGCGACACCAGCTCCAGCGAGGCGCTGCCATTGGAGCCGGCCATCGCGGTCTGCAGCTCTTTGTTGGCGTTGGCCACGGCGTCGTTGAGCACGCCTTCGATTTTGGTCCCGGTGTACCAGGCCCCGCCGGCACTGATCGCACCGATGGCAACAACAATTCCGAGAAGCACGCCTGCTGATTTATTCATGAATGACCTGATCAATGTCCGTGGCTGAAAGTGTGGTCGTCTTCCCTGAACCCGTGACCGGGTTGCGGCTCGACTCCGCTTAAATTAGCGGTGGAGATTAGCACTGGCAGCGCGAGGCGGCCCAATGTTTAAAGGTTAAAGAGTGTCTATGGGGAGTGTGGACAGTGTGCAGACAATGAGAGTTTCGCTGTTATTGCAGACGCCATCGCTGGCAAGCCAGCTCCCACAGGATTAGCTCGCGTTCACAAAATTGTGGAACACTGCAAAAACTGTGGGAGCTGGCTTGCCAGCGATGAGGCCGCTGGATTCAAAGAAGCTCAGGAATACTGAACCTCGATCTCGTCCAGTTGATGATCAAAACTCTTCAGTCGCGCCGTCCACGTATACACCAGCACTTCAAAGTCGCGATCGATCACCGCCCCACCACGCCCGTCGGCCTTGGGGTCGCAGAAGTCCAGTTGATAGCGTTCGCGGGCCATGGCTGTGGCGACATCCGACAGTTCGCGGGCGTTGTTGAGCCAGTGCCAGTCGTCATCCTCGATCTGCTTGTCGAGTTCCAGGCATTGTTTTTTCAGCGCTTCGAGGCTTTTTTCCAGCGGCGTGCCGGTGAGTTCGCCCATGACTTCGGCGAAGGTGCGCCCCGGTTGCCAGTAGCTGCCCCAGAAGTAGCGATCGAACACGGTTTCGACCCGGCGCAGGGCGACTTTGGTGTCCCAGATCAGCACCAGGGTCCGGCCTTGTTCAAGCTGTCTTTTCTTGACTCGCTGCACCTGGATCGAGGCCCAGGCCACGACGACGATGGCCATTACCGCGATCAACGCGGTGACGCTGTCGAGGAACACCATGGCCTTGTCGATCTGGTGGGCCAGCATGATGCCGTAGAAGTAGGTTGCCGACAGCAGCACCAGGGCTACCAGGGCGCACCAGAAGCCGAGAGCATAAGGGTTTTTCATTATTGGATTCCCCTAGACCAGCGCTAGCAATGTGCGCTGAAAGGGTGCGTTGCACGGGGCACCCTTCCAACACTTCAAAGCATAGCAACGGCTTCAGGGTTTGCTGGCGCTTGGGGCTTGCGTTCGTCCGCTTTCCCAACCGCCGCCCAGCGCGAGGAACAAATCGATCTGGCTCATCGCGACCTGGGTGTTGGCAGCGGCCAGTTGCGCGGTAACGTCGGTGTAGGTGCGGGTCGCCTGCAGGTCGGCGAGGAACGACTCACGCCCGGCCTGGAAGAAGCGATGGGTCTGCTCAGCCGCCAGTTTCGCCGACTGCTCGGCGTCGGCCAAGGCGTCGCGGCGTTCCAGCAGCGCGCTGTACTGGGCCAGGCCGGTCTGGGTTTCGCGGATGGCGTTGAGCACCACGCCGTCAAAATGCGCCAGCGCGCCCTGGCTATTGGCTTCGGCTTCGCGGATGCGCGCGCGGGCGCCGTTGGTCGGCACTTTCCAGCTCAGCGACGGGCCGAAGCCCCAGCGGTTGGTCGACGGATCGCCGAGGTCGGAAACAATGCCGACGGTGCCGATGGTCGCGCCGATGCTGATGTCCGGGTACAGCTCGCCGGTGGCGATGCCGATGCCGGCCGTGGCAGCGGCCAGCCGACGTTCGGCCTGGCGCACATCGGGCCGGCGCTTGAGCAGCGCCGCGCCATCGCCCACCGGCACCAACTGGGCGATTTTCGGCAGTTCGGCGCAGGTGGCGGTGCCGGCCGGCAATTGCTCGACCGGCTTCGCCAGCAGCATCGACAGGCGGAACAGCCCGGCCTGACGCGCCGCTTCATAACGCGGCAGGTCGGCGCGCAACGATTTGAATTGGGTTTGCGAACGGGTGACTTGGGTTTCGTCGCCACGGCCAGCATCGCGCAGGCGCTGGATCAGCGTGGTGCTTTGCGATTGCAGGTCGAGGGAATGCTCGGCGATTTCCCGTTCTTCATTGGCTGCGCACACCTGGGTGTAGGCGCGCACCACGTCCGCGACCAGGGTGATGCGCGCAGTGTCGGCGGCCGCTTGCGTGGCATCGGCATTGGCTTTCGCCGCTTCGATGCCGCGTTGCAGCGTGCCCCACAGGTCAAACTGGTAGGAGGCGCTGATGCCGATGTCGGCGACATTGGCCACCGGCACTTTTTCCGGCAGCAGGAACGCCTGACCGGATTCCTGCAAGCGCTGCGCGCCCATCTTCACTCCGCCGCTCCAGCCACCGGCCGCTTCCGCTTCATCGACCTGGGCGCGGGCCCGCGACAGGTTCGCCGCCGCCACGCGCAAATCGGTGTTGGAGGCCATGGCCTGCTGCACCAACTGATCCAGACGCGGATCCTGATACAAGCGCCACCAGTCCGCTGGCACCGGCGCCGACACCACCGGTTTGCCCGCCACTGCCAGATCGCCCCGCAAGTCCTTGCGCTGCACCGCGGCGTCAGCTGGCAGTTGATAGTCCGGACCGACCATCTGACACGCCGAGAGCATCGCGCCCAACCCGGCGATCAGCAGCAGCCGGTTCATTGCGCCGGCTCCCGGGTTTGCTCGTCGATGATCGACACGGTGGCGGTGCGCCCGGCGATCATGCGGAAGTCTGGCGGCACATCGTCGAAGGCGATGCGCACCGGAATCCGTTGCGCCAGACGCACCCAACTGAACGCCGGATTGACGTTGGGCAGCAGGTTATTGCCGCTGGTGCGGTCGCGGTCTTCGATGCCGGCGACGATGCTTTCGACATGCCCGCGCAGTCTGGCTTTATCGCCGATCACGCGGATATCCACCGACTGGCCGACATGAATGCCGTCGAGTTTGGTTTCTTCGAAATAGCCGTCGATGTGAAACGAATTGCTGTCGACCACCGACAACACCGGACGCCCGGCGGTGACGAACTCTTGCACCCGTGGCGCGCGGTCGTTGACGTAGCCGTCCACCGGGCTGCGGATCACTGAACGGTCGAGGTTGAGCTGGGCGCTGTCCACCGCCACCAGCGCTTCGGCCAGTGCCGATTGCGCACGGGCGACTTTCGACTGGCTTTCTTCCAGCTGTTCGGCCGGCACCAGGTTGCCCAGGCCACGATTACGCTTGGCTTCACGCTGCGCCTGGGCGAGGGTTTCTTCGCGATCGGCGACTGCGGCCTTGGCCTGACGCAGGGCCAGTTTGAAGCGGTCCTGGTCGATGCTGAACAGCACCTGGCCGCGCTTGATCAACTGGTTGTCCTTGACCTCGACCTGCTGAATCAGTCCGGACACGTCCGGGGCGATCTGGATGATGTCGGCGCGAATGTGGCCGTCGCGGGTCCACGGGGCGAACATGTAATACATCACCATGCGCCAGACGAGGACGACAGCGAATGTCACGATCAGCAGGGTCAGGACCACGCGACCGATGGTCAGAAACGGTTTTTTCATGTCATCAGGTATCGACTGAGTGAGTCCACGCCGTACAACAGCACGGCGTAGAGAGCCACGTTGAACAATGCCCGGTGCCAGACCAGACGGTAAAAGTGCACACGCGTGAGCACGCCATGCACCAGCACAAACAACACGTAGGTGATGCCCATCAGCACCAGCAGGGTCGGCAGAAAAA
This sequence comes from Pseudomonas sp. Eth.TT006, assembly GCF_054456575.1. Lineage (NCBI taxonomy): Bacteria > Pseudomonadati > Pseudomonadota > Gammaproteobacteria > Pseudomonadales > Pseudomonadaceae > Pseudomonas > Pseudomonas sp. Eth.TT006. The sequence continues at coordinate 61,542 of NZ_JBTJEN010000005.1, read as the reverse complement.
TGCCGCTGATATCCAGATCACCGATCATAGAGGCGCTCCATCGGGCAGCGGTTCTTCGGCATCGCCGGTGCTGACAAATTCCACGCCAGGCAACAGCGCCAGGCGCAAACCGCTCAAGGCATGCAACAGGTTTAGCCGGGTTTCTTCGTCGCCGTGGCCTTTGAGCGCGCGGCGCGCACGGTCCATCGTCATCAGTAGAGGACTCGGTGCCGGCAAGCGTTCACCGGCCTTCAGACACGCGCGGAAGTACTCGCCGACCTCGGCCACCACTTGCTGCAGCAGGGCATTCGGCGCACCCGTCACACGCGGGGTGTAGGCCAACAGATCGAGCAGGTTCAGGCCCACGCGCACTTCGCGCATGGCGATGCCGGTGTCCTGGCCGGTCATGGCCAGTCGCGGCAGGTGCTGCATCAAGCGGTCGAGCAACTGCACGCCCAGTTGCCGGTGTTCGGCGAGGTTGGCCGGTTCGGTCATGCGCACGATGTCTTTCCAGCTGAAGCGGGTCAGACGCTTGGCCGCCAGCTCGACACCGAACGGACGGGCGATCAGGGTCCAGATGAACGCGAACAACAGGCCCAGCGGGCCGGCCAGGTTGGAATTGACGAAGGCGAAGAAGTCCGCATCGTAGGCGCCCTGAATGCTGATGAACGACGAGGTGTTGACCAGCGTCAGCAGCATGCCGAGGTAGAAACGCGGCTGCACGGTCAGGGTGCCGACGCAGATGAACGGGATCGCAAACGCCAGCACCAGCATCGGAAAATCGTGCAGGTTCGGCAGAATCAGAAACAGATAGAGGCTGGCGAACAGCACCGACATCCCGGTCCAGAAAAAGAACCGGTAGATCTGCGGCGCCGGGTCGTCCATCGAGGCGAAGAAACTGCAGGCCACCGCCGCCAGAATCACCGCGCTGCCGCCGTCCGGCCAACCCAGCAGAATCCACAGGGTCGAGGCGACGATGATCGCCAGAATGGTCGAGACCACCGAATACAGCATCAACCCACGGTCAATGAACGGCGTCAGCCGCCCGAGGCGCCAGTGCCGGTAGACCGCGCGCCAGCTGTCCTGGCGCTCGCAGAGAATCGCATCCTGCAGGCTGCGGCAGTCCTGCCACAGATCGATGAATTCGCCGAGACGATACAGCGCGTTGGAGAACAGCAGTTGCTTGCGTTCTTCCAGTGCTTCGCAGCTGGGCTGCAGGGCTTGCAACTGATCCTTGAGAGCCTGCCAACGCGGCAGATCGGCGTCGTTATGCGCAAGCCACTCCTGAGTCGCAGTCAGCAGCGGGGCAAACTTTTCCACCAGTTCCGGGGTACGCCGTTCCAAGGCGTAGAGCGCGTCTTCAAGGGCGTCGATCACCGGCAACAGGTGGATCATCCGCCCGCGCAGCTCCTTGGTGTTACGCACGGTTTGCGGCCGCGCGCCTTCGTGGGGCAACTGGCCGATCATCAATTCCAGGCTGTTGAAGTTGGCGACCATGGCCATGCGCAGGGCGGTGACTTGCTCCGGCTGCACGTCGCGACTGAGAAACTTCAGGCTGTAGGTGCTGGCATCGGCGAACCACTTGCCCACCGCGTCGTTGAACACCGGCGCCAGTCGGCGTGGCCAGAACATCGCACCGACCACCGCCGCCACGGCGATACCGAGAAAAATCTCTTCGGTGCGCGCTTCGGCCACGTCCCACACCGCCAGCGGGTTATCCACCGTCGGCAAGGCAATCAGCGGCAAGGTGTAGCCGGCCAGCATCAGCGCGTAGTTATTGGCGGTACGCAGGTGCAGCGACAGGAACAGCAAGATCCCCGTCCACAAGGCGATGACCACCACCAGCACGTACGGGCTCTGCACGAACATCGGCACGAACAGCACTGCCGCCGCCGCGCCGAGAAAGGTACCGATGGCGCGGTACAGCGCTTTGGAGCTGGTCGGGCCGAGAAACGGACTGGAGACGATGTACACCGTGGCCATCGCCCAATACGGACGCGGCATTTGCATGAGCAAGGCGATGTACAGCGCGATCATCGACGCGGCAAAGGTACGCACCCCGTAGAACCAGTCCCGGGCCGGCGGAATGCCAGAGAAAAAACCGTTCAACAATTGATCACCACAGGCGGATTGGCCGCCTCAAAAGCTCGCAGTACCCGAAGCGTAGCTTCCAGATCATTCTGGTCGATGCCGTCTAGCACTTCGTGACGCAGGCGCACCAGCTCGGCTTCCACCGCCTGCACCAGCTCGCGGCCGGTGTCGGTCAGGCTCAGGCACTTGGCCCGGCGATCCTGCGCGTCTTCGGTGCGGCAGACATAGCCGGCGTGGCACAACTGATCGAGCAGACGCACCAGCGACGGACTCTCCATCCCGGCCGCCTGCGCCACCTGCACCTGGCGCACGCCCTCGCCCAGCCGCCCGATCATCAGCAACGGCACGGCGCAGGCTTCGGAAATGCCGTAGTTGACCAGTGTGCTCTGGCAGATCTTCCGCCAATGCCGGGCGGCCACCACCATGGCACTGCTGATGTTCATCTGGAGAGCGTCGAGGGAATCGGGCACGGGACAATGCACACTGTTAGTTTGCTAACTATCAATATCGCATTGGTGGGGAATTTCAGTCAAGTTTTGAAACAAATGGGTGGTCGGGAGAAGAGAAACGCCGACCTCCGGACGACTCAGCGTTTTTTGGCTTTCTCGTAAACACTGCTGCGCTCGCGCTTTCCCACAGCGACTACCGAAATGACGATTCGCTCTTCTATCACTTGATAGACCAGTCGGTAACCAGAGGCTTTCAGTTTGATTTTGTAGCAGTCAGGCATTCCATGGAGCGCATCAGCCGACACCCTCGGCAGCGCCAATCTTTCGGCGAGCTTTTTCTTGAATTGATCGCGTAGCGTATGACCCAGCTTGTTCCACTCTTTATGCGCAGACGGGAGAAACTCGAGCTTATAGGTCATCCAGGCTTACCGAAATGGGTGTTTCATGACTGCGGGAACGAATAATTTCGGCCAGTTCCAAATCATCAAGCCGCTCCATCATCGCTTCGTAAACATCGGCTGGCACCATGTAGCCCATAACGCGATTATGGTTCAGCACGGCCACCGCTCCGCCATGTGCGCCGCTCAGCACCGCTGATGGATTTTTCTTCAATTCGGAAACACTGACTGCCATATCGGCAAGAACACTTTGCATAATAAAAGACCTCAATTGAGGTCGTTATACTGGTCTATTTGCACCTCCCAGACAACCGCAAAAACAATCGGCCGCTAAACGGTTAACCCTACCGCCCCTTACGCAACATCACATCCAACTGATCCACGACCTCCGCCCAATCCGCATCCTCAAGAATCTCGTTTCGCAGAAAATCCGCCTGGCTTTTGCTCCAGAAAAACGCGTCCGCCAGGCGCAGCTCCGGTTTGAGCGGTGAATGGCTGGCGATGAATTGCTCGATGCTGGTCGGGTCGTTGGCCAGTCCCAGTTGTTTGAACAGGGACGGAAGGCTATGGGTGGGTTGTTCCATGGCTGGACTCCTGGAAGAAAGTGGCGGCTGGAAGGTCATTCGCTCTGACGTAGCGATCATCCACCCGGTTTACCGGGGCCTGGCGCCCTCACGTACAAGCGCGCAAAAGCGCCGCCGGCATGGACATCGCTCTGCCGCTGCCAGTCTTTGGGCAACGCGGCAAACTCGTCGGGCTCATCCAGCGTGCCGATCAGCCACAACCGCGCGCCGCCACTGGAAAGCTCGCCAAGCTGATCTAGATACACCGCTTCGCCGACCAGCGTGCCGAACCCGTAAGCGTTGGGACGTGTGGAGCGCCCGTCCGCCGTCGGTGGCGTGTACAGACGAATCGGTGCGTCGGTGCGGTTGTAATAGATGTAGCTGAGGTACCACATCATGTCGCTGGTGACGATGCGATCACCCTCGGCGAAGTGGCGGTTGACGTAGTCGACCAGCACGCTGAACTGGTCATTGCTGTCCACCGTGGCGTTGTTCTTCACACCCACCAGCTCGACCCCGACGAACAGCAGCAGAATCGCCAGCGCCAGCACGCGGGAGCCTGCGTACAAGCGATCAACCGCCAGCGCCACCAGCATCGGCAGCCCCAGGGCGTAAGCCGTCACATAACGTTCGATGAACACCGGCGAGATAAACGACACGCCGTATACCAGCAGAATCGGCAGCACGCTGTAGAACAGCAACAGCAGGCTGCCGCGAAATACGCTGCGGTCACGGCGCAGGGCAATGCCGATCACGCCCACCAACGTCAACGGCAGGAGCAAAAACAGCCACCCCGGCAAGGTCATGCCGTCGTCCTGCGTCAGCAACGACCAGACCATCGACGGCAAGGAACCGAGACTGACCGGGTCTTCCCAGCCAATGTCGTTGCTGGCCTTGAGTTCGGGGATGTGCTGCAGCAGTTCAAGCAGATTGGGCAGCCACGGCAGATAGAGCAAGGCGATGCTCAGGTTGGCCAGCCACCACGCCGGACGCTGGATATGTCGCAACCGATACCCCGGCTGCAGGCGAACTGCCGCCAGATACAGCCAGTGACTGAGCACGCACAGCGCGGTGAAGTAATGGGTGTAGAACGCCGCCGTCATCAGCAACGCGTAGGCCACCAGATAGCGATGCCGGCGCGGCTGGCGCACCCAGTAGACCAGGGCAATGGTCGCGCCAATCAGCCACAGGCCGAGCAGCGAATACATACGCACTTCCTGGCTGTAGCGCACCGCCGTGGGCAACAGCGCCAGCAACAGCCCGGCCAGCAGCGCGGCGCGGCGGGTGGCGAGCAGATCCACCAGCCATACACCAAGCCCGACGGTGATGATCCCTGGCAACGCACTCATCAGGCGGATGAACAGGATGCCGTCGCCGAACAGACCGATCCAGCCGTGCAGCAGCATGAAATACAGCGGCGGATGCACGTCATGAGCCGCATGCCGCCAGATGTCCGCCAGCGAAAACTGGCTGAGCAGGACACTGGAACCTTCATCGAACCAGATCGACGCCGCCGACAGGTCGTAAAACCGCACCACTGCCGCCAGCAGCATGATCGGCAACAGCCAGTGTTCCCGGGCCCAGCGCATCAGCCGCAGGGCCACCAGCCATGCTCCGGGGACAGCGCGTGGATCCTGCGTATCGCCAACCGGCGTTTCTCTGTGTACCGCCATTACACCCTCTTGCTGTGCCGGAATATCTCGAACGGAAGGCTCCGAAGCTGTCCGTCACTTTAGGTCAGCCACCTGACGCCGTCGATGCTGCCGTGCGCTTTCACGACATCCGGCAACCCGCTCGAGATGGCCCCGGTCGGGCCGCCATCGGCTGAGTGCATTTCACGCGTCGATTAATGTGTAACTGCAATTTGGGAAGCGTCTGACATCAATTCCCCGGCGGCCTTGTTAGCGTTACACGAAACGGGTTCCGCGACGTTTGTTGCGCGCCAGACCAGGGACGGTCTGCGCGCACACCCTGGATCGACGTCCGCGAGCCTGTACCCCGTCACAGGACAAGGAATAAAGGATGCCGACCGCCCATGCCTGCTTCAGCCTCTCGCTCAACGATGTTAAACACGACCTGCAAGTTCTGTCCTTCACCGGTCACGAATCCATCAGCCAGCCCTACCGCTTCGAGGTCGAACTGGTCAGCGAACGAGCGAACCTGAACCTTGAAAGCCTGATGCACCAGCAGGCGTTTCTGGCCTTCGACCTCGAAGGCCATGGCATCCACGGTGTGGTCGATCGCGTCGCCCGTGGCGACAGTGGCAGCCGTCTGACGCGCTACAGCCTGAGCCTGATTCCGCGCCTTGCGTATCTGCAGCATCGTTTCAATCAGCGAATTTTCCAGCAGATCAGCGTGCCCGAGATCATCACCCGGATTCTCGCGGACAACGGCATTCAACGGGACCTGTACCGGTTTCATCTCGGGGCTGATTATCCGCCGCGCGAATACTGCGTCCAGTCGGAGTCGGATCTGCACTTCATCCAGCGCCTGTGTCAGGAAGAGGGCATTCACTACCACTTCCAGCACAGCCGGGAACAACACCTGTTGGTGCTGGGCGACGATCAGACGGTGTTCCCGCAGCTGGCGCGCCCCACGCCTTACCGCCAGGACAATGGCATGGTTGCCGAAACGCCGGCGATCCAGCAATTGCAGGTGCGTGTCGAGACTCGCCCCACCGCGACTGCGCGCCGCGACCATGATTTTCGTAAGGCGCGTTTTCTGTTGGAGGCGAGCCATCGCCCCGACAGCGACGCGGCGCGGCCGGCGCTGGAGGATTACCGCTATCCGGGACTCTTCACCGACGGCGCACGGGGCAGGCAACTGACCCACCGCGCCCTCGAAAGCCATCGCGCCGACTATCGGCAGGCCCATGGCCACAGTGATCAGCCCGGCCTGGTGTCGGGCCATTTCCTGTCGATCACCGAACATGCCTGCGAGGAAAACAACGGACTGTGGCTGCTGACCGAGGTCAACCATCGCGGCAAACAGCCCGCCGTGCTGGAAGAAACGCTGGGTGAGGCCAGCGCCGGCGCTGACGACGGCTTCGTTGAAGGCTACTGCAACGACTTTGCCGCCACGCCCTGGGACGTGATCTACCGGCCGCCGCAAGCCTTCGTGAAGCCACGGATTTTCGGCAGTCAGACTGCAGTGGTTACCGGCCCCGCCGGCGAAGAGATCCACTGCGATGCCTATGGCCGGGTCAAGGTGCAGTTCTACTGGGATCGCCATGGCCAGCACGACGATCACAGCAGTTCTTGGCTGCGGCTGGCCGCGAACTGGGCCGGCAACGCCCATGGCAGCGTGATACTGCCGCGGGTCGGCATGGAGGTGCTGGTCAGTTTTCTTGACGGCGACCCGGACCACCCGGTGGTCAGTGGCTGCCTGGTCAACAGCGCCAACCCCGCCCCCTACGATCTGCCGGAGCACAAGACCCGCAGCGTGTTTCGCTCGCGCAGTTCGCCGGACAACGGCGGCTTCAACGAATTGCACGTGGAAGATCGCGCCGGTCGCGAGCTGATTTACCTGCGTGCCCAACGCGACCTCGAACACAAGGTGGAACACGACAGCCGTCTGGAGGTTGGCAACCAGCGTCACGAAATCATCAAGGGTCACAGCATCAGCCTGTTGCAGGCCGAGGAACACCGCACCGTGCACGGCGCGCGCAAAACCCGGTTGCAGGCCAGCGACCACTTGCACGTCAGCGGTGACAGTCACAGCCATGTCGATCAGTTACAGGTGATCGAAGCCGGCCGGCAGATCCACCTCAATGCCGGCGATCATCTGGTGCTCAACGCTGGTAAAAGCATCAGCCTGACGGTCGGCGGCGAGCACCTGGTGATCGGTCACGGCGGCATTTTCAGCAGCAGTGCCATCCAGGTCGGCGGCAGCCCCATGCCAGTGGCGGCGGCGCGCCCCGCCATGCCCGATGGCATCGACGACCTGGCAGCGCCAGCGGCATTGCCGGCGGTGCTGGCGCCCACCCAACTCGCACTGCTGACGGCCAGCCATGCCATGGGCGCGACCTTCTGCCCGCTGTGTGAAGCCTGCCGCGATGGCGTCTGCCTGCCACGGGAGAGCGCCGCATGAGCGAAGACTTCCCGCGCCGCTGGATGACCCACCAATTCGCCTGCGGGCATGGCCTGTACCTGCTGCTCGACTCGCAACAGCAGGAAGTTCGGCGGTTGATGCTGCAAAGCAGCGACTTCGAGCATTACCGCATCCTCTACAAAGACACGCCCGTCGCTGAACTGGCGGACAACGGACCGTTCGTTTTCGCCCTTGAGCGCTATGACGACAAACGCATCGCACCGCTGCTCGCCCGTCCGGAAGACAACTGGGGCTGGCTGTTCAGCCTGCCTCAAACATCCCTCTGCGCGTGGGTCGAACACTGGCAGCAACGGCTGCTGATCGGCAACCGGCCGCATCAGGCGCTGTACCGCTTTCACGACAACCGCGTGCTCAGCCGAACGCTGGCGCATCTGCCCGGCGAAGATATCCCCACCTACCTCGGCCCGACCCTCAGCGTGTGTTACTGGCAAGGCGCGCGATGGGCGAGCCACGACAACCCGGCACCGGGCCGTTACCCCGTGCCGCAGTCGCCGCCGTGGCTGCAAACACCCGCACCTGCAGAGCAGACCCGCGAGATTCGCCAACGCAACGCCCACCGTTTTCTGCTGGCCGAACACGAACAGGCCTACGCCGACCTCGCACGAACACGCCCACCGCAAATCTGGCTGCGCGAACGCCTCGAACAGGCGGATGCCTGGGGTTGGCACACCCCGCAGCAGCTGGAGTTTCTGCTGATCCACAGCTTGCGCAGGCCCGCTCACGGGATCGACGCGCAATGGCCAGCGCGCCCGGGAGAGACACCGCAGGAGCATTTCGAACGGGTGAAGCATTGGGTGGAAACGCTGGGCGGAGAGGCAGAGCAGTGAACGGGTTTTTTCGACAGGTCGCGTTGGTGGGTTGCATGGGGGCGTTGTTGGGGTGTGTAGCGCGTCCGGCTGACAGCTTCACCTTTACGGCGGATCTGCCGCCGGGGTTCGCCTATGAAGCCATCGCCAAATACGTCCCCGCCAAAGGAGAAACCTGCACCGTCCCGGACGGGCGCAATACGGCGGTTGGCTACAACCTGAAGTGGCGCGAACGCTACGAGCCGGTTTCAGAAATTGCGATTCATAGAACGGTCAAAGGGTGCCCGCTGGTGATCTGGAAGATTGATATTGAGATCAGGGCTGCATACGGCAAAAGCCGAAGAGACTCCAGTGGTGACAGTGCCGTTATTGCCCTCCGCGATAATCTGGAGGCGAAGTACAAGGGTGTTTTTGACCGCTCTGGCGAAAGCACTTTCTATGGCCAATGCCAATGGCTGTTTCGCACCATTGGCAAGCCTCGCATCCTGCGAAAACTTCTCGACTGCAAAAAAACCGATGAGCTCGGCGCGCTCGCAAGAGGCCGCCCGTTTGCCTCCTACACCCTCGATCAACTGCCGGGAAAAACCGTGCGGATGAAGATCGAGTTGGCAGCGGAAGAAAAGCCGGCCATCGGCAAGACCTGGGTCAAGGTACCTAACGGCTGGAAGCGCTGCATGGGCGACAACTTCGAAGACCAGTACGCCTTCTGCTTCGGTAACCACACCGACTTCAGCACCTTCCAGATGGTCGATGGCCGTATCTGCACCATCTATCCCGGCTGCACGGAATAAGGAGTGTTCCACATGACATCACTTGCAAAGGACCTGCACACCGCTCTAACCGCGCCTCGCTTGCGAGGCATGGCGGTGCTGGGCGGTTGCTTCGTTGTTCTGGCTGGCTGCAAAAGCAATCCGCCCAACAGCTTCACCTTCACGGCGGATCTGCCGCCGGGGTTTGCCTATGAAGCCATCGCCAAATACGTACCCGCCAAAGGAGAAACCTGCACCGTCCCGGACGGGCGCAATACGGCGGTTGGCTACAACCTGAAGTGGCGCGAACGCTACGAGCCGGTTTCAGAAATTGCGATCCACAGAACGGTCAAAGGGTGCCCGCTGGTGATCTCGAAGATCGATCTGGTGATCAGGTCTGCCTATGGAAAGGACTGGGGAGACAAGAGTGGAGACTTCGCAGCGGTGGTTGTACGCGAAGAGCTGGAGGCTCGTTACAAAGGTGTCTTCAACGCTGACGCTGAAAGCCGCTTTTACGGCCAGTGTCAGTGGATGTTCCGCACGATGGGACCTTACCGCCGCATCGTGAAACTCCTCGACTGCAAAAAAACCGATGAGCTCGGCGCGCTCACAAGAGGCCGCCCGTTTGCCGCCTACACCCTCGATCAACTGCCGGGAAAAACTGTGCGGATGAAGATCGAGTTGGCGGCGGAGGAAAGGCCGGCCATCGGCAAGACTTGGGTCAAGGTACCTAACGGCTGGAAGCGCTGCATGGGCGACAACTTCGAAGACCAAGATGCCTTCTGCTTCGGTAACCACACCGACTTCAGCACCTTCCAGATGGTCGATGGCCGGATCTGCACCATCTATCCCGGCTGCACGGAATAAGGAGTGTTCCACATGACGTCACTTGAAAAGGACCTGCAATCTCCACTTAACAGCCGCGTGCTGAGCTGCCCAGCGCTAGGCAACTGGTGCGGCTTTCGACTGGTCGATGAGTTTGGCTCAGGCGAGGCTTATGGGGGACTGGCCTATGTTGCGGTCGATTCAGAGGGACAAGCATTCAATGGATATCTGGATGCCAACGGGATTGGCAAAGTCGACAACTATTGCGCAGGCCCGATTGCCTTACGTTTCGAACAGGCTTACGAAGGGCAGGAAAAAGTTTATTTACGCGTTATGGAACGGCCCCACTACCCCCTGAAAATCACCGAACTCCAGGTCCGCGCCGAACAAACCCGTTACCGCAATCCGGACGCAACTCGTAATCGCGAACAACCCGTTGCGGACGGCGACGAATACATACAAGTGGAGGTGCGTCATCTGGTCAGACATGTCGCTCACCTGCCGCCCGAGGTCTACCGGCACTATCCCGCCGACAGCGGCCTGTCGCTGATCATGGGCAAGCATGCCGAGGTCGGCGTCGCCCTCGCCTCGCGCAAACATACGGTGCTGGAAGTACGCCCGTTGCGGGCCTTGCGCCCGATGCTATCGACAGCGCCGGAATTCTGCGTACTCAACCTCTACCAGCTGGCACTGATGGCAACCCTGAGTTATTGCCCTTTTGGCCAGAAGCCCGCCACCGCTCCGATCCAGGAGCCCCGGGTGAACTTCCCCGAACAACCCAGCGTGGGTAACTGGTTCGCCGATGCCCTGGCCAAGTCCGACGAGTTGTGGCGCGTCGACGCTGAGCAAAGTAAAGCCTATTACCCTTTGTACGAAGATGTAGCGTATTCCAAAAGGCTGGAAATCGTACCGTTCGATCCAGCACTTTATGAAGTCAATGATCCGGCTCTTGCAGAGGATCAGGAGCATCCCGAGAAGGTTCACTTTCTCGACGATAGGCACCTTGGTAAAGAAGCGACAGATACCCAGGCATTCATTACTCACAATGATGAATTGATCCTGATCGCTGTACGCGGCACTTTTGAAATTCTTCCGGATGGTTTGCGCGATGCCGATGCCTTCCAAGTACCTTTTGACGAAGGTGAGGGCAAAGTGCATCGCGGCTTTTATGAAGCTGCCAAAAAAGCAGCCGCTTTCGCTACAGACTATTTGGACCGATTCTACGCCGGCCAAAAACTACTCATCGGTGGCCACAGCCTCGGCGGCGCAATCACCCTGCTGCTCGCGGAAATGCTGCGCCGCCGAGCGAATTTCACTTACGACATCCAGCTCTACACCTACGGCGCCCCCCGCGCCGGCGACACCGTCTTCACTCAGGCCGCCGCTCCGCTGGTGCATTACCGCATGGTCAATCACAACGATCCGGTGCCGAGCGTGCCGGGCAGCTGGATGAACACCAAGGCCGGGGTGTATGGCACGGGGGCGGCGTTGATGTTTACCAATGTGCCGGTCGGGCTGTCGGTGTTTGTCGCGGGGATTACCAACTGGACGGGGGAAGCCTACGACCACCATGGCACCTTGCATCATGCGATGCCGGTGGAGTTCGGGCGTCAGCAGGCGTCATCGATTCTGTGGGAGCCAGGCTGCGACACCATTACCCAGCACGCCGCCTGCACCCTCGCGCTGCAGCAGAAAAACGGTCTGCCGGATCGCCCGGGGTTGTTGCGGCAGATCTTCAATGCCGGGCATCACTCGATGGTCGGCGGCTATGTTCCGGCGTGCTGGGCGGCCTTGCGCCGCTGGCAACAGGCGCATGAAACCAATCGCACGCGGGTCACTGACGCCGAATTTGAATGGGTCGAGCAGGCGCTGGTGCGCATTACCCGGCAATTGCGCAGCGCCCGCCAAGATCTGCTGGCCCGGCCAGAGGCCTATGTGCGCACCCAGGAGCGGACGATTGAGGCGATCAGCCACGAGGTCAGCCGCATCGAAACCTCCCACGCGCGTCTGAGCGTTTTGCGGCATAAACGGGTCAGAGCCTCGGACGTCTACGGCCTGCTCGCCGAACAGCCGGAGCTGCTTGCCGAAAGTCTAAAACGCTGGCGCACGCACGCGGAAAACCGCAAGGACGAACAACTGGCGCAGGCGCCGGATAACGCCAGCCACGATGCGCTGCTGACCGCCCTTTACGGGCACCCGATCGGCGCGCCGCATACGCTGGATATCGACTCGATCATTTAATGCACCGGACGCGGCGATGGCGCAGAGGTGAGCCCCTGTGCCACCTCGCCCGCCGGATACACCGACTGCCATCCGCCACCCAACGCCTTGTACAACCCGACCATCGCCAGCGATACCCCGGTCGAGCTCTCCACCCACTGCTCCTGGGTCGCGAGCAGTGCACTCTGCACGGTGAGGACGTTGACGAAATCGACCACGCCTTCGACGTATTGCTGCTGCGCGGTGCGCAGCGCGATCTGGTTCTGCCGCACGGCTTCGGCGAGGCTGTCGCGGCGGCGCTGGCTGGCGTTGTAGGCGGTCAGTTGATCGTCGATTTCATGCCAGGCGCGCAGTACGGTCTGCTGGTAGGCGATGGCCGCTTCCTGTTGCTCGGCTTCGCGCAGTTGCAACATGCCGCGCAGGCGTCCGCCGTCGAACAGCGGCAGGCTGAATTGCGGGCCGATACCGAAAGCGCGTGAACCCCAGGAGCCGAGATCACTGAGTTGCATCGCCTGTGAACCGAGGTTGCCGGACAGGGTGATGCGCGGATAGAAATCGCCTTGGGCCACGCCGATGCTGGCGGTGGCGGCGTGCAAGCGCGCCTCGGCCTGACGGATGTCCGGACGGCGCTCGGCCAGTTGCGACGGCAGGCCGATGGCAACTTGCAGCGGCGACTGCGGCACCGCCGCGTCTGTGGATAACTCTTTGGCCAAGGCTTGTGGCGGTTCGCCCATCAGCAGGCTGATCGCGTTGATCAGTTGTGCCTGGCGCTGTTCCAGCGCAGGCAGCCGCGACTCGATGGCTGCGACCTGTGCCGCAGCTTCGGCGACGTCCAGATCGGTCGCCACGCCATCGTTGAGGCGCAGTTGCGAGAGTTTGAGGCTGTGCCGGGCGACGTCGAGGTTTTGCTCGGTAACTGCCCGCGTGTTCTGCACGCCGCGCAACTGAATGTAGTTCTGCGCGGTGTCAGCGAGGACCGCCAGCAACACCCCGCGCCGGTCGTTTTCGGCGACTTCAAGGTTGGCGTCGGCGGCCTCGGTTTCCCGGCGCACGCGACCCCAGACATCCAGTTCCCACGAGGCGGAGAAACCGGCGTCCCACAGATTGAAGGCGGAATCGCCGTTGTGCCCGGACGGATCGCTCAGGCCTTTGCCGCTGTTGCGTTGGCGGGCGTAGCTGCCGGTGGCGGCGGTGTTCGGGTAGCGATCCGCAGTGATCACCTGGCGCGCGGCGCGGCTTTGTTGCAGACGGCTGCTGGCCAGTTGCAGATCGAGGTTGCTCTGCATCGCGCGCTGAGTGAGCGCCGAGAGCTGCGCATCGTGGAACACCTCCCACCAGCGCTCGTTCAGCGGTTCACTGACCGCCTGGCTCGGGGCGGATTTGCCGGCTTTGGTCCAATCGCTGATTTGCGCGGCTTCGGGCTTTTGGAAGTCCGGGCCGACGGTGCAGGCGGTGAGGCCAAGAGCGAGTAAGGCAGCGAAGGTGAGTTGCTGCCACTGGCCTCTTCGCTGGCAAGCCAGCTCCCACAGGGATTTCTGTTTGAAACAGAGACTCCCTGCAGTTTGTGAAGCCCCTGTGGGAGCTGGCTTGCCAGCGATGGCGCCAGCCGCTTCAACATTGATCATCGCTGCGTCACCTCATGCACTGCCGGCGCCGAACGGCGGGTATCAATACTCGCCTCGACCGACATCCCCACCCGCAACCGCTCGGCCAAAGGCTGACCCGGCTCGAGCAGGATCTTCACCGGAATCCGCTGCACGACCTTGGTGAAATTGCCGGTGGCGTTGTCCGGTTTGACGGCGGCAAAGGTCACCCCGGTCGCCGGCGCAATGCTCTCCACGCGACCGCTCAAGGCCTCACCGCCGAGGCTGTCGACCCGCACTTCGACAGCCTGCCCCGTCTGCACGTCAGTAAGTTGGGTTTCCTGAAAGTTGGCGACCACATAGGCCTGGCGCAACGGCACCACCGCCAGCAACTTGCTGCCCGGCGTGACGTAGGCGCCGACACGCACCGCACGCTCGCCGATCATGCCGTCCTGCGGCGCGATGATGCGCGTGTAGGACAGCTCGAAACTGGCGATTTCCAGCGCCGCCTGCGCGTGCTTCAAACTGCCTTCGGCGGCATCACGCTGCGCGGTGAGAATGTCTACCTGCTTGCGCTCGGCCGCCAGTTTCGCGCTGGCGGTGTCCAGCCGTGCGCTAGCCTGATCGATGCGGGTTCGCGCCTGCTGCGCGTTCTGCACCGTACCGGCGCCGACACCGGCCAGGTGGTTGTAGCGATTGAGTTCCTGCTGGGCAAACGCCATTTCCGCCTTGGCCGAGACCACCGCGGCCTGGGCCTGGGCGATCACCGAGGTCTGCCGTTCCAGGGTTGCCTTGGCGTTCTGCAACTGAGCGCGGGCGACCAGGGTTTGCGCATCGGCGGCGTCCGCTGCGGCACGCAAGTCGCGGTCATCGATCAGCGCCAGCAACTGTCCGGCCTTGACCTGCTGGTTGTCTTCCACCAGCACTTCTTTGATGAACCCGGCCACGCGCGGCACCACCAGGGTGTAGTCAGCCGAGACGTACGCGTCGTTGGTGTTTTGCTGAGTGCGTTTGCCGAACAGGCCGGGCATCGCCAGGTACAGCAGCACGCCGACCGCCAGTGCGGCGGCCACGGCCACCGCGAGTTTTTGCTTCGCTTGAGTCGTCATAAAAACCTTCAGTTTCAGTACAGCTGTCAGGTCGGCGCGCGCGGCGGAAAAATCCGCGTCGGCAACCAGAAAATCAGCAGGATCAGCGTCACCGCGACGCCGGCCATGCACACATAAAGATCTGAGGAGGTCAGCACCACGGCCTGTTCGTGCAGGCGATGGGCGAGACCCGGATCGCTGTGATCGGCCAACGGTGAGTTGCCGAGGTTGTCGATCAACATGGTCGAGTGGAAATGCAGGCGCGCGGTGGTCAGCGCTTCGATCACTCCGGTGGCGACCACTGCCGCAAGGCCTTTCACCGTGTTGAACCAGGCGGAGGCGAACGGTCCGTCCTGCGGTTGAATGCTGCCGGTGGACAACATCAACAGCGGCAGCACCGACATCGGCTGACCGAAAATCTGCAGCCATTGCAGGGCGTAGAAATTGTCGCGAATCCACTCCGAGGTCAGCAGCGAACCGCCGAGGCAGGACAGCACCAGCATGCTCAAACCGATGCCCAGTACCCAGCGGCAATCGACCCAGCGCAGGTTGCACAACGCCGCCACCAGCGGCAGCGCCAGCAACTGCGGCAACGCCGCGATCAGCATGATCGGCGCGGTCTGCACCGGGCGATAACCCTGGACCTGCGCCAGATAGCTCGATGGAATCAGCACCACCGCCTGCAGCACCACCAGCACCCCAGCCAGGGTCAGCAATGCGAACGACAGGTTGCGGATGCCGAGCATCTGCAGCTTGAAAAACGGAATCGGCTGCGACCACTCGTTGATCAGAAACGCCAGCAGCAGCAACGAGCCGGCGCCGAGCAGCGCACAGATCAGGTCCGACTCGAACCAGTCCAGCCGATTGCCTTGCAACAAGCCGATCACCAGCATGCAGATTGCCGGGAAGCCGAGCAGCAGGCCCTTCCAGTTGAACGTCCTGAGGCGCTCCAGGCGCAGCGGATCCTGCGGAATACCCCAGGCGATCATCGCCATGGCAATCAGGCACGGCACGATGATTTGCCAGAACGTCCACTGCCAGCCGACGTACTCGCTCCACAATCCGGCCAGCGGGGTGCCGAGACCGGGGCCGAACGTCGCCGTCAGCGCGTAACCGGCGAGGCCATAGAGTTTGAAATTGGCTGGCAGAAAACGCAGGGCCACGGTCATCAGCATCGGTGGCAGCGCGCCGCCGGCCAGCCCTTGCAGCGTGCGCATCAGCAGCAGGCTTTCGTAATTCGGGGCGAACGGGCACAGCACGCCGAGCAGGGTGAACAGGCTGATCGCGCCGAGGGTGAAACGGCGCAGCGAGAAGGTCACCGAGCACCACGGCGCAAAAGCCATCGCCGCCACCGAAGTCGCGGCGTAGCAGGCGACCAGCCAGGTGCCTTCGTCGTAACCGATGTTCAGCGCGCCACGGATATCGGCGAGGGCGACTTTGGTCACCATCTCGTTGAGACCCGAAACCAGCACCGCCAGCAGCACACCGACCAGGCCAGTGATGATCCGCGCACCGAACACCGGTGGCGCGGCCGTCGTCGCCGGACTGGCCGCAGCGCTCGGCGCCGGGACGGTCAGGGAAGTCATGAATGCACACTCCGGAGGGAAAAATACCGGAGCATATTAGTCGGGCTTGATACTGACGAAAATTGACTTATTGGCAGGTTATAAGTGCATTTCGTGCAGCAATGAAGAACCCTTGTGGGAGCGGGCTTGCTCGCGAAAGCGTCAATTCAGTCAACATCATTGCCGACTGACCCACCGCTTTCGCGAGCAAGCCCGCTCCCACAGGGGGGGGGTGTTGGCTGGGGATTAAGGTTGAGCGGCCAGCCAGGTTTCGTCGCAACAGGCCTTGAGTGTTTCGCGCAGCCAGCGATGCGCCGGATCCTTGTCGAAGCGCGGGTGCCAAGCCTGGGTCAGCATCAGCGTCGGCAACGGGATCGGCAGGTTGAACGAACGCAACTTGAGACCCAGCCGGCGCACGCTGAGCAGCGCCTCCTTGGGCACCGGCAGAATCAGATCGGAATCGGGCAAGGCAAACATCGCCGCGTGGAAGCTCGGCGCGATCACCGCGACCCGGCGCTCCAGGCCCAAGGCGTTCAGCGCAGTATCGATGGGGCCACGGGCAATGCCTCGGCGCGACATGCTGATATGCGAATAGCCGGCATAGCGCTCGGCGGTGATTTCGCCGTCGAGCAGCGGATGATCCTCACGCACCAGACCGACGAAATGCGTGGAGAACAGGTTCTGCACTTTGACTTCCGGGGTCACCGGGCGGGTATTGCTGACGCTCAGGTCGATGCGCCCTTCGCGCAGCGCCTCATCGTCGCCATCGCCTTCGGGGACGAAGCGCAGCTCGCAGTGCGGCGCTTGCTGATCGAGGGTATCGAACAGTTTGCCGCCATACACGCCGATGAAAAAATCGTTGGCGCGGATGCTGAAGCGCCGACGCAGCGTGCCCAATTCCACACTGTCGGCGGAGCGGAACAGCAGCGCCGCCTGCTCGACCACGTCACGCACCTGCTCGCGCAATTCCAGCGCCTTGGGGGTTGGCACCAGGCCACGGCCGGCGCGCACCAGGATCGGATCGCCGATGGCGTCGCGAATCCGCGTCAGGGTGCGACTCATGGCAGCGGGGCTGAGATTCATCCGCCGCGCGGCGCCGACCACACTGCCCTCGTCGAGCAAGGCGTCGAGGGCGACCAGGAGATTCATGTCCGGGAGTTGCATGCAGAGCACTCGTGGCTGATCTGGATTGATCCGGGTGCAATGCTAGCAAACATCCCTCAAGTTTGGCGGTGGTCATAAGTAAGTCATCGCTGGCAAGCCAGCTCCCACAGGATTTTCGGCGGTCACAGAATCTGTACGCACCCCATCCCCCTGTGGGAGCTGGCTTGCCAGCGATGGGGCCAGCTCAGTCAATACACCTCAGCGCTGCATCCCCCAACGCTTCACCGTCACCCGCTCCAACGTATCAAACACCAGATTCTCCACCAGTAACCCGATCAGGATCACCACCGCCAGCCCGGCAAACACCTTGTCGGTGTACAGCTCATTGCGATTCTGAAAGATGTACCAACCCAGACCGCCCTTGCCACTGGTCGCGCCAAATACCAGTTCGGCAGCAATTAGCGTGCGCCAGGCAAACGCCCAGCCGATTTTCAGCCCGGCAAGAATCGACGGCAGCGCCGCCGGGATCAGGATGAACAGCACAAACCGCATGCCCTTCAGCCCATAGTTGCGCCCGGCCATGCGCAGGGTTTCCGAGACGCCGAGGAAACCGGCGTAGGTGTTCAATGCCAGCGCCCACAGCACCGAATGCACCAGCACGAAGATCAGGCTGTTCTGCCCCAGCCCGAACCAGAGCAAGGCCAACGGCAGCAAGGCGATCGCCGGCAGCGGGTTGAACATCGAGGTCAGGGTGCTCAGCAGGTCGCGGCCAAACTGGGTCGAAACCGCCAGCGTGGTCAGGGCAAACGCCAGGACGATGCCGATCAGATACCCCTTGATCAGCACCACCAGCGATATCCACACCTTGCCTGGCAACTCGCCGCTGAGCAGGCCGTCGTACAGCGCATGCGCGGTCTGCAGGAAACTCGGCAGCAGCAAGTCGTTATTCTGCACCCGGGCGATCACCTCCCAGAGGATCGCCAGCAGAATCAGGATCAGGCTTTTGCGCAACCAGCCCTGTTGCCACAGGCGTTGGCCCAGCGGCAATTCACGCTCAAGCGGCACGCTGGTCAGCGGTTCAAGGACGGTTTCAAACTCGTGTCGTACGGATGATGGTTGGCTCATCGGGCAATCCTCCGGAACGCTCAATAAGCGATGCGAATGTCGTTGAAATCATGATCACGCTCGGTTTCCGGCGCCTGCCCTTCATCGAACAGCAGACGATGAATGCGCCGCGCCGATTCCTGAAACGCCACGCCGCCGAGGCTTTGCAGACCGTATTGATGGCTGTGCACTTCGGCGCGTACCCGTCCCGGGTGTGGCGACAGCAGCAGGATGCGGTTGCCGACCACCAGCGCCTCTTCGATCGAGTGGGTAACGAACAGCAAAGTGAAGCGCACCTCTTCCCAGAGCAGTAGCAACTCTTCCTGCATCTTGCGCCGGGTCAGCGCATCGAGCGCGGCGAACGGCTCGTCCATCAACAGGATTTTTGGCTGCATCGCCAGCGCCCGGGCAATCGCCACCCGCGCCTTCATGCCGCCGGACAAGGTGTGTGGATAAGCATCGGCAAACGCCGCCAGCCCGACCTTGTCCAGATAGTGCAGCGCGCGCTCTTCAGCAGCTTTTTTGTTCAAGGTGCGCGAGGCGAGCAGTGGGAACATCACGTTCTGTTTGACGGTTTTCCACGGTGGCAGCTGGTCGAACTCCTGGAACACCACGATCCGGTCCGGACCCGGTCCATCGACCCGCTGGCCTTGCAGGCGAATCTCGCCCTCACTCGGCGCGATAAACCCGGCGGCCGCTTTCAACAAAGTGGACTTGCCGCAGCCGGACGGGCCGAGCAGCACAAAACGGTCCGCCGGATCGACTTCGAAACTGACCTGATGGGTGGCCCGCACCACCCGCTGCGGGGTGCGGTATTCGAGGCTGACGTTATCCACCGCCAGCAGCGCTTGCGTGCGGGTGACCGGGTTGCTGGCCGCGTGGCCTGGCAAGGGCGCGTTCATTTTGCTCAGCTCCCCTGCAGCGGTTTGGCGTCCTGGAAGAAGTAATCCTTCCACGATTCCGGCTTGTTCTTGATCGCACCGACGCGGTAGAGGAATTCAGCCAGTGGATAAGTATTTTTTGGCGTGACGCTGAATTCGAACTGCGGGTTGTCGATGATCTTCAGCAGCTCGGCGCGGTCGATCTTGGCCTTGGTCACGCGGATGTAAGTGTCCGCCGCCGCGCCTTTATCGTTCTGGGCGAATTGCGCAGCCTCGGTCAGTGCTTCGACGAACGCCTTGTAGGTCTTCGGGTTGTCGTTGCGGAATTTCTCGGTGGCGAACAGCACCGTCGGCGAGTTCGGGCCGAGGATGTCGTAGGAGTTGAGCACCACGTGCACGTTGGGATTCTGCAGCGCCTGATCCTGAAACGGCGGATTGGAGAAGTGCCCGGTCAGCTCGGTGCCGCCGGCGATCAGTGCGGCAGTGGCGTCCGGGTGCGGGACGGCGATGGTGTACTTGTCGAGGCGATTGAATTCCTTGTCACCCCACTGTTTGGCCGCTGCGTATTGCAGGAAGCGCGACTGCACCGACACGCCCACTGCCGGCACGGCTATGCGGTCGTTCTCGGTGAAGTCGGCGATGGTTTTGACCTTGGGATTGTTGCTGACCAGGTAGTACGGGAAGTTACCCAACGAGGCCACGGCCTTGACGTTCTGCTTGCCGTGGGTGCGGTCCCAGATGGTCAGCAACGGGCCGACTCCGGCACCGGCAATGTCAATGGAACCGGACAGCAGCGCATCGTTGACCGCCGCGCCGCCCGAGAGCTGCGTCCAGTCGACCTTGATGTCGAGGCCCTCCTGCTTGCCGTATTTCTCGATCAGGCCCTGATCGCGCACCACGTTGAGCAATAAATAGACAATCCCGAACTGTTCGGCGATGCGGATTTCACCTTCGGCGTGAGCTACTTTGGGCGCCACCAGGCTGCCGGCAATCAGGCTGAAACCGAGGCCGATGGCAGCGGCCAGCGGCGCGAATGGAAGACGTTTGGACATGATCGAATCTCCGGCAAATCAGAAAGGCGCGTCGCCCTGGATGGTCGTGCGATACAGCTTGCGGCGCAGGTGCGCCGGGCAGCCGGCGGCAAGGTGGATCAGCGAACGGTTGTCCCAGAACACCAGGTCGTGGGCCTGCCACTGGTGGCGGTAGATGTTGTGCGGCAGCACGCTGTGGGCGTAGAGCTCGGCGAGCAGTTGTCGGCTTTCGTCTTCCGGCAAACCGACGATGCGGGTGGTGAAACCTTCGCTGACGAACAACGCCTTGCGGCCGTTTTCCGGGTGGGTGCGGACGATCGGGTGCACCACTTCGGCGACCTGCGCCAGTTGCTCCGGGGTCAGCGTCGGGCGCCAGTTGCCTTCAAATTTGGTTTCGCTGTAACGCGCGGTATAGGAATGCGCGGCGGAGCGCCCCTCGACCGCTTTGCGCAACGCTTGGGGCAAGTCGTCCCAGGCTTTGTGCATGTCGGCAAACAACGTGTCGCCGCCCTCGGATGGCAATTCCTGGGCATGCAGCATCGAGCCGAGGCTCGGCAGTTCTTTATAGGAAAGGTCGGAGTGCCAGAACTTGCCGGCATCGCCGAGGCCGATGTTCTGGCCGTTCTCGACGATGTTGGAAACGATGAGAATTTCCGGGTGATTGGCCAGCAGGAACTGCTTGAGCACGTGGATCTGCAACACGCCGAAGCGGCGGCTGAAATCGATCTGCTGTTGCGGGGTAATGCGCTGGTCGCGGAACACCACGACATGGTGATCCAGATGCGCGCGGTGGATACGCGCAAAATCCTGGTCATTGACCGGGCGGCTCAGGTCAAGGCCGATGATCTCGGCACCGACCGCGCCGCTGAACGGGCGGATTTCAAAGGTTTGCGGCGCGGCAGTCGCGGCGCTTGGGGTGGCAGTAGCTGCGGACATCTCTCAATCTCCCACGCACGGCGCGCTCACGGGCGCGCACGTCGATCAGACACTCACGCTGGATTGCGTGTCGGTTCAGGTCGTGCGGCGCGCCGATTGGTCGGCAGGTACGCAGGCGATTGACTTTAAAGCTATAAGAACTGGAAATTAAATACCGTTAACGAATAACGATATGAAGGATGGTGAGGAATGGACGGTTTGGTGAGTGACGATTTGTGTCACTTACTGACAGCGATGCAGGAATGGACTGACGCCTTCGCGAGCAAGCCCGCTCCCACAGGGTTCTTGCTGAATACAAAACCTGTGTTCGACTGAGATTCACTGTGGGAGCGGGCTTGCTCGCGAATAGGCAGGCAAGGCCAATGAAGACCTAGCGCTCGTGCAACGCCTCGGCCCGTGCGCGGATGATCGGCTTGAGCAGATAACTCAATACCCGACTTCTTGCCGGTGATGTAGTGAATGGACTCACGCCTTCGCGAACAAGCCCGATCCCACAGTGTTCTTTGTTGAACACAAAACCTGTGTTCGACCGAGATTCACTGTGGGAGCGGGCTTGCTCGCGAATAGGCCGGCAAGGCCAATGAAAGACCTAGCGCTCGTGCAATGCCTCGGCCCGCGCCCGGATGATCGGCTTGAGCAGATAACTCAACACCGACTTCTTGCCGGTGATGATGTCCACCGACGCGACCATCCCCGGAATGATCAGCAGCGGCTTTTCATCGGTGCCCAGGTGGCTGCGCTCGGTGCGCACCTTGATGATGTAGTAGGTCGTTTTCTTGTCTTCGTCGGTGATGGTGTCGGCACCGATCTGCTCAAGCTTGGCCTTCAGCCCGCCATAAATGGTGTAGTCATACGCGGTGAACTTGACGATCGCTTCCTGCCCCGGGTGCAGGAAGGCGATGTCTTGCGGACGGATCTTGGCTTCGACCAGCAAGGTGTCGTCCAGCGGCACGATTTCCACCATGTCGCTGCCGGGCTGGATCACGCCGCCGATAGTGTTGACCAGCAGCTTGTTGACGATACCGCGCACCGGCGAGGTAACCAGCGTGCGGCTGACCCGGTCTTCCAGCGCCTTGCCGGTAGCCTGGGCCTTGTTGAGGTCGGTGCGCGCTTCGTTGAGCTGGGTCAGCGCTTCGCTGCGGAATTTGCCGCGCGTCTCGTCGATCTTGCGCTGGACTTCCTTGATCGCCGACTCGGCACGGGGGATCGCCAGGGTGGTGGCGTCGAGCTGACCACGGGTTTCGACTTCGGCGCGCTTGAGGCGCAGCACTTCCACCGGGGAGACCGCGCCCTGCGCCACCAGCGGCTCGGACATGTTGATTTCCTGGCGTTGCAGACCCAGTTGCTGGCGATACTGCGCCTGCTTCGAGCTGAACTCGCGCAGCTCCTGCTGACGCTGAATCAGCTGCTCCTGCAAACCACCGATCTCGTCGTGCAACTGCTGGCGACGGCTGATGTACAGCGACTCTTCGCTTTTCGCCTGACCCGGCACGGCTTTGAGCACGTCTTCCGGGAAATTCAGCGGACGGTCATCGACCTCGGCGCTCAGACGTTCGACCCGCAGCAACATCGACAGGCGATCGGCCTCGGTTTCGCCTACGTTGGAGACAAAACGCGTGTCGTCCAGACGAATCAGCGGTGCGCCGGCCTCGACGATCTGACCTTCCTTGACGAACATTTCGGAGACGATACCGCCCTCGAGGTTCTGGATTTTCTGGATTTTCGACGACGGAATCGCCTTGCCGTCGCCCTTGGTCACTTCGTCGATCACGGCGAAGTTGGCCCACAGCAGCAGGAAGATGAAGAAGCCGATGATCGCCCAGATGGTCAGGCGCACGACGCGCGGGGCGTCTTCGATCAGCGCCTTGTTGACCTCCGGCAGCGGCTGGCCCTGCAGCGACGCAGAACCCTTGAAGTAGCGACGGATCGACTCTTTGACACCCGACTTAAGCAACACTGATCTGCCCCTTCTTCAACGCTTCCATCACGGCGGCTTTCGGGCCATCGGCGAGAATCTGTCCACGGTCGACCACCAGCAGCCGGTCGACCAGCGACAGCAGCGAGGCCCGGTGCGTGACCAGTATCACGGTCTTGTTTTCAATCACTGCCGCGAGGCGTTGCTTGAGGCGTTCTTCGCCGGTGTTGTCCATCGCGCTGGTGGGTTCATCCATCAGCAAAATCGGCGGATTGAGCAGCAGCGCGCGGGCCAGCGCGACGTTCTGCCGTTGACCACCGGAAAGGTTCTGCCCGCGCTCGCCGACTTGCAGTTCGTAGCCTTGCGGATGCAGACGGGCGAATTCGTGGACGCCGGCCAGTTCGGCGGCTTGCAGCACCAGCTCGTCTTCGACGTAACGGGCGCCGGAAATCAAGTTGTCACGCAGGGTGCCGGCCAGCAGCTGGATGTCCTGCGGCACATAGCCGATGTTGTAGCGCAGCTCGCTGACGTCGATCTGGCGGATATCCACACCGTCCACCAGCAACGCGCCGTCGTCCGGCTGATACAGGCCCACCAGCAGTTTCGCCAGCGAACTCTTGCCCGAACCGCTGCGGCCGATGATGCCGATCTTCTCGCCGGGACGGATTACCAGGTTTATGTTCTTCAGCGCCGGGTTCTGTTGCTCCGGATAAGTGAAGCTGAGTTGGCGGCATTCGATCGCGCCCTGCAGCACCTTGCGGCTGAGCGGGCGCTCTTCGAAATTGCGCTCCTGCGGCAGCTCCATCATCTGGTCGACCGAGGTCATGGTCACCCGCGCCTGCTGGTAGCGCGTCAATAGACCCGACAGCGAGGCCAGCGGGCTGAGAGCGCGGCCACTGAGCATGTAGCAGGCAATCAGACCACCCATGCTCAGGTTGCCGGCGATGATCTGGTACACGCCGAAGACGATCATGATCACCCCGGCCAGTTGCTGGATCAGCAGGGTGATGTTCATCGCCAGGCCGGAAAGCATCTTCACCCGCAGCTCGAGGCGGCTGAGGGTGCCGATGGTCTGTTCCCACTGATATTGGCGTTCGCTTTCGGCGTTGTTGACCTTGACTGCGTCGAGGCCGGCGAGGGTTTCGATCAGGCTCGACTGGCGCTCGGCGCCGAGGGCCATGGTGCGTTCCATGGTTGCTACCAGCGGCTTTTGCAGCGCATAACCGATCAACAGCGCAATCGGGAACGCCAGCACCGGAATCCACACCAGGTGTCCGCCGAGAATGGCGATGACGATGAAGATCAGAATGGTGAACGGCAGGTCGATCAGGCTGGTCAGGGTCAGCGAGGCAAGGAAATCGCGCAGGCTCTGGAACTCATGGATGTTCTGCGCAAAGCTGCCGACCCGTGCCGGGCGGTACTTCATAGCCATACCGACGATGCGTTCGAACAGCGTCGCGGAGATGATCAGGTCGGTTTTCTTGCCGGCCAGATCCAGGCACAGACTGCGCAGGCTCTTGAGGATCAGGTCGAACAGATAGGCGCCGGTGATGCCCAGCGCCAGCACCCACAGGGTCGCTTCGGCCTGGTTCGGCACCACGCGGTCGTAGACGTTCATCACGAACAGCGGCGCGGCCATGGCGATGATGTTGATCAGGAAACTGGCGGCGATCGCATCGGCATACAGCCAGCGCGAACGCTTGAGGGTGTCGCGAAACCACGAGCGGGCACGCGGGATCAGCGTGCCGTGGTTGACGTCGAATTTGTGCTGCGGCTGAGCGAAGAACACTTTGCCGGTGTAGTCGTCAGCCAGCAGCTCACGGCTGACCAGTGATTCGCCGCCGTCGCTTTCGCTGAGCAGCACCCGGGCTTCATTCTCGCCTTGCCAGCCGAGCAGGACCGCACTGCGGCCCTCCTTGAGCAGCAACAGCGCCGGCATGGCAATCGTCGGAATCTCTTCCAGCTTGCGTTGCAGCACCCGCCCCTGCAGCCCGGCGCGAGCGGCGGCGCGGGGCAGCAACTCGACACTCAGACGTTGTTTGGGCAGCGGCAGACCGGTGGTCAGCATCGCCGCACTGGCAGGTTTCTGGTGCAGCATGCACAGAGCGAGCAGACCATCCAGTAACGGATCGTCGTGCATCGCGCGCGGATCATGAATGAGTTGAACTCGACTGACTTCTGATTCCACGCTCGGCACTCTTGGCTAACAATTGAACAATGAAGGTTCTGCTCAATTCATACCGGGCAGTTGAACCTTCGGCTTCACATCGTTCTGCACGACGGATGCCAACGGTGCGACCACTCCCTGGCTCTTGAGCAACTCGCCCATGGTCGCCTTGATTCGATACTGAGTAAATAACTGAATGTTCTTGATTTCGGCCAGACGGCGCGAAGCGGTGAACAACTCGTTTTCGCTGTCGAGCAAATCGAGCAGGGTCCGCTCGCCGAGGCTGAACTGACGCTGGTAGGCGGTGCGCACGGCGGTGCTGTGATCGACGTATTGCTGGGCGATCGGCACCTGGGCGTTCGCATTGTTCAGGGCGTTCCAGGCCAGGCCGAGTTCTTCGTTCAACTGACGCAGGGCGTTGTTGCGGATATCCAGCGCCTGGTTCGACAGGTACGACTTGGATTCCAGATCGGCCTTGTTGCTACCACCCGAGTAAAGGTTGAAGCGCATGCGCAGCATCGCCTGCCACTCGTTGTTGTGGCCGTTCTGTCCATCGAGATCGTTGTCGGCGGTGCGACCCAGTTCGGCGTCGAAACGCGGGTAGAAGGTCGACTTGGCGGTTTCGTACTGTTTCTCGGCGGCGGCAATGTCGGACTCGGCCGAGCGCAGGATCGGGCTGTTTTCCAGCATCTGCGTGCGCGCTTCATTGAGGTTGGCCGGCATCATCGCCATGAACGGCGCCGGACGTTCCAGCTGGTCAGGCATCTGGCCGACGGCGCTGAGGAAATTGGTCTCGGAGTCGGCGAGGTTGGTCTGTTCGGTGATCAGGTTGTTGCGCGCCTGGGCCATCCGCGCTTCGGCCTGATCAAGGTCGGCGCCGCTGCCGACGCCGCGCTGGGTGCGCAGCTGGATCTGGTCGTAGATGCGCTGGTGGCTCTTGAGGTTTTCCTCGGCCAGACGCACGAATTCGCGGCGCGTCAGCACGTCCAGATACACCTGAGCGACGGTCAGCGCGGTGCGCTCGGAAGTGCCCAGCAACGAATAGGCGCGGGAGTTGACGGTGGCTTGTTGACGCCCGACCTCGCTGGAGGTGGCAAAACCGTCAAAAACCATTTGCGAGAGACGTAAACTTGACTCGCCACGGGTCAGGGTTTCGTAGTGATTGCTGCCGCCATTGGCGCGAGTGGTCACGCTGTCGGTGCCTTCACGGCCATAACCGCCCAGCAGATCGACCTTGGGCAGGTATCCCCCTTTGGCCGCCTTTAACTGATAATCCGCCGCCAAACGACTGTTGACCCCTGCCTGGATTTCCGGATGGACATCCAGCGCCTGCTGCATGGCTTCTGGTAAGGATTGTGCTTGTACAAATGAGGCGGCGAGAGCGAAGGGTACGGCGAAAAACAAAGGCGAACGCATGATAGGAATTTTCCAGAACTTCTTGTCTTGAGTCACAGCTGAATGTGGCGCTGCGTCGGATGATGGCAACCAGATTGACCGTATGTCGGAAAGTTCAAAACAGGAACTGGATCACACGCTGAAGCACGGGTCGCCGCGGAAATATCAATGTGACATTAGTGGGGCGATTGTTTAGGATGGCACCCATAAGGTCAATAGTTTGGCATAAAGTTAATAACGAAAGAATCTAGCCAAAATATTGACGGAAAGCAGCGTCAAACTTGATTCGCAAATTTTTAAAGTACGTCCAGACTGAATCGGCACCGAAGCCATCAGGCAATGGAAGTCAACTGAACGTAACACCCCGGAGAGTCATCAATGAGCAGTGTTGTTGCCATCGTCAAAAGCATTGTCGGTCAGGTATTCGTGGTCTCCCCTGAGGGTGTACGTCGCGTGCTCGTTGAAGGCGATCGCCTGTTCGTCGGCGATCAGATCGACACTGGTCTCTCCGGCGCTGTGTCACTGGAACTGGCGGATGGCCGCACCCTCGATCTGGGTCGCGACACTCAGTGGAGCGCCAGTGCGCCCGACTCCAGCACTGACCTGGCCGAAGCCACCGCGCAAGCCGCGCCTTCTGTAGCCGAGCTGCAGCAGGCCATTGCCGCCGGTGCCGACCCGACCACCGCGCTGGATGCCACCGCTGCTGGCCCGAGCGCCGCAGGCACGGGCGGTGCCGCCGGGGGCGGTCACAGCTTCGTGATGCTCGACGCCACTGCCGGCCGCGTCGACCCGACCATTGGCTTCCCGACTGCGGGGATCAACGGCGCTGCGCAGGCAGCGCAGAACATCACTGGCGGCCAGACCACCGACACCACCACCAACGCCCTGCGTGACTCGACCCTGAGCCTCAGCGCCACGCCGACCATCACCGAAGCCGGCGGCGTGCTGGTGTACACCGCGACCCTGACCCAGGCGCCGCTGACCGACCTGACCATCACCCTGTCCAACGGCTCGGTGATCGTGATTCCAGCCGGCTCCACCACCGGCAGTGTCAACGTGCCGCTGGCACCGAACGACACCGTTTATAACGATCCGACCCAGATCGACGTGACCGTCACCGGCACCAGCGGCGGCAACGGCATCACCGTGACCCCGCCGACCACCCCGGCGACGACTCAGGTCACCGACACCATCGACACCACTACCGTCACCCTGACCGCTGGCAACAGCGTCAATGAAGGCGGTCAGATCACCTACACCGCGACCCTGACCAACCCGGCGCAGACGCCGGTCACCGTCACCCTGTCCAACGGCTCGACCATCACCATCGAAGCCGGCCAGACCACCGGCACCGTCAACGTGCCGACCGCGCCGAATGACGTCTACAACAACGGCAGCACCGTCAGCACCACCATCACCGGTGCCACTGGCGGCAATTTCGAAAACCTGGTGCCGAACACCACACCAGCGGTGACCACCATCACCGATTCGATCGACACCACCAACCTGACCCTGACCGCGACCGGCACGGTGGTCGAGGGTGGCCAGATCACCTACACCGCGACCCTGACCAACCCGGCGCAGACGCCGGTCACCGTCACCCTGTCCAACGGCTCGACCATCACCATCGCAGCCGGCCAGACTACCGGCACCGTCAACGTGCCGACCGCACCGAACGACGTCTACAACAACGGTGGCACCGTCAGCACCACGATCACTGGCGCAACGGGCGGCAATTTCGAAAACCTGGTGCCGAACACCACGCCAGCGACCACCACCGTTACCGACTCCATCGACACCACCAACCTGTCGCTGAGCGCCACCGGTACTGTGGCCGAAGGCGGTTCGATCGTTTACACCGCGACCCTGACCAACCCGGCCGGCACTCCGGTGACCGTGACGTTGAGCAACGGCTCGGTGATCACCATTGAGGCCGGTAAAACCACCGGCAGCGTGACTGTTCCGGCGCCAGCCGATGACGTCTATAAGGACGCCGGCAAAGTCGAAGTCAGCATCACCGGCACCACTGGCGGCAATTTCGAGAACCTGGTGCCGAGCAGCGTTCCGGCTGTCACCGAAGTCACCGACACCATCGACACCTCGACCGTCAAACTGAGCGCCGACACCTCGGTCGCTGAGGGCGGCACTGTCACTTACACCGCCACGGTTGGCGCGCCAGTGACTGGTTCGCCTGTGGTTGTGACCCTGACCAACGGCCAGACGATTACCATCGAAGTCGGCAAAACCACCGGCACCGTGACCACCACTGCACCGAACGATGCGTTGACCGGCAACCCGCCGCTGACCAACGCCATCAGCAACGTCAGTGGGGGCAACTACGAGAATTTGGTGGCTGACAAAACTCCGGTCAGCACCACCGTCACCGATACCATCGACACCACCAACCTGACGTTGAGCGCCACTGACTCCGTCGCTGAAGGTGGTTCGATCGTCTACACCGCGACCCTGACCAACGCTGCCGGCTCGCCAGTCACCGTGACCCTGAGCAATGGCACGGTGATCACCATCGAGGCCGGTAAAACCACCGGCACCGTGACCGTTCCAGCCCCGGCTGACGATGTTTACAAAGATGCCGGTAAAGTCGAAGTAACCATCAACGGCGCCACCGGCGGCAACTTCGAGAATCTGGTACCGAGCAGCGTTCCGGCTGTCACCGAAGTCACCGACACCATTGATACCTCGACGGTAAAACTGTCCGCTGACACTTCGGTAGCCGAGGGCGGCACTGTCACTTACACCGCCACCGTAGGCGCGCCGGTAACAGGTTCGCCGGTGGTCGTGACCCTGGCCAATGGTCAGACCATCACCATTGAAGTCGGCAAAACTACCGGCAGCGTGACCACCACCGCACCGAACGATGCGTTGAACGGTCAGGCGCCGCTGAGCAATTCGATCACGGGTGTGAGCGGTGGCAACTACGAAAACCTCGTGGCCGACAAAACTCCAGTCACCACCACCGTGACTGACACCGTCGACACCACCAACCTGACGTTGAGCGCCACAGGCTCCGTCGCTGAAGGTGGTTCGATCGTTTACACCGCGACCCTGACCAATCCCGCCGGTACGCCGGTGACCGTGACGTTGAGCAACGGCTCCGTCATTACCATCGAAGCGGGTAAAACCACTGGCACCGTGACCGTTCCGGCGCCTGCCGATGACGTTTACAAAGATGCCGGCAAGGTAGAAGTCAGCATCACTGGTACCACTGGTGGCAATTTCGAGAACCTCGTTCCGAGCAGCGTTCCGGCCGTGACCGAGGTTACTGACACCATCGATACTTCGACCGTCAAACTGAGCGCCGATACGTCGGTGGCCGAGGGCGGCACTGTCACCTACACCGCAACCGTCGGAGCGCCAGTGACTGGTTCGCCAGTGGTTGTGACTCTGGCGAACGGTCAGACAATCACTATTGAAGTTGGCAAAACCACCGGCACCGTCACCACCGCAGCGCCGAATGACGCGTTGAACGGTCACGCGCCGATCACCAACGCCATCACTGACGTGAGCGGTGGCAACTACGAAAATCTGGTCGCCGACAAAACCCCGGTCAGCACCACCGTCACCGATACCGTCGACACCACCAACCTGTCGCTGACCGCCACTGGCACCGTGGCTGAAGGCGGCTCGATCGTCTACACCGCCACTCTGACCAACCCGGCCGGCACTCCGGTGACCGTGACGTTGAGCAACGGCTCCGTAATTACCATCGAGGCCGGCAAAACCACCGGCACCGTGACCGTTCCAGCTCCAGCCGATGACATCTACAAGGACGCCGGCAAAGTTGAAGTCACAATCAAGGATGCTGCGGGCGGCAACTTCGAGAATCTGGTACCGAGCACGGTTCCGGCTGTTACCGAAGTCACCGACACCATCGACACTTCGACTGTGAAGCTCAGCGCCGATACTTCGGTTGCCGAGGGCGGCACTGTCACCTACACCGCTACCGTTGGTGCGCCAGTGACCGGCTCGCCGGTTGTTGTGACTCTGGCCAACGGTCAGACCATCACCATCGAAGTCGGCAAGACCACCGGCAGCGTGACCACTGCAGCGCCGAATGACGCGTTGAACGGTCACGAACCATTGACCAACGCCATTACTGACGTAACTGGCGGCAACTACGAAAACCTGGTCGCCGACAAAACCCCGGTCAGCACCACCGTCACCGACACCGTCGACACCACCAATCTGACGCTGAGTGCCACTGGCACCGTGGCCGAAGGCGGTTCGCTCGTCTACACCGCGACCCTGACCAACGCTGCCGGCTCACCTGTCACCGTGACCCTGTCGAACGGCGCCGTGATCACCATCGACGCCGGTAAAACCACCGGCACCGTGACTGTTCCAGCGCCAGCGGATGACGTCTACAAAGACGCCGGTACCGTTGAGGCAACGATCAAGTCCGCCACCGGCGGCAACTTCGAAAACCTGGTGACCAGCAGCACCCCGGCCGTCACCAACGTCACCGACACCATCGACACCTCGACCGTCAAACTGACCGCCGACACCTCGGTGGCTGAAGGCGGGACCGTGACTTACACCGCGACCGTCGGCGCGCCAGTAACCGGTTCGCCAGTTGTGGTGACCTTGGCCAACGGTCAGAACATCACCATCGAAGTCGGTAAAACCACTGGCTCCGTGACCACCACCGCGCCAAACGATGCGCTGACCGGTCACGAACCATTGACCAACTCGATCACCGGCGTCACGGGCGGCAACTACGAAAACCTCGTGGCCGACAAAACCCCTGTCAGCACCACAGTGACCGACACCGTCGACACCACCAACCTTTCGCTCAGCGCCACCAACTCGGTCGCCGAGGGCGGTTCGATCACCTACACCGCGACCTTGACCAACGCGGCTGGCTCGCCAGTCACAGTGACCTTGTCCAACGGTTCGGTAATTACCATTGAGGCCGGTAAAACCACCGGTACCGTCACCGTTCCAGCGCCTGCCGACGACGTCTACAAAGACGCCGGCAAAGTTGAAGTGACCATCAAGGATGCGTCCGGCGGCAACTTCGAGAACCTGGTGCCTAGCACCGTTCCGGCTGTTACCGAAGTCACCGACACGATCGACACTACCTCGGTGAAGCTGACCGCGACCGAATCGGCCGCTGAAGGTGGCACCGTTACTTACACCGCCACTGTCGGTGCGCCGGTAACCGGCTCTCCGGTCGTAGTAACCCTGGCCAATGGTCAGAACATCACCATCGAAGTGGGCAAAACCACTGGCTCCGTGACCACCACCGCGCCAAACGATGCGCTGACCGGCCACGCGCCGATTACTAATGCGATCACCGACGTGAGCGGTGGCAACTACGAAAATCTGGTGGCTGATAAAACTCCAGTCAGCACCACTGTCACCGACACCGTCGACACCACCAACCTGTCGCTGACCGCCACTGGCACCGTGGCTGAAGGCGGTTCGATCATCTACACCGCGACCCTGACCAATCCGGCGGGCACTCCGGTGACCGTGACGTTGAGCAACGGCTCCATCATCACCATCGAAGCTGGCAAAACCACCGGCACCGTGACCGTTCCGGCGCCCGCCGATGACGTCTACAAAGACGCCGGCAAGGTCGAAGTCACGATCAAGGATGCTGCGGGCGGCAACTTCGAGAACCTGGTGCCAAGCACCGTTCCGGCTGTTACCGAAGTCACCGACACCATCGACACTTCGACCGTGAAGCTCAGCGCCGATAACTCGGTGGCTGAAGGCGGCACCGTCACCTACACCGCTACCGTAGGCGAACCAGTGACCGGTTCGCCTGTCGTGGTGACCCTGGCCAACGGCCAGACCATCACCATCGAAGTCGGCAAGACCACCGGCACCGTGACCACCACTGCACCAAACGATGCGCTGAACGGCCACGAACCGCTGAACAACTCGATCACCAACGTCAGCGGCGGCAACTACGAGAACCTCGTCGCCGACAAGACGCCGGTCAGCACCACCGTCATCGACACCGTCGACACCACCAACCTGTCGCTGAGCGCGACTCCGGCGGTGAACGAAGGCGGGCAAATCACCTACACCGCCACTCTGACCAACGCCGCCGGCACTCCGGTGACCGTGACCTTGAGCAATGGCGCGGTGATTACCATCGACGCTGGCAAGACCAGCGGCACCGTGACCGTCGATGCGCCGAAAGATGACGTCTACAAGGACGCCGGCACCGTTGAAGCGACCATCAAGGGCGCGACCGGTGGCGATTTCGAGAACCTGGTCAGCAGCAACACTCCGGCTGTAACCACGGTCAACGACACCATCGACACTTCCACCGTGGCGCTGACCGCTACCGCCAACGTCGCCGAAGGCGAAACCGTGGTCTACACCGCGACCGTGACCGCACCGGTCACCGGCGCGCCAGTGGTGGTGACCCTGTCCAACGGCCAGACCATCACCATCGCCGTCGGTGAAACCACCGGCAGCGTGAACTTCGTGGCACCGAACAGCCCGTTGGCGGGCGGCAGCTCGCTGAGCGTCGCCATCGACAAGGTTGCTGGCGGCAATTACGAAAACCTGGTGGCCGACAAGACCCCGGCGAACACCTCGGTGTCGGACACCGTCGACACCACCAACCTGAACCTGACCGCCAGCGATTCGGTGGCCGAAGGTGGCTCGATCGTCTACACCGCGACCCTGACCAATCCGGCCGGCACACCCGTCACCGTGACCCTGTCCAATGGCGCGGTGATCACCATCGAGGCCGGTAAGACCTCCGGCACCGTGACCGTTCCAGCGCCGGCCGATGATGTTTACAAGGATGCGGGCAAGGTCGAAGCGACCATTTCCAGCGCTACTGGTGGCAACTTCGAGAACCTGGTGCCAAGCACTGTTCCGGCGGTCACCAACGTGACCGATACCATCGACACCACCACGGTCAAACTGACCGCGACCGAGTCTGCGGCTGAGGGTGGCACCGTCACCTACACCGCCACTGTTGGCGCGCCAGTTACCGGTTCGCCGGTCGTGGTGACCTTGGCTAACGGCCAGAACATCACCATCGAAGTCGGTAAGACTACCGGCAGCGTGACCACCATCGCACCGAACGATGCGTTGACCGGTCATGCACCGATCACCAATGCAATCACTAACGTGAGCGGCGGTAATTACGAAAACCTTGTCGCCGACAAGACTCCGGTTTCGACCAACGTCACCGATACTGTCGACACCACCAATCTGTCGCTGACTGCCACTGGCACCGTCGCGGAAGGCGGTTCGATTGTTTACACCGCCACCCTGACCAACGCTGCCGGTTCGCCAGTCACCGTGACGCTGTCGAACGGCGCCGTGATCACCATCGACGCCGGTAAAACCACCGGCACCGTGACTGTTCCAGCGCCAGCTGACGACGTTTACAAAGACGCCGGTACCGTTGAGGCAACGATCAAGTCCGCCACCGGCGGCAACTTCGAAAACCTGGTGACCAGCACCACTCCGGCTGTGACCAGCGTCACCGACACTATCGATACCTCGACCGTCAAACTGACCGCCGACACCTCGGTAGCGGAAGGCGGGACCGTGACCTACACCGCCACTGTCGGCGCGCCAGTTACCGGTTCGCCGGTTGTGGTGACCCTGGCCAACGGCCAGAACATCACCATCGAAATCGGTAAGACTACCGGCAGCGTGACCACCATCGCACCGAATGACGCGTTGACCGGCCACGCGCCGATTAGCAACGCGATCACTGACGTGAGCGGCGGTAATTACGAAAACCTTGTCGCCGACAAGACTCCGGTTTCGACCAACGTCACCGACACTGTCGACACCACCAATCTGTCGCTGTCCGCGACCGGTACCGTGGCCGAAGGTGGCTCGATTGTTTACACCGCTACCCTGACCAACGCCGCTGGCTCGCCAGTCACCGTGACCCTGTCGAACGGCGCCGTGATCACCATCGACGCCGGTAAAACCACCGGCACCGTGACCGTCCCAGCACCCGCCGATGACGTCTACAAAGACGCCGGCACTGTTGAGGCAACCATCAAGTCCGCTACCGGCGGCAACTTCGAAAATCTCGTCTCCAGCACAACCCCAGCTGTGACCAGCGTCACCGACACCATCGACACCTCGACCGTCAAACTGACTGCCGACACCTCGGTAGCAGAAGGCGGGACCGTGACTTACACCGCCACTGTCGGTGCGCCA
Source organism: Pseudomonas sp. Eth.TT006 (assembly GCF_054456575.1). NCBI lineage: Bacteria > Pseudomonadati > Pseudomonadota > Gammaproteobacteria > Pseudomonadales > Pseudomonadaceae > Pseudomonas > Pseudomonas sp. Eth.TT006. The sequence continues at coordinate 26,405 of NZ_JBTJEN010000005.1, read as the reverse complement.
GTCACCGGTTCGCCGGTTGTGGTGACCTTGGCTAACGGTCAGAACATCACCATCGAAGTCGGCAAGACTACGGGCTCCGTAACCAGCACTGCGCCAAACGATGCGTTGACCGGCCACGCGCCGATCACCAACGCAATCACCAACGTGAGCGGCGGTAATTACGAAAACCTTGTCGCCGACAAGACTCCGGTTTCGACCAACGTCACCGACACTGTCGACACCACTAACTTGTCCCTGAGCGCCACCAACTCGGTCGCTGAGGGCGGTTCGATCATCTACACCGCAACATTGACCAACGCTGCCGGTTCGCCGGTTACCGTGACGTTGAGTAACGGCGCCGTGATCACCATCGACGCCGGTAAAACCACCGGCACCGTGACCGTTCCGGCTCCGGCTGACGACGTCTACAAAGACGCCGGCACCGTTGAGGCAACAATCAAGTCCGCTACCGGCGGCAACTTCGAGAATCTGGTGCCAAGCACCGTTCCGGCGGTCACCAATGTGACCGACACCATCGATACCACCACGGTCAAACTGACCGCGACCGATTCCGCTGCAGAGGGTGGCACCGTCACCTACACAGCGACCGTTGGTGCTCCGGTAACCGGTTCGCCAGTTGTAGTGACCCTGGCCAACGGCCAGAACATCACCATCGAAGTGGGTAAAACCACCGGCAGCGTGACTACCACTGCACCGAACGATGCGTTGACCGGTCATGCACCGATTACGAACGCGATCACTGACGTGAGCGGCGGTAACTACGAAAATCTGGTGGCTGACAAAACTCCGGTCAGCACTAACGTGACCGATACCGTCGACACCACAAACCTGTCGCTCAGCGCGACCGGTACCGCGGCCGAAGGCGGCTCGATTGTTTACACCGCGACCCTGACCAATGCTGCCGGTTCGCCAGTCACCGTGACGTTGAGCAACGGCGCCGTGATCACCATCGACGCCGGCAAAACCACCGGCACCGTGACTGTTCCAGCGCCAGCGGATGACGTCTACAAAGACGCCGGCACCGTTGAGGCAACAATCAAATCCGCCACCGGCGGCAACTTCGAGAACCTGGTGCCGAGCACCACGCCGGCGGTGACCAGCGTCACCGACACTATCGATACCTCGACCGTCAAACTGACCGCCGACACCTCGGTAGCGGAAGGCGGGACCGTGACCTACACCGCCACTGTCGGCGCGCCAGTTACCGGTTCGCCGGTTGTGGTGACCCTGGCTAACGGTCAGAACATCACCATCGAAGTGGGTAAAACCACCGGCAGCGTGACCACCACGGCGCCGAACGATGCGTTGACCGGTCATGCGCCGATTACCAACGCGATCACTGACGTGAGCGGCGGTAATTACGAAAACCTTGTCGCCGACAAGACTCCGGTTTCGACCAACGTCACCGATACTGTCGACACCACCAACCTGTCCCTGAGCGCCACCAATACGGTCGTCGAGGGCGGTTCGATCGTCTACACCGCGACCCTGACCAACGCCGCTGGCTCTCCAGTCACCGTGACCTTGAGCAACGGCGCGGTGATTACCATCGACGCCGGTAAAACCACCGGCACCGTGACCGTTCCGGCTCCGGCTGACGACGTGTACAAGGACGCCGGCAAAGTCGAAGCGACCATTTCCAGCGCTACCGGTGGCAACTTCGAAAATCTGGTACCAAGCAGCGTGCCGGCGGTGACTCAGGTCACCGACACCATCGACACCTCGACCGTCAAACTGACTGCCGACACCTCGGTAGCAGAAGGCGGCACCGTGACTTACACCGCGACCGTCGGCGCGCCGGTTACCGGTTCGCCAGTTGTGGTGACCCTGGCCAACGGCCAGAACATCACCATCGAAGTCGGCAAGACCACCGGCAGCGTGACCACCACTGCACCGAACGATGCGCTGACCGGTCATGCGCCGATCACCAACGCGATCACCAATGTCAGCGGCGGCAACTACGAAAACCTGGTGGCTGACAAAACCCCGGTCAGCACTACTGTGACCGACACCATCGATACAACCAACCTGTCCTTGAGCGCTACCAACTCGGTCGCCGAGGGCGGTTCGATCGTTTACACCGCCACCCTGACCAACGCTGCCGGTTCGCCTGTCACCGTGACCCTTTCGAACGGCGCCGTAATCACCATCGACGCTGGCAAAACCACCGGCACCGTGACCGTCCCAGCACCCGCCGATGACGTCTACAAAGACGCTGGCACCGTTGAGGCAACGATCAAGTCCGCCACCGGCGGCAACTTCGAAAATCTGGTACCGAGCACCACCCCGGCCGTGACCAGCGTCACCGACACTATCGACACGTCGACCGTCAAACTGACTGCCGACACCTCGGTAGCAGAAGGCGGGACCGTGACTTACACCGCCACTGTCGGTGCGCCAGTCACCGGTTCGCCGGTTGTGGTGACCTTGGCCAACGGCCAGAACATCACCATCGAAGTGGGTAAAACCACCGGCAGCGTGACCACCACCGCGCCAAATGACGTGTTGACCGGTCATGCGCCGATCACCAACGCGATCACCAATGTCAGCGGCGGCAACTACGAAAACCTGGTCGCCGACAAGACTCCGGTCAGCACCACCGTCACTGACACCATCGATACCACCAACCTGTCGCTGTCCGCGACCGGTACCGTGGCTGAAGGTGGCTCGATCGTCTACACCGCGACCCTGACCAACGCTGCCGGCTCACCAGTCACCGTGACGTTGAGCAACGGTGCCGTGATCACCATCGACGCCGGTAAAACCACCGGCACCGTGACTGTTCCAGCGCCAGCAGACGACGTTTACAAAGACGCCGGCACTGTGCAGGCAACGATCAAGTCCGCTACCGGCGGCAACTTCGAAAACCTGGTGACCAGCACCACGCCAGCCGTGACCAGCGTCACCGACACCATCGACACCTCGACCGTCAAGCTGACCGCCGACACCTCGGTGGCGGAAGGCGGCACTGTGACTTACACCGCGACCGTCGGCGCGCCAGTCACCGGTTCGCCGGTTGTGGTGACCCTGGCCAACGGCCAGAACATCACCATCGAAGTGGGTAAAACCACCGGCAGCGTGACCACCACGGCGCCGAACGATGCGCTGACCGGCCACGCGCCGATCACTAACGCGATCACCAACGTCAGCGGCGGCAACTACGAAAACCTGGTAGCCGACAAAACTCCGGTCAGCACCACCGTAACCGACACCATCGACACCACCAACCTGTCGCTGTCCGCGACCGGCACCGTGGCCGAGGGCGGTTCGATCATCTACACCGCAACCTTGACCAACGCTGCCGGCTCACCAGTCACCGTGACGTTGAGTAACGGCGCCGTGATCACCATCGACGCCGGTAAAACCACCGGCACCGTGACCGTCCCTGCACCAGCCGATGACGTCTACAAAGACGCCGGAACCGTGCAGGCAACGATCAAGTCCGCCACCGGTGGCAACTTCGAAAATCTGGTGCCGAGCACCACGCCAGCCGTGACCAGCGTCACCGACACCATCGACACCACCGGCGTGAAACTCACTGCCACCGGTACCGTGGCCGAAGGTGGCACCGTCACCTACACCGCCACTGTCGGCGCGCCGGTCACCGGTTCGCCAGTCACCGTGAGTCTGTCGAACGGCCAGACCATTACCATCGACATCGGCAAGACCACTGGCTCCGTAACCGCCATTGCGCCAAACGACGTGTTGACCGGTCATGCACCGCTGACCAACTCGATCACCAACGTCAGCGGCGGTAACTATGAGAACCTGGTAGCCGACAAGACTCCGGTCAGCACCACCGTGACCGACACCGTCGACACCACCAGCCTGTCGCTGAGCGCGACCCCGGCGGTGAACGAAGGTGGGCAGATCACCTACACCGCGACCCTGAGCAACGCCGCTGGCTCGCCAGTGACCGTGACCCTGTCGAACGGTTCGGTGATCACCATCGACGCCGGCAAGACCACCGGCACCGTGACCGTGCCGGCGCCAGCGGACGACGTCTACAAAGACGCCGGCACCGTGCAGGCAACCATCACCAACGCCAGCGGTGGCAACTTCGAGAATCTGGTACCGAGCACCACGCCGGCGGTGACCAGCGTCGCCGATACCATCGACACCACCACCGTCAGCATCACCGGCAGCAGCTCGGTGACCGAAGGCCAGACCGCCAGCTACACGGTCAGCCTGACGCACCCGGCGCAAACCGACGTGACCCTGAAAATCGTCTACAGCGGCACCGCCGCCGACGGCTCGGACTTCACCGGCGTGTACACCGTGAAGATTCCGGCGGGCGCCAGCAGCGCGCAGTTCAACGTCGCGACCATCGATGACAAGATCACCGAAGGCACTGAAAACTTCGTGGTCAAGATCGACTCGGCCACCGGCGGCAACTTCGAGAACCTGGCCGTCAGCAGCACCAACGGCAGCGTCAGCACCTCGATCATCGACAACGATGCGCCACCGGTCATCGACCTCGACGCCAACAACTCCAGCGGCGCGACCGGTGCCGACTACAAGGTGACCTTCACCGAAAACACCCCGGGCGCCGGCGTGTCGATTGCCGACACTGACCTGACGATCACCGATCCGGACAGCACCATGCTGACCGGCGCGACCATCGTGCTGACCAACCGTCAGGACGGCGATGCGCTGAACCTGGGCAATAGCGTCAATGGCATCACCATCAATGCCAACAGCACCAACGGCACCGTGACCCTGACTCTGTCGGGCAACGCGACGCTGGCCGACTACATGCAGGCCATCAAGAACATCAGCTTCACCAACAGCAGTGAAGACCCGAGCACCGTGCCGCGGATCATCACCGTGACCGTGACCGATGGCGGCAACTACTCCAACACTGCGACCACCACGGTCAACGTGGTGGCGGTCAACGATGCGCCGGTCGCGGCCCCGGTCAACGTCACCGGCACCGAAGACACCCCGCTGATCCTCGGCTGGTCGACCTTCGGGGTGACCGACGTCGACAGCCCGGCCAGCAGCCTGGGCGTGAAAATCACCCAGCTGCCGGGCGAAGGCAAACTGCAGTACCTGGACGGCTCGACCTGGAAAGACGTCGCCAACAACCAGACCTTCAGCAAGGCTGACATCGACGCCGGCAAACTGCGCTTCATGCCGGATGCCAACGAGTCGGGCGTCAATGGCTACGGCGGTAACGGCATGGGCAACAACCAGGCCGATTACGCGCAGCTCAAGTTCCAGCCAACCGACGGTCAACTGCTGGGCAACACCGGCACGGTGAAGATCGACATCACCCCAGTGGCGGATGCGCCGACCGTCAGCGTCGCCGACAACAGCGTGAAGTCCACCGGGCTGATCAAGGAAGTCTGGACCGGCCTGTCCGGTCTGGGCACCAGCGGTAGCGGCGCGGACTCGACCACGTTGAAAAACGTGATCGACGGCGCCGGCACCCCGAACTCCAGCACCGGCGTGACCAACGTCCAGTCGGACGGCGGCGTGGCCGCCGGCACCGCCTCGAAAACCTCGGGCCTGATCTATCTGGAAGCCGGCAAGACCTACAGCTTCAGTGGCGTGGCCGACGACAGCCTGCTGATCACCATCGGCGGCAAGAACGTGGCTGCCGGTACCTGGGGTGCGGGCGGCACGATCAACGGTTCGTTCACCCCGACCACCAGCGGCTACTACACCCTGGACATCTACCACCACAACCAGAGCGGCCCGGGCAGCTATGACGTGAACCTGTCGGTCAACGGCAGCACGCCAATCGACCTGAGCAGCGCCGGCGTGCCGATCTACACCGGCGTGCAGGATCTGGTGAACTCCGGCGTGACCGTCTCCGACCTGCACGGTACCAACGGCGAAGGCTATTACGACGGCTACAAGCTCAACACCGGCGCCGAAGGCACCACGGTGAAACTGTCGGCGATCAACACCGCACTGACCGACACCGACGGCTCGGAAACCCTGAGCGTGAAGATCAGCGGTGCGCCGGTCGGCTCGGTACTCTCCGACGGCCACGGCCACAGCTTCACCGTCACCGCGAGCAACGGCGAGGCCAACGTCACCGGCTGGAACCTCGGCAGCCTGACCGTGACCCCGCCGACCTACTACAACGGCCAGTTCAACCTGACCGTGACTTCGACCTCGACCGAGCTGGTCGGCGGCTCGGCCAGCAGCACCGCGGCCATTCCGGTCAGCGTGGTGCCGGCGGTGTATAACGCCGTGGTCGGTACCTCAGGCGACGACACCTTCAACGGCACCGATGGCAACGACATCATGGTCGCCGACATCGGTGGTCTGACTGTGGTGCCGGGCACCAACTACAACATCGCGTTCATGGTCGACAGCTCGGGCAGCATGAGCTCGACGTCGATCAACGCCGCCAAGGACTCGCTGACCTCGGTGTTCAACACCCTCAAGCAGAGCATGGGTGGCAACTCGGGCACGGTGAACATCTTCCTGGTGGACTTCGATACCCAGGTCAACAAGTCGGTGTCGGTGAACCTCAACGACCCGAACGCGCTGACCAAGCTCAAGGCCGTGCTGGATTCGATGACGTCCGGCGGCGGCACCAACTATGAGGATGTGTTCAAGACCACCGCGAACTTCTTCCAGAGCCCTGAAGCGGTCGCCAACACCGGTGCGAAGAACCTGACGTACTTCATCACCGATGGTCAGCCGACCTACTATCAGACTGGCGAATCAACCAACCCGTACCTGTACGGCAACAAGACGCTCGACAGCCTGATCACCACCGCCAACTATAAGTTGGGGACCGCGGTCAGCCTGACCCCGGACAGCACGCACCAGATCGACATCAGCGCCAACGGTTCGGTAACGGTGTGGAGTAAATCCGGCAACAACTGGTCGTACCAGAACTTCGGCACGCTGCACGCCCAAGGCGACGGCACCTACGAGTTCTCCGGTCTGGCGGGCAGCGGTAACAGTACCGACTACTACACCACGACTAACTCCAACAGCGGCTTCGCCTTGCTCAGCGGTCTGTCGAACGTCGAGGCCATCGGCATCAACAGCGGTGTCAGTCTCAACGATCTGAAACCGTACGACTCGGATCACACACCGCAGACCAATATCGATCCGAAGGATCTGGCCAACTCGATCATCGGCCACACCGAAGCGACAATGCCGGGCAGCGACACCGTCAGCGGTGGCGAGGGCAACGACATTCTGTTCGGCGATCTGGTGAGCTTCAACGGCGTTGCCGGCGAGGGTTACCAGGCGATGCAGGCATTCGTTGCACAGCAGACCGGCGTCGACGTCAGCAAAGTCACCACCAGCAACGTGCACCAGTTCATCACCGAGCACTATCAGCTGTTCGATGTGTCCGGCGCGCATGACGGCAACGACACCCTGTTGGGCGGTGCCGGCAATGACATCCTGTTCGGCCAGGGCGGCAACGACGTGCTCGATGGCGGCAAAGGCAATGACATCCTGCTCGGCGGTTCCGGCAATGACACGCTGATCGGCGGTCAGGGCAACGACATCCTGATCGGTGGTTCCGGTGCCGATACCTTCGTCTGGAAGGCCGGCGACACCGGTAACGACGTGATCAAGGACTTCAACGCCAGCGAAGGCGACCGCATCGACCTGCGTGATCTGTTGCAGGGCGAGTCCGGCAGCACCATCGACAACTTCCTGAAAATCACCACGGTCGATGGCACGTCGTCGCTGCAAGTCAGCACGGCGGGCAAGTTCAACTCGGCCGACGCCGCTGCGGCAACGCCGGACGTGACGATCAAACTGGAAGGCAACAACTGGTCGAGCGCCAACATTCACAACCTGATTGCCGGCAGCGATCCGACCATCAAGGTCGACCACAACAACAGCTGATACGTGAATCAAACGGCCGCCCTCCGGGGCGGCCGTCACGTTGGCGGCTATCGGGCCGGTGACGATTTCGTCGCCGCACCGCATACTCGCGTGCAGTTGGCCTATGCTGCTGACAGCATGACGCTGGTTCTTTCTGAGGGATGCTCAATGTTTTACGTGCAACGTGATGCGCAGGGTCAGTTGATTCGCGTGGAAGCTGCGGCCTACGCCGAAGCCACGGAAACGCTGCCGGCGGACAACTATGAAGTCGAGGCGTGGTTCGCCAACGCGGCCGTGGAAAACAGCCTCAAACAGCTCAAGCAGAGCGACTTCGAGATGATTCGGGTACTCGACGACCTGATTCAGGTGCTGACCCAGAAAGGCGTAATCCGCGTCACCGACCTGCCGGCGGCGGCGCAGGCCAAGTTGATGGACCGGACCCAGGCACGGGAAGCGCTGGGCGGGTTGAGCCAGTTGATTGATGAGGAAGAGAGCGGGTTGATCTGATTACGCCAACGTCAAAAGCCCCTCCCCCCAGCCCTCTCCCGGAGGGAGAGGGAGCTGACCGAGGTGGCTGGCGATATACATCGACCTGAGAGATCGGGTCGACTGTGGATTCAAAGCCAATCGCTCACGGCGGCGTACGGCCGGAATATCCCCCAATCAGTCCCCTTGAGGCAGAGGGGCCGACCGAGGTGGCTGGCGATATACATCGACCTGAGAGATCGGGTCGATTGTGGATTCAAAACAAATCGCTCACCTCGGCATACGTCCTGAATATTCCCCAATCAGTCGCCTTTAGGCAGAGGGGCCGACCGAGGTGGCTGGCGATATACATCGACCTGAGAGATCGGGTCGATTGTGGATTCAGCGGAGCTCTTTCACGTCGGCGTATTACGTCAATATTCCCCAATCAGTCCCCTCTCCCTCTGGGAGAGGGCTAGGGTGAGGGTTGCTTTTGCAATGACTCACCGCCAAGGTTTGGGCTCACCCAACAACTGCCCCTGCACCCCATACAAGCCCATCTCGCGAATCACCGACAACTCCCCTTCGGTCTCGACCCGCTCGGCAATCAGCGGCAGATCAATGCTGTGCGCTGCACGCTGGATCGCCTCGATGAACAGGCGTTTGTCGCTTTCCTGGTCGATCGCGCGAATGTAGCTGCCATCGATCTTCAGGTACGCCAGCCCCAGGCGCGCCAGGTTGCCGATCATGCTGAAGCGTCCGCCGAAGCGCTGCAGACTCAGGGAGAAGCCCAATTCGCGCAGGCGCCGGGTCAATTGCTCAAGTACCGCTTGTTCCGGCAATTGCTCCTCGCCGATTTCCAGGGTCAGACGCTCACCGAGGTTGGAGTGCGCCCGCAGGATCTCGAAGACTTTGTTCAGCGCCTGCGGATCGGCCAGGGTGGCCGAGGACAGGTTCAGTGCCAGCGAGTCCTCGTGCTCTTTCATCTGCTCCAGCACGCGCTCGAGCATCAATCGGTCCAGGCGCGCGGTCCAGCCGAAACGCTCAAGCCATGGCAGGAAACGTCCGGCCGGAATGGTCTGGCCCTGATCATCCAGCAGCCGCGACAGCACTTTGTAGTGCAGCACCAGTTGCGGATCCTGTGCGGCCACCACCGGTTGGAAAAACAGCTCGAAACGCTGTTGATTCAGCGCCTGATCGAGCAAGCGATGCCAGGCATGGTGATCGTCGCCGACCTCCGCCACCAGGCTCTGATCGATACATGCCCAGTTCTGCTCGCCCTGGCCCTCGGCCTGCGCCAGCGCCTGATCGCCGAGGGTCAGCACCGCTTGCGGTGAATCGCCGTGGGCGAACGGTGCGAGGCCGATGGAAGCCACGGCCGGCACATCGGTGGCGCCGGTGGCGTGCAGGCTGCTCAGCGCACTGTCGAGGTTCTGCGCCAGCTGCAGCGCTTCCTCGCGTACCAGCCCCGGCGCCAGCACGGCAAACTCACCACCGCGAATCCGGGTGACGAGGTTCTGGGTTTCCGGGTATTTGGCGCATTCGCGAGACAGTTGTTCGCCCACCGCTTTGAGCAGTGCATCGGTGCGCTGCCCGCCCAGACGCTGGTTGAGTCCGGCCAGATCCTTGACCCGCAACAACAGCAGATAACCCGAACTGGCCTGTTCCGGGTTGCTCACCCGGTTGTGCAGCTGCATCTCGAAATAACGTCGGTTGGCCAGGCCGGTGAGGTTGTCCTGATAGGATTCGGCACGCAGTTTTTCACTGCGTTCGGCCTGCTCCTGAAACAGCGCCTTGAGCTTCTCGACCATCTGATTCATCGCCTGCACCACGCGGCGCAATTCCGGGGTCCGTGGCAGCTCCGGCAGGCTGAGAAACTCGCGGCGGGCGATGGCGTGGGATTGTTGGACCATGTAATCCAGCGGGCGCAATTGCCGGCGCAACAGCAGCGCGCCGAGCACCGCACTGACCGCGCCACACAGCAGCAGCCAGCCGAGGCTGCCCAAGGCGCTCTGCCACAGCTTGGCCACGGCAAACATCGGGTGGCTGACCACCTCGACTCTGGCCGCCTGCTCCCAGCCACGGCTGACCAGCGCGTCGCCGCCAGCCGGTTCCAGGCCAATCAGTTTGACGAACCAGTCCGGCACATTGCTCACCGCCGGAATCCCGCTGCGCTCGACGATGGTCTGGTCGGTCTTCAGGTCGACCACGCGGATGCTCGCGTAATAGCCACTGTCGAAAATCGAGCTGACCAACAGCTCGACCATCGCCGGGTCGTCGATATTCGGTGTCAGTGACAACGCCAGAGCTGTGGCGGCGTCCTGGGCGTGGGAGCGCAGCTGATTGACGTACTGGGTGCGCGAGCTCTCCAGACTGACCATGAAGCTGCCGGTGAAGGCGACCACGAGGAACAGACAGATAGCGATCAACAGCTGTTTGAACAAAGACATCTGAGCGCGTGCTCCTAGTTAGTCGTTTCGACCGGAAAACCTTCGGCCTGCATTTTCTTCAGCACATCCTGCCAGCGCGACAGGCGTTTGGTGTCACCGACCTTCTTGTTGCCCTTGGCCCCCGGCAGGTACAGACCTTCGGCATTGAAAGAGTAGACCGGCAACAGGTCGGTTCGCTGCGACGCCGGCTGGATCGGATCGATCAGGCTGTCGAGCACCAGCGGCATGGCATCGGGGGTGGCGTAATACGTCAGCACCATGTGCGCACGGTTCTGGCGCAGAGCCTTGACGTAGGTGATGCGCAGTTTGTCACTGGAAACACCGAGATGGCGCAGGCTGAAATACTTGGCAATCGCATAATCTTCGCAATCGCCGGCGCCTTTCCACAGCGCCTCGATGGGCGTCTCCCAATAATCGACCTGCCCCCACAAATCGATATCTTCTACATAACGTACCTGTTTGTTGAAGAACAGGTTGACCACCTTGAGCTTTTCCATCTCGCTGACCTGTTTCTGCGTGGCCAGCAGGTTTTGCCAGGCATCGATCCGTTGCTGGCCGGCGCCCAGCGGTCCGTACAGCGCCGTGGCTTTGCGGCTGATCGCGGAAAAATCCCAATCGGCCTGCAGGCCGCCCAGCATGACGCCGGCCAGCAACAGTGCGCAGCCTAGCCAGCGCAGAGTCCGGGGGATCGCGAAACGTACCGCCACAGCAGGTTTTCCAGGAGGCAGGAAAGAAGGCGTTTGATGGTGAAGCTTAGCCCGCCAAAAAACAATGGCACCATGAGATCATCGCTATCGAGCTAAACTTTTGTGACGGAGTACCTCTACACGGTTTGACATCTTGTAGAGCAGTCACTAGTGTCATTTGGATCCAAATTCAGTCGACAGGCAGGGTGCGTAGTCGTGACACAGAAGCCCAAACCGCTGGACAGCATCAAAGTCGATGGACCGATTCCCGCACACCTCGCCCGTTCGATCATCGAAGAGACGTTGCGCTCGGCGATCCTCGACGGTCGTCTGCCGTGCGGCACCGCTCTGCGCCAGCAGGACCTCGCCGACCTGTTCGGGGTCAGCCGCATGCCGGTGCGCGAGGCACTGCGCCAGCTCGAAGCCCAGCAGTTGCTGAGCGTCACCACGCATAAAGGGGCGGTAGTGGCCGCGCTGATTCAGGGTGATGCAACCGAAACCTATGAGTTGCGGATCCTGCTCGAATCCGAGGCATTGCGCCAGTCGATCCCGCTGCTGGCCAGCACCGAATTCGAGCTCGCCGCCGGTTACATTGCCGAACTTGAAACCGAACACAACTACGCCGAGATCGGCCGGCTCAATCGCCTGTTTCACATGGCCCTGTACAGCAAGGCGCCGAACAAGCGTCTGCTGCGTCTGGTGGAAGACGGGCTCAACGAAGAGGAACGCTTCCTGCGTTTCAATCTCGAGGCCATGGGCCTGGGCAAGCTGTCCCAGGACGACCACCGGGCCATGCTGCAAGCCGCCCGTGAAGGTGATGTCGAACATTCCGTCGAATTGCTCAAGCAGCACCTCAATCGCGGCGTCGAGGTCATTACCCGTTACCTCGCTACCCCGGCCGCGCAAGCGCGCAAATCTGCTTACTGAAGCTCCAAGCGTCGAATAACCTGCTTACAAATCCCCCGTCGGTCTGCCCCGAATCAAGGTGGCAGACCGATCTCCCCGCTCTACTCTCCCTGCGCCAGCCGGCTCGAATCCTGCTCACTGTCGATGAAAAACCGGCCATAGCCGTGGCGCCGATTTACCCGCACTCTTGAACGGCCAACCCCAATAGAACGGGCGATGCACCACACGGTCGGTGCAATCCCCGCAACAGGAACCTACGGAAGGAGCCTTGTCACGGGAAAAAGGAAGTCACGGCGCCGTTCCCGGCCAACTTCCGCCCCATGAAAGATATTAACTTCAGCCAGTAAAAAGTTACTTCGAGTGAGGCATTCACTCTGCTTGTTCGATTTTGATCTTTATTGATCGAAAGGAGTAACTACGCCCAAATAAAACTTCTTCAAAGAGTTTTATAAGAACAACTCATACTTGAAAAACACTCAACTTAAAATAATCAAATTAATTCTTGTTAATTAATTATTCGCCGTATAAGTTCTGCTCCGTCGGCAAGTCAAAGCCCGGCCACGCTGGGCCGGACCACCTGCCATATCCGACAATAGAACAGAGTTCATCAGACATACCGTTCAACCTATATAACGAGGTCAACACACGCCCAGACACCCCCCGCCATTTATCGCCCCATTGATTGCGCAGTTGAAAGAGCCGTTCCATTTCATATCAATGATAAAGGACATCATGATGTCGACTAAGAACCAACTCGCCCTGAAGAAAGCCGAACTCAGTATTCATCCGATCTTTTCCGAGATCACTTCGTTACCGGTATTGCGTCGTTTCATGGAAACCCACGTGTTCGCCGTGTGGGATTTCATGTCACTGACCAAGCGCCTGCAACAGGAGCTGACCTGCACGCGTCTGCCCTGGTTGCCGCCGCGCGATCCGCATGCCGCGCGCCTGATCAACGAAATCGTGCTCGGCGAAGAGTCGGACGATCGCCTGAGCCAGGGTCATTACAGCCATTTCGAACTGTACCTCGACGCCATGCGTGAGATCGGGGCAAGCACAACAGCGGTAGAGCGTTTTGTCGCACTACAGCTGGAGGGCGTGAGTTACGACGTGGCCCTGCAAAGCGTCGAGGTCGATCCAGCCGCCGCGCAGTTTGTCCGCGACACCCTGCGCACGGCGTTGCATGCGCCGGGGCATAGCGTCGCCGCGGCGTTTCTGCATGGCCGGGAGAGCGTCATTCCGACGATGTTCCAGCGCATTCTCGATGACTGGGGAATCGGCATCGAACAGGCGCCGACCTTTCGCTATTACCTGCAGCGCCATATCGAGGTCGACTCCGAGGATCACGGCCCGGCGGCGGAGCAACTGCTCGAGCGCCTGGTCGATGGCGATCCGCAGCGTGAAGCCGAGGTCTATGCCAGCGCCATCGCGGCGGTGGAGAGTCGCATCGCCCTGTGGGACGGCCTGCGTCTGAGCATGCACGAGCCGCTGGCGGAGGTGGCCCAATGAACGCCGCCGACTACCAATCCTTCGCCGATACCTGGGAAAGCCGCGCGACCATCCGCACCCGGCCACGGCGCGTGCTGGAAGACGATGAACGCCTGATCTACCCGCTGAGCCGCCAGCCCCTGGTACTCAGCGAAACCTTCCTGCGCGAGTGCCCGCAACAACGGGATTTCGCCCTGGTGCAGACGCTGTACAAGTTCATCAACGACGTGGTGATTTTCGAAACCGAGATCGTCGACAAGACCGCGCGCAGCATCGCCAAGAATCGCTTTGCCGTGGCCTTCCCGTTCGCCTGTCGCTACGACGCCATGACCGTGGTGGTGGACGAGGATTACCACGCGCTGGTGGCGATGGATTTCATGCAGCAGACCGTGGCCATGACCGGTATCGAGCCGATCGAACTGCCCGCTGAAATCGAACTCAGCCGGGCGATTCCGGCAGCGGTAAGTCTGGCGCCGGAACACCTGCGCAGTGCTGTGGAACTGATCTGCGTGGCCATCGCCGAGAACACCGTGACCGGTGACGTCGCGGCGTTCGCCCGGGACGATACGGTCAAGCCGTCGATCAAAGGCCTGATGGCCGACCACCTGCTCGACGAGGGCCGGCACTCCAGCTTCTGGGCGCGGATGGTGCGCATCTATTGGCACACCGCCAGTGACGCCGACCGGGAAACCATTGCGCAGATCCTGCCGGTGTTCATCGGCCATTACCTGACCAACGACATTCAGAAGTCCTTCGATCTGCGCCTGATCGACGCCTTGCCGGTCAGCGATGCGGTGCGCCGTTCACTGAAGGACGAGATGTCCGGGCTGGCGTTCCCGATCAATCGTCACCATCCGCTGGTGGGCAACATCGTGCGGTTTTTCCACAACAGCTCGCTGCTCGATACGCCCTGCGTGCAGCACGCCTTGCGTGACTATCTGGATTGATGAGGAGGTCGACATGAGACGTCTCGACATTTTGCTGATTGGCGCCAGCCAGGCGATGACCGACCTGGCGCAGGAACTCGAACACCACGGCCACAGCGTGCTGCGCAGTGCTGCGGGGCAATCGACGGTGGATCTGATCGTCGACGACGGCTTTATCGGCGCCGGCGATCTGTGTGCCATCCCGCACCTGCATCTGCGCCTGGGGATCGGTGCGTCGGGCATCGGCGGTCTGCCAACCCTCGACCTGCTGTGCTTCCTCGGCTCGTCACTGATCAGCCGCGTGCCGATTGGCGATGAGCCGAGCGGCAACGGCCAGGCACTGCGCCAGCGAGTGCTGACGCAGGTGGTCGACGAGGTCGCGCTGCTGGTCAGCCGTTTCTCTCGCGACGCCGGGTACTTGCAGCAGGCGAGGCCGGCCAAGGCGCCCGACTTTGAACAAGTGGAAGACCTGCTGTTTCTCGACAGTCTGGCTTACGTCCATCGCCGTAACGCCACGGCGCATCCGGCGTTGTTGCGACAGGCACAGACGCCACTGATCGAACGCCTGCAACGCAGCCTGATCGAGCATGCCGAGCGACCGGCGCTGCACCTGGGCGGGCAGTCGCTCAGCTATCGCCAGTTGCACACGCAAAGCCTTGCGATTCAGCAACGGTTGCTGCCGCTGCTCGAACAGCATCCGCAGCCATGGATCGTCGGCATTTGCCAGGCGAAAAGTCCGGCGCTGTTCGCCTCGATTCTGGCAGTGCTCGGCAGTGGCGCGGTGTACCTGCCGCTGGAACCGAGCCATCCGTTGCAGCGCCAGCAATACATCCTGCAAAACGCCGGCGCGGTGTTGTTGCTGCACGACGGTGAGCACCCGCTCAGCGAGTCGATGCCCGGGCTGGACGTCAGTCGTATCGACAGCGCCGACGCGGATCTCGACCAGGCGCTGATGTGCCAGCGCCCCGAGCTCGACGCGCCGTGCATGGCGCTGTACACCTCCGGCACCACCGGCCATCCGAAGGGCGTGCTGCTGAGTCAGGCGAACCTTGCGCACTTCACCGTGTGGTATGCCGATTACGTGCAGTTGCGCGCCGAGAGTCGGGTGTTGCAGTTCTCTTCGCTGAGCTTCGATTCGTCGCTGATCGATATCTTTCCCACGCTGCTGAAAGGCGCCGAACTGGTGGTGCCCGACGACACGCAACGCCGCGATCCGCTGCAACTGGTGGCGTTGATCCGCCGTCGGAAATTGACCTACGCGTTCCTGCCGCCGGCGCTGCTGAGCATCCTGCCGCTGGAGCAATTGCAGGGGGTTGAGGTGATGACCGGCGGCGATGTCTGCGAGCCCTTCGTCATTGAGCAACTGACCCGCCAGGGCAAGCTGCACAACCTCTACGGCCCCACTGAAGCCACGGTGCTGATCACCGCCCGGCAACTGCAACCGGGTGACAGCAACCGCAGCCTCGGCGCGCCGATTGCCAACAGTCAGGTGCTGATTCTTGACGATGATCTGCAACCGGTGCAGGAGCACAGCGTCGGCGAATTGTTCATCCTCGGCCCCGGTGTCTGCCTCGGTTATCTGAATAATCCGCAGCAGACCGCCGAGCGCTATCTGACCCTGCAACTGCCGCACGGCGAGACTTTGCGCGCCTACCGCAGCGGCGACATGGCCAAGTGGGGTGAACACGGGATCGAGCTGTGCGGACGGCGTGACAATCAGGTGAAGATCCGCGGTTTCCGGGTCGAGCCGGAAGAGATCGAGCGCTGCCTGCGCGAGAGCCAGTTGTACCGTCAGGTGGCGGTGGTGATCGACAGTCAGCGGCGGATCCTGGCGTTCCTCGCCCAGGCGCAATCAGACGCTGCTCGCGATGCGTTGAAGGCCCATGCCCGGCAGTTTCTCCCGGACTACATGCAACCGGTGGCCTGGACCGAGTTACCGCAGATGCCGTTTGCCAGCAATGGCAAGGTCGATCGCAAAGCCTTGCTGGCGCTACCGGTGAGCGTGCAGCACAGCGGCGCGAAATGCCTGCCGGCGAATGCCGATGAAGCGCTGTTGCTGGAGATCTGGGCGGAATTGCTGGAGCTGCCGGTCGACGATATTTCCACCGACGAGAGTTTCTTCAACCTCGGTGGTCACTCGATTCTGCTGTCGCGGATGTTGCTGCGTTTGCGTGAAGAGTTCGGGCGCAGCATCTCGATCAATCGCTTCATCGAACTGCCGACCATCAGCAAGCTCGCGACACTGGTGCGCGGTACCGATGACAGTGCGGTACTCAGCGCCCAGGCCATGGCCGATGCCGAGCGCCCGCTGGACATCGAGCCGCTGCCAATCAGTCGTCTCGGCGATGTGCACAAGGTAATCGTCACCGGCGCCAACAGTTTTGTCGGCGTGCACATCGTCGAAGCGCTGCTCGGTTGGGGCGCCAGCGAAGTGGCCTGTCTGGTGCGTGACGGTGGCGGGCAAACGGCGGCGCAGCGCTTCGCCCAAGCGGTGCGCGAGAACCGTCTGGAGCATCTGGACCTGAGTCGGGTGCGGGTTTATTCGGCAGACATCAGCCGCCCGCAACTGGGCCTGGCCGGCGCCGATTATCAGCGCCTCGATCGCGAGTTCGGCGCGCTGGTGCACAACGCCGCCAACGTCAATCACGTACTCGATTACGAGTCGCTGGCCGCGGATAACGTCGAGCCGATCTTCGAGCTGTTGCGTCTGTGCGAAGGGCGCAGCAAAAAGCTCTTCAACTTCGTCTCGACGCTGTCGGCTTCCAGCACCGTCGATGGCGAAGGCCGAGTGCTCGAATTGCCCGCCGCGGCGACGCCGCCGATCTACATTCGCAACGGCTACAACCTGTCGAAATGGGTTGGCGAGCGTATCCTCGAACGCGCCCGCGAGCGCGGGGTGTGGGTCAATCTGTACCGTCCCGGCAACATCAGTTTCAACAGTCTGAGCGGCGTCTGCCAGCCGCACAAAAACCGTTTGATGCTGATGCTCAAAGGCTCGATCCAGCTCGGTCAGGTGCCGGCCTTCGCGCTGAATTTCGACCTGATGCCGGTGGACTTTCTCGCCCGCTTCATCGCCTTCCACGCCAGCCGTTATTCGCCCGAGCATGCGGTGTTCAACCTGCACAACCCCGAGCCGCTGAGCTGGGACGCCTATGTCGCTTCGTTCCGCGAAACCGGCAGCGAGTTCGCGCTGGTCAGCGTCGCCGACTGGCAGCAGCAACTGGGCCGGGTCGATGCCGACAACGCGCTGTTCGGCGTGCTCGGTTTCTACCTCAACGGCTTCGAGGAAGACATCGGCGACATCTCCCTGATCGGTCACGCCAACGCCCAGGCCGGCGTGCGGCAGATGGGTGCGCGGTACCCGGAAAAGTCCCCGGCGCTGCTGCGTCGCGGCTGCGATTACCTGAAACAGATCAACTTCATCTAGTGCAACCACAAGGAGCAACACCATGAGCAACCTGCAACCCGACACCCTGATCAAAAACCCCCACGGCTGCCACGTTGTGTCTTCGGTGGAAGTGCCGGCAGACGCGGCGCAGGTCTGGGCGGTGGTCGGCAACTTCGGCGCTTTCGAACGTTTCATCCCGGCGTTGTCGCACACCGAAATGACTGGCGATGGCGTGTCTTCGCTGCGCAAGAAAATCTTCAAGGACGGCAATGTGGTGGTCGAACAGCTCAACTCCCGCGATGAGCAGGCGCGAAGCATGACCTGGACCACCATCTACAACACGCTGGGGGTGGCCAATCTGTGGGCGGCGATGAATGTGGAATCGCTGGGAACGGGGAAGGCGCGGGCGACCTGGACGATCATTGCCGAGCCGGCGTCAGGCGGGGAAGAGGCGCTGCCGGGGTTCAAGGACTTCGTGCAGGGCTTTGCCGATGATGCGATGGGGAATGTGCTGAGGCTGTTTGTTTAAGGCTTCCGTCTTGCGGTGATTGCACCGCCGCTTTCGCTGGCAAGCCAGCTCCCACAGGTTTCAGGTCGGTCACAAATGTTGTGTACGCCAGAAATCCTGTGGGAGCGGGCTTGCCCGCGATGAACGATAACGCGGTCAGATCTTGAAGCTGTCCACCAACTGCTTCAACCGGTTGGCCTGCTGCGACAACGCATCGCAATCCTTCAACGTTTCGTTGAGGTTGGCCACACTCTGCTGGTTCAACAGGTTGATCTGGTTGACGTCGACGTTGAGGGTTTCCACCACGGCGGTCTGCTCTTCGGTCGCGGCAGCCACCGACTGGTTCATGCCGTCGATCTCGCCGATGCGCTGGGTCACGCTGACCAGTCGCAGGCCGGCCTGGTTCGCCACTTCAACGCTCTCTTCGCTGGACGCCTGGCTGGCGTTCATGGTGGTCACCGCTTCACGCGAACCGACCTGCAACGAGGTGATCATCTTGTGGATCTCTTCCGCCGACTCCTGGGTGCGGTGCGCGAGGTTGCGCACTTCGTCCGCCACCACCGCAAAACCACGGCCGGCTTCACCGGCACGCGCCGCTTCAATCGCCGCGTTGAGCGCCAGCAGGTTGGTCTGCTGCGAGATGCCTTTGATCACATCGAGGATGTGGCCGATGTTGTCGGTGCTGGCGTTGAGGGTTTCGATCTGGGTGCACGACAGGCTGATTTTCTGCGACAGCTCGGTCATCGCCTGGATGGTTTGCTCCACCACCTGACGACCGTCGTCGGCCTGCTCGCTTGCACCGCTGGCGTGCTGCGAAGCATCGGCAGCGTTGCGCGCAATTTCCTGAGTGGCGGCGCCCAACTGGTTGATCGCGGCGGCCACGCTGTTGGTGCGGGCGCTTTGTTCGTCGGAACCGATGATCGAAGCGTTGGACGATGCCATCACCCGTTGCGACAGATCGTGCACGTGACGGGTGGCCGACGACACTTCGGAAATCGA
Source organism: Pseudomonas sp. Eth.TT006 (assembly GCF_054456575.1). Taxonomy (NCBI): domain Bacteria; kingdom Pseudomonadati; phylum Pseudomonadota; class Gammaproteobacteria; order Pseudomonadales; family Pseudomonadaceae; genus Pseudomonas; species Pseudomonas sp. Eth.TT006. The sequence continues at coordinate 6,777 of NZ_JBTJEN010000005.1, read as the reverse complement.
CGCGTGAATGCGCTCGACGAACTGGTTGAACGAGCTGCCCAGTACGGCAAACTCATCCTTGCCCGTCACCACCAGACGCCGGGTCAGGTCGCCTTCGCCCTGGGCGATGTCCTGCATCGCACGACCCATGGTGGTCAGCGGACGCATCAGAACGTTGATCAGCAGGCTCAGCAGCAGCGCGATGGCCGCGACGGCGACGAACATGGCGATCAGCGCCGAGGTACGGAATTGGCTCAGAGCCGCGTAGGCCTTGTCGTGATCGATTGACAGACCGATGTACCACTGAGCATTCGGCAAATCGTTGACCGGGGTGAACGACAGGATGCGTTCCTGGCCGTTGAGCACCACGTTCTGGTTGCCCTTCTCGATGCGCACGCTGGAATTCGGATAGATGTCCTTCAGGTTCTTCATCACCTGATCCTTGTCCGGGCTGACGATCACCTGACCGTCGGCGCTGACCAGGAATGCATGGCCCAGGCCACCGAAGTCCACCGAGTTGATGATCTTCACCAGGGTTTCCAGGCTCAGGTCACCGCCGACGACGCCGAGCAGTTCGCCGTTCTTTTTCACCGGCATGGCGATGGTCACCACCAGCCCGCCGACAGCAGCCATATAAGGCGGCGTCAGCATGGTTTTGTCAGCAGCAACGGCCTGCTTGTACCACGGGCGCTGACGCGGGTCGTAACCGTCCGGCATCTTCGCGTCCGGGCGCTGGGTGAACACCCCGTTGGCCTGACCGACGTAGGTGAACTGGAAGTTCGAGGTGAACGCTGGTTGATCGACCAGGCCAGGGAAGTCCGCGTCCTTGCCCTGATGGGCGACGTTCTGTGCGAGGTTTTCCAGCACCAGGATTCGCCCGCTCATCCAGTTCTGCACGCTGCTGGCGGTCAGATCACCGGCCTGCTGCACGGAAGACTGGAGGTTCTGGCGAATGGTGTTGCGCTGCAGATAGTCGTTGTAGAGCGTAAACAACGCGAACGCCAGGACCACAACGCCCGAGGCGGCCAACAGGATTTTATGGCTGAACTTGAGATTCATTTCATGGGACTTCTTATGCAAAAGTGGGGATGCGTTTCGGGATGCAACATCCATGTAGCTCCAAATATCCAATGGCTGGCAGGCAGCTTTCTGAGGGCCGCTCTACTTTGGTGCACGCATGTCTCACCATGCTGTCGGCACGATTCGGAGAAAGCTTAGGGCTGTGTGGGAAATGGATGACCTTTGTGCAGGTTTCCCGCCGAACGGCGTACCAGAGCGTTCGCCAGGAGCAAATTGAGGACTGCTATTGGAGCGAAGGTTGCAAAATGTGCAGTCCTTGTTAAAAATGCGACTAATTATCATTTGTGACGTACAGGCTGTCGCGTTCATGTCCTCTCCCGAGTTTGCCGTGCAGGCGCTTTACAGTAGTCATCACAGCTGGCTCAACGCCTGGCTGCGGGCGCGACTGGGCAATGCTGCGGATGCGGCGGATCTGGCGCAGGACACTTTCGTGCGCCTGTTGCAGCGCAGCGAACGTCTGGAACTCAAGGCACCGCGGGCTTTTTTGCGTACGATCGCTCGCGGTCTGGTGATCGATCACTGGCGCCGAGAAGAAATCGAACGCGCCTATCTCGACGCCATCGCCCATTTGCCTGAAGCCGAAACGCCGAGTGCCGAAGCCCGCACCCTGGTCATCGAATTGCTCGAAAGCATCGCGCGCATGCTTGAGGGCTTGCGGCCGAAAGTGCGTCAGGTGTTTCTGCTGGCGCAGTGCGAAGGTCTGAGCCACAAACAGATCGCCGAGCAGATGGGTTTGTCGCTGCGCTCGGTGGAACGTTACGTCGCCGACGCGCTGTATCACTGCTACGTGCTGCGGTACGCCAATTGATGCCTATGGACAACGTCTACGCCGAACGCCGCGCCGAGCCGCCACAACAGGTGGTCAAACAAGCCATTCACTGGCTGCTGCGGCTCCGCAACAATCACGGCAATCCGCGCCTGAGCCGCCAGTGCGAAGCCTGGCGTGCCGAGCATCACGAGCACGAACTGGCCTGGCAGCGCGTGCAGTCGCTGCAGGCGGAACTGAGCCATAACCTGCGCGCCGTGCCCGGCGCTCATGTGGCGCTCAATACCCTGGAAAACAGCGCGCAAGGACTCGGAAGGCGGCAGGCCTTGAAACTGTTGTCCGGCGCCTTGCTCATGGGTTCCGCCGCCTGGCTGGCCAAGGACACCGCGGCCTGGCAGCTTTGGCGCGCCGACTACGCCACGGTGACCGGCGAGCGCCGCAGCTTCCAGTTGCCCGACGGCACCCGGATCGAACTCAACACGGCCAGCGCGGTGGATCTGGATTACACCGCACAACAGCGGCTGATCAAACTCACCCGCGGCGAAATCATCGTCACCTGCGGCGGCAACGATGAAGGCGCGACCTTCAACCGACCACTTCGCGTACTAAGCCGTCACGGCCTATACGAGCCGACCAATGCGCGTTTCATCCTGCGCCAGGACGGTGATTGCACGCGGCTGAGCGTCACCAGCGGGCGCGTCGCCATCCGCAGCGGCGGCACTGCGGTGGAAGCGCTCGCCGGGCAGAGCTATCTGATCAATCACCAGCAGGTGCGCCCGGCGCCGCCACTGGATATGGACGCGGGTGCGTGGGTCGACGGTTTGATCGTGACGCGCAACATGCGCCTGGGCGATTTTCTCAAAGAGGTCGGACGTTATCGTCCGGGCTTCGTGTCCTGTGCGTCTGCCGTGGCGGATCTGCGTCTGTCGGGGGTATTCCGCCTGGAGGACACCGACAAGCTGCTGGCCGTTCTGCCGCAGACGCTGCCGGTGCAATTGCGCTATCGCAGCCGTTGGTGGGTCACGCTGGAAGCCGTGACCTGAAATTATTTTGGCGGGTTTTCGCGGCAAGTCCGGCTTGGTCATTAAGCACTTCAATTCAGCCTTTGCGACTTGCCACGGAAACCGACGATGACTGTCCGCATTACCTGTAAGAAATCTCTGCGTTACACCGCCGAATCTGGCCTGTTGCGCCATGCCGTTCGCGCCGCCCTGCTCTCCACTGTTCTGGGCGCCGCGGTAGTGCCCGGCCTGAGCCTCGCGGCCACTGCCAGTGAAGCGAGCAGTCAGCGCTATAGCATTGCCGCCGGCCCGCTGGGCGAAGCGCTGAACCAGTTCGCGCGTCAGGCCGGCATCACCTTGTCGATGACCCCGCAACAAACGCAGGGGCGGCAATCTCCGGGTGTGCAGGGTGAATATTCTACCGATCAGGCGCTGAGCCATCTGCTCGGTGGCTCGGGTCTGGAGGCGGTCAGTCAGGACGGGAGCAGTTACACCCTGCATGCCGTCAGCGACAGCAACGCCCTGGCGCTGCCGACCACCGATATCAAAGGCTTCGCCCTCGGCAACGCACTCGGCAGCATGGAGGGCTACAACGCTACCCACAGCCAGATCGCCACCAAGACCAGTACCGCGTTGCTGGAAACCTCGCAAAGCGTGTCCGTGGTCACTCGCGAGCAAATGGACGATCAGGGCTCGCAAACCGTTTCCCAGGCGATGCGCTATACCCCCGGCGTGCTGACCAACCCTTACGGCGCGACGCATCGCTACGATTATGTGGCGATGCGCGGTTTCAACGACGGCTCGGTGGACAACATCTATCTCGACGGGCTCAAGTCGATGGGTGACAGCGGGACGTACAGCACCATGCAGGTCGATCCGTATTTCCTCGAGCGTGTGGATATCCTCAAAGGTCCTTCGTCGGTGTTGTATGGCCGCAGTTCCCCCGGCGGCCTGGTGGCATTGACCAGCAAAAAGCCGTTGTACGAGACTTATCATCAGGTGCAGGCCACGGTCGGCACTCAGGGTCAGCGCGGGGTCGGTTTTGACTTCAGTGGTCCGGTCGATGACGACAAGCGCATTGCCTATCGTCTGACCGGTTTGACGGATCAGTCTGACACGCAATTCGACCACAACAAGGAAAAGCGCTTCGCCCTCGCGCCGACCCTGAGCATCGATTTCACCGAAGACACCTCGCTGACGCTGCAGGCGTATCTGCAGCACGATCCGGATGGCGGCTACCACGGTGGCGTGCCGGCGGACGGCACGATTCATCAGCGCAACGGCAATCGTATCTCGCCGCACTTCTTCGAGGGCGAGCCGGGGGTTGATGGCTATTCGCGGGATCAGCAGTCATTCGGCTATCAGTTCGAACATCGCTTCAACGATGTTTTCACGGCGCGTCAGAACTTCCGTTACCTCGACTCCAAAGTAAATATGGATCAGGTCTACGCCTACGGCTGGACCACGCCGACCAGTAACGAACTGAACCGCTACTACACCGGCGGCGATGAGCGTCTGCATGCGTTCATCGTCGACAACATGTTGCAGGCCGAATTCTTCACCGGTGCCACCAAACACACGGTGTTGATGGGCGCGGACTATCAACGGCGCAAGACCGTGGTCGACTGGACCAGCGGCGGCCTGGCGCCGATCAATGCGTTCAACCCGGTCTACGGTAACTCGGCGATCGATATGTACGGTGAGACCAGTTACTTGCGGCGCCTGGAGCAGACCGGGGTGTACCTGCAGGACTTGATCGAAATGGACCAATGGCGCTTCTCGCTGGGCCTGCGTCAGGACTGGGTCGAGACTTCCGACGAAAACCGGATCGCCGAAGCAGGGCGCCCTGCTGGCAGCGAAATCAATGACCGCCGCACCAAACTTACCGGCCGCGCCGGCGCGCTGTACCTGTTCGATAACGGCCTGGCGCCGTACATCAGCTATTCCGAGTCGTTTAACCCGAACTCGTATGCCGACAGCGCCGGCAATCCGCTGCCGCCGACTGACGGCACGCAATGGGAAGTCGGCCTGAAGTACCAACCTCCGGGCACCGACAATCTGTTCACTGCTTCGCTGTTCCGTATCGATCAGGAAAATCTGGCGACCAAGCTGCCGCAGGAAAACTTCTACCGCGCTGTCGGCGCCGTGCGTTCGCAGGGGCTGGAGCTGGAGGCGCACATGCAGTTGACCGACAACCTGAAAGTCCTTGGCAGCTATACCTTCACCGATATCGAGTATTCGAAGTCAATGGTCAGCACTCTGAGCACGCCGACCGCTGTGATCGAGAACAAAGGCAACTCGCCGACGCAGGCACCGCGGCACATGGCGTCGTTGTGGGCCGACTACAAATTCGATAGCGCGGCACTTGATGGCCTGCGTCTCGGCGGAGGTGTGCGCTACGTCGGTTACAGCTGGGCAGATGCCGAGAACACCATTAAGGTGCCGGCCTACACGCTGTTCGACGCATCGATCGGCTATGACCTGGGCAAGGTCGGCTTGAAGGGCGTCGACGTGCGCCTGAATGCTAACAACCTGACCAACGAGTCCTACGTCGCCTCCTGCGCGAGTCTGAACTTCTGCTACATGGGCGAAGAGCGCAACGTCGCTGCTACGGTCAGCTACCAGTTCTAAGTCTTTGTCTTGTGCACAAAAAAGCCAGCCCCTGAATGTTCAGGGGCTGGCTTTGTCGTCTCTGTGGGGAATCTTTCATGCGCGCATTGTTAGTGTTGTTGCATCGCTATATCGGCTTGGCGACGGCGGTGTTTTTGCTGCTGGCCGGGATCACGGGAAGCATTCTGGCGTTCAATCATGAGCTGGATGAGTGGCTGAATCCGCAATTTTATAAAGCTGCTGCCGAAGGTCAGCGCTTGCCTCCCGGGGCGTTGGTCGATGCCGTGCAAACCGCGCACCCGAAGTTGCAGGTGTGGTACATGGAGTATCCGGATGAATTGGGGCATACCGCCTTATTGGCGGCGGTGCCGCGGAATGATCCGGCGACGGGCAAACCGTTTGATGAGCGCAATCAGGTGTTCTATCTCGACCCGGTAAATGCCGAGCAGAAAGGGCAACGTTACTGGGGCGAGTGCTGCTTTGCGCGAGAGAACCTCATCCCGTTCATTCTCGAGTTTCACTACAACCTGACGCTATCAGGGAACTGGGGATTGTGGCTGATGGGGCTGGTGGCCATCGCCTGGGTGATCGATTGCTTCATTGCGCTGGGGTTGACGCTACCGCGCGGTAAACCGTTCTGGAAGAAGTGGTCGACCGCATGGAAGATCAAAGGCGGACATGCGTACCGGCTCAACTTCGATCTGCATCGGGCGGGTGGATTGTGGCTGTGGTTGTTGCTGCTGCCGATTGCAGTCAGCAGTGTGGCGATGAACCTGCCGAGTCAGGTATTCAAACCGACGGTGTCGTTATTTTCGCCGATTGAACCGAGCGTCTATGAGGCCCGCGGACGAATGCCGCCTTCTGAATTGGGTGTGACGCAATTGAGTTATCAACAGGTGTACGAGCGGGCAATCCAGGAAGGGAAAAGGTTAGGCCTGACGGCTGCGATCGGCGAGTTGTATTACAGCTTTGAGTACAACTTCTACGGCGCCGGGTTTGGACAGCATGACACTGAGGCCCACGGCAAATCCTGGTTGTTCTTTCACGGCACGGATGGACGATTATTAGGACAGGAGATCGCCGGGCAAGGGACTTTGGGAGAACGGTTTTATCGATTGCAGTTACCAATACATGGCGGACGGATCATTGGCTTTACTGGGCAGGTGATAATCGCTGTATTGGGTGTTCTGATTGCGGGGCTGTCTGGGACTGGCGTCTACATCTGGTGGCGCAAGTGGCAGGCTCGGCGCATCAGCAAAGCTCGTAAAGCAGTTTGATATATGGTTTTTGCCTCGCCCTGAAACGACAAAACCCCTGTCTGCGTTAACAGACAGGGGTTCT